>NZ_CP049744.1:304583-609166 GCF_000760935.2 Rhodococcoides fascians A25f | reverse complement strand
CACCGTGGAGTTCATTCCGAGGGCAATCGACATGAAGACGCTGCCCAGCAGAATCCCGCCACCGCCGAGCAGTACTCGCCACTGCGCGAGGCTGGTCCCGATCATGGCTCGTCGGGTTGCCATCGCGGCGACGAGCGTGCCGAGAACGATCCCCACAAGTGTCATTCCTCCGCCCGCCGTCGCGGCCGCCGATTCGGACAGGCCGTATCGGCGTTGCAGCAGACTCGGAAGCCAGAAGGTCAGACCACCGATCGACAGACTCATGACCGTCAGAGCCGCTCCGGTGAACCACAGCGTTCGGATGGGCAGAACTCGCCGTATCTGCGAGCCCAGCGGCCCGGACGGTGCTGCAGTCTGCGCGCTCGGGTCTGCATGGGCTGCCACCGTGTCGGCGTATCCACGTTCGGGTTCTTTCAGACGTGAGACGAGCACTGCAACAAGCAGTCCCGGGATCGTCATGACCATGAACGCCCCGCGCCAGCCCAGCCAGTCCGCCAGCACACCACCCAGGACGATGCCCGCGCCGCCCAGGTACGCGGACGTTCGCCACCAACCGAACGCGGTGGATCGTGTTGCAGGCGGATAGAAGTCGGCAAGCAGACTCGCGCTCGCCGGGTTGTCCACCGCCTCCGCGGCGGCAAGACCGACCCGCACGAGGTAGAAGATCAGGAAGGTGGGCGCAAGCGCCGAGCCCAGCGTCGCCAGAGACCACAGAACGACGACCCAGGTCACGATCCTGCCGCGATCGTGACGGTCGGCGAAGTACGCAGCCGGTATCGCCAGGACGCCCGCGGCGATCGCGGAAGCACTGGGCAGCGATCCCGCCACCGCGTCGCCGAAACCCCATTCGGCCTGCAGCTGAGGAAGAACCGCGGCGACGAGGCTGAATTCGATACGGTCCACGAAGGCCACGAGGACCAACACGATCGCCGGTCCCCAGCCGAAAGGAAGGACTGCAGAACCGGGCCCGGTTCGCAACGTCCCGATGGTTCGCCAACGGCTGCCGCGATCGACCACCGTGCCTCGATCGATACCGGTCGCCATGGTCGTCCCCCTGTTCAGCGCGATCGACACCAGTGTGCACCGCGAGGCACAGTCTCAACATCGGTTGATGTCTCTGTCATTTCCCCCGAACGTGCTGACAGGTCACAACCCGGAAGCGGACATTCGGCGCTTTCGTCACGGCAGGATGAGATGGCCGGAATCGAAAATAGTTGGGACGGTGTTCATGTCACGGGTGAGAATCGCGATGTGCGTGCTCGCAGGACTGGGATCCTTCGCGATCGTCGTTGCGCTCCTTCTGCCCACCCTCGTATACGACAGCCTGGCCGTGACTCCCCTCGACATCGCAGCCACCACGGTGGCCACCACGGCAGACGGAGCAGGCGGTGAGGTCCTCGACTCGAGGACGATCACGGGACCCGGCCCCTTGTCGATCGCAACAGGTGTTCCCCTCGTTCTCCAGCGGTACATCACCGTGGAAAATCCCTCCGACGCGGACCGCGTCACCTTCCAGGTCGGAGCGACGGTGCGACGCGCCGACCGCGACGGGGACGAGAGCCTGCTGACCGCCTCGGTGGATCGAGTGACCAGCGACCGGCGCACGGGCTTACCCGTCGAGCCGGCGGGATCACTACAGACCACCGTCGATTCGGCTGCTGTTCCATTGCCGCGCACAGGGTTACAGCATCGCTTTCCCTTCGATACGCAGCCGATCACGTACACGGTCTACGACGCGACGGCGTGGACGAGCTTCGAGGCGAACTTCGTGGAGGAACTCACCATGGAGGGGCTGCCGATCTATCACTTCCGATCGATCGTGACCGAAGCCGACCTCTCGACCACGACGCAATCGCCGATCAATTCGGTGACCCTGCCTGCATCGAAGTGGGGACTGGGCGACGGGGACGAACCGATCACGATGAAGCGGTGGTACTCGAACGTTCGCGACATCTACGTCGAACCCAGAAGCGGAAGCCTGGTGTGGGGCAGGGAAACCCCGTACCAGTACTTCGCGAGAGATCCGAAGATCCCCGAGGTCACCATTTTCAAGGCGTCGATCGCCCTGGACGAGACGGGCCGCTCGGAGCAGGTGGCCTCGGCGCGCGATGCAGCGAACAAACTGGCCTGGTTGACTTCTCGCGGACCGTTATTGGGATACACGGTCGGTGGGGCCTGCCTCGTCGGTGCCGTTGCCGCCGGGATGATCGGGTCCCGTCGCGCACGCTCGCCCGAGCCCACCCGACAGCACGCGGACGAAACCGAACACGCGGCAGTGTAGGTGCAGTCAGTGTCCACAATTTGCGTCCGCAGGCGGGATCGCGATCGGTGAGGTGAATTGTGGACACTCAGGTCAGTTCCGTACCCCCAGAGCCCCCAGTGCCATTGTTCGCAACACCGGCCGAGCACTTCGTGACGGAGTACGCCCCGCGCTGTAGGGCGTCGAGTTGATCAGGCCGAAGACCGCGTGCGCTGTGGTGCGCGCATCGGCCTCGTTCAACTCCGGGTCGACGGCACACAGCACCTCGACCCACAGTTCCACGTACTCGCGCTGCATTCGGCGCACCTTGCGTCGAGCTCCCTCGGGCAGGCTCTGCAGGTCGCGATCCTGGATGCGAATGAATGCCGGTGTCTCGAAAGCGAAATCGAGGTGGAACTCCACCAAGGCCGACACTGTCCCCGAGTCGACGGCCTCTCGGCCGACCACCTCGCGGCCGCCGTCGAGCAGATACTCCGAGATTCCGACCATCAATTCGACGAGCACCGCCTCCTTGTTCGGAAAGTGGCGATAGACGGCGGGACCGCTTATTCCGACTGCCGCACCCAGATCCTCTAGCCGCACGGAGGTGAACCCGCGATCGGCGAACAGCGATGCCGCGGCGTCGAGCAATTGTTGCCGGCGCTCGGCCTTGCGTTGCTCGCGCACGGTCGTCGGCTTTTCCAACTCCTGCACCCCCTCGACCCTGGACACTCAGTTAATCGTAGTTTACTATCATGTCAGTTATCAACCATTAACTCAACTCCTGCGACACCGACGTCCGACCCCTAAGGCGTGCACCTCATGGCGATCGATACCGCTGCCAACCGCGCAGATCACGAGCTTCTCACCAGCGAACTCGCCGACCGGCTCGCCGCCGCGGCCCTGGGCGGCAACGAGAAGTCCCGGCAGCGACACATCGCCCGCGGCAAGCTGCTCCCCCGCGACCGCGTCGACGAGCTGCTGGATCCGGGCAGCCCATTCCTGGAAATCGCCCCACTGGCCGCCAACGGTTTGTACGACGACGAATGCCCCGGTGCCGGTGTGATCGCCGGCATCGGCCGCGTCTCCGGACGCGAGTGCGTGATCATCGCCAACGACGCGACGGTCAAGGGCGGCACCTACTACCCGATGACGGTCAAGAAGCATCTGCGCGCTCAGGAAATCGCGTTGCAGAACACCCTCCCGTGCATCTACCTCGTCGACTCGGGCGGCGCATTCCTGCCGCGTCAGGACGAGGTGTTTCCCGACCGCGACCACTTCGGCCGCATCTTCTTCAACCAAGCGACCATGAGCGCCAAAGGGATTGCGCAAATCGCTGCCGTCATGGGCTCCTGCACCGCGGGCGGTGCCTACGTGCCTGCGATGAGCGACGAAGCGATCATCGTCAGGAACCAGGGCACGATCTTCCTCGGCGGCCCGCCATTGGTGAAGGCCGCGACCGGCGAGGTCGTCACGGCCGAAGAACTCGGCGGTGGTGATCTGCACTCGAAGATCTCCGGCGTCACCGACCATCTGGCCGACGACGATCGAGACGCACTGCGACGCGTGCGCCGCATCGTTTCCACTCTCGGACCCCGCACCACGCGGCCATGGGACGTCGTCACCACCCGCGAGCCCGTTGCCGATCAGAGCGAGATCTACGACGTCGTGCCCACCGATCCTCGCACCCCGTACGACGTGCGCGAGGTGATCACCCGAGTGGTCGACGCAGGCGAATTCGACGAGTTCAAGGCCGAATACGGCAAGACACTCGTCACCGGATTCGCCCACCTCCACGGCCATCCCGTCGGAATCATCGCCAACAACGGTGTCCTGTTCGCCGAATCTGCCATGAAGGGCGCACATTTCATCGAACTGTGCGACAAGCGCAGCATCCCGCTCGTCTTCCTGCAGAACATCACCGGCTTCATGGTCGGCCGCGACTACGAGGCAGGCGGCATCGCAAAACACGGCGCGAAGATGGTGACGGCCGTGGCCTGCGCCCGCGTCCCGAAGATCACCGTCGTCATCGGCGGCTCGTACGGTGCAGGCAACTACTCCATGTGCGGCAGAGCATATTCGCCCCGCTTCCTGTTCATGTGGCCCAACGCCCGCATCTCGGTGATGGGCGGTGAACAGGCCGCATCGGTGCTCGCCACCGTGCGCAGCGACCAGCTCGATGCAGCGGGCAAGCCGTGGGGCGACGAAGACCAGGAAGCGTTCAAAGCTCCGATCCGGGATCAGTACGAAAGTCAGGGCAACCCCTACTACTCGACGGCCCGGCTCTGGGACGACGGCATCATCGACCCCGCCGATACCAGGCAGGTTCTCGGACTGGCTCTCTCGGCGTGCGCGAATGCGCCGCTAGAGCCGGTCTCCTACGGCGTTTTCAGGATGTGAGAGACATGACCACGATAGACACCATTCTGATCGCCAACCGAGGCGAGATCGCCGTCCGAGTGGCACGCACGTTGCGTCGCATGGGGATTCGCACCGTCGCCGTCTACAGCGACGCGGACGCCGACGCCCGGCACGTCCGCGAAGCCGATACCGCAGTACGACTCGGCCCCGCCAGCGCTCGCGAGAGCTACCTCGACATCGCCAAGGTGATCGCCGCCGCGAAAGCCACCGGCGCACAGGGAATTCATCCCGGATACGGCTTCCTGTCCGAGAACTCGGAATTCGCAACCGCTTGTGCCGCAGCGGGAATCGCCTTCCTCGGACCTCCGGCCAAGGCCATCGAAGTGATGGGCGACAAGATCGCCGCCAAGGCCGCCGTCAGCGCCTTCGGCGTCCCGGTCGTACCCGGCATCTCCCGACCCGGACTGTCCGACGAGGACCTCATCGCCGGCGCGCCGGACGTCGGGTTCCCGGTGCTGGTCAAGCCGTCCGCAGGTGGCGGCGGCAAGGGCATGCGTCTGGTCGAGCGCGCCGAGGACCTCCCCGCGGCATTGACGAGCGCTCGCCGCGAAGCGGCCTCGTCCTTCGGTGACGACACCCTCTTCCTCGAACGATTCGTGTTGCGGCCTCGGCATATCGAGGTGCAGATCCTCGCCGACGGACACGGCAACGTCATCCATCTGGGCGAACGCGAATGCAGTCTGCAGCGGCGACATCAGAAGGTCATCGAGGAAGCACCGTCACCGCTGCTCGACGAACAGACCCGGGCGCGCATCGGCGAGGCCGCGTGCAACACCGCCCGAAGCGTCGACTATTCGGGTGCCGGCACGGTCGAATTCATCGTCTCGGCGGACAGCCCGGACGAGTTCTTCTTCATGGAGATGAACACCCGCCTGCAGGTCGAGCACCCGGTCACCGAGATGGTCACCGGCCTCGACCTCGTGGAATGGCAGGTCCGGGTGGCTGCCGGTGAAGCGCTCACTCTGAGCCAGAACGACATTCAGCTGACCGGCCACGCCATCGAGGCCCGCGTCTACGCCGAGGATCCCGGCCGCGGATTCCTCCCCACCGGCGGCACCGTCGTCGGATTGCGTGAACCCACCGGCCCCGGCATCCGCGTCGACTCCGGCCTCGCCGTCGGAACCGAGGTGGGCAGCAACTACGACCCGATGCTCTCGAAGGTCATTGCCTACGGCCCAGACCGCAGCACGGCCCTGCGTACCTTGGATCGGGCGCTCGCCGACACTGCCGTGCTCGGAGTTGTCACGAACATCGAGTTCGCGCGATTCCTGCTCGTCGACAACGACGTTCGAGCCGGCAACCTCGACACCGGACTGCTCGACCGCCGGGTCGAGGATTTCGTCGCCGCCGAGGCAACCGACGAGGCGCTGATCGCGGCCGCGGCTATCGCCTGGCTCGATGTGTGGCAGGCGGCAGGCCACGACATCTGGGGTACGCCGTCGGGATGGCGTGTGGGAGCGCACGCGCCGTTCCACTGCCGTCTGGCATCGGGAGGTCGCACTGCCCACGTGTCCATCACCGGGACACTCGATGCGGCAACGGTCGTCGTCGACGACGGAATACCGCGCACTCTGCGAGCCGTGGCCGCCGGAGAATCGGTGGATGTGGTACTCGACGATCGACGCGAAACGATGACGTTCGCCCGAATCGGTTCGGCCACCTGGGTTTCCAGCTCTCGGGGTACCTGGCGTGTCGATCGGATCGCCGAGCCCAGTGTGCGCGAGAACGAAGCGCACTCCGGGGACGCCGAGATCCTCTCACCGATGCCGGGTTCGATCATCGCGATCGGAACCACCTCCGGCAGCGCCGTCACCGCAGGCTCGGCCATCGTCGTCGTCGAGGCGATGAAGATGGAACACACCTTGACCACGCCCATCGACGGCACCGTCGAACTCACCGTTGCAGTGGGGGATCAGGTCCGCGTAGACCAAGTCCTCGCCCGAATCGTTCCCACCGACACCGAACAGGACCAGCCATGACCGATCATCTGTCTTCGTCGAATCTGCCCGACGAGTACCAGCAACTGGTGAAGTCCGTTGCCGACTTCACCCGGACGGTCGTCGCGCCGGTCTCGGCGAAACACGACGCGGAGCACTCGTTTCCGTACGAGGTCGTCGCTGGGATGGCCGAGATGGGCCTGTTCGGTCTGCCGTTCCCCGAGGAATACGGCGGCATGGGCGGCGACTACTTCGCCCTGTGCCTGGCACTCGAGGAGCTCGGTAAGGTCGATCAGAGTGTCGCGATGACGCTCGAAGCCGGCGTCTCGCTCGGTGCCATGCCCGTCTACCGCTTCGGCAACGATGCGCAGAAGGAGCAGTGGCTGCCCAAGCTCACAGCGGGTGAAGCCCTGGCCGCGTTCGGTCTGACCGAGCCCGGTGCGGGTAGTGACGCGGGCGGCACCAAGACCACCGCCAAGCGTGACGGCGGTGACTGGATCATCAACGGCAGCAAGCAATTCATCACCAACTCCGGTACCGACATCACCGAGCTCGTCACCGTCACCGCGGTAACCGGCGTCGACGAGGCAACCGGACGCAAGCAGATCTCCTCGATCCTGGTGCCCACCGACACCCCGGGCTTCGTCGCGGAGGCTGCGTACAACAAGGTCGGTTGGAATGCGTCCGACACACACCCGCTCAGTTTCACCGATGTGCGCGTACCCCAGGAGAACCTGCTCGGCCAGGAAGGTCGCGGGTACGCGAACTTCCTGCACATCCTCGACGAAGGCCGGATCGCGATCGCTGCGGTATCGGTCGGTGCCGCGCAAGGCTGCGTGGACGAGAGCGTCAAGTACGCCAAGGAGCGTGAGGCCTTCGGTGCTCCGATCGCCCGCAATCAGGCGATCTCGTTCAAGATCGCCCGCATGGAGGCCCGTGCCCACACTGCTCGGACTGCCTACTACGACGCAGCGGCATTGATGTTGGCGGGCAAGCCGTTCAAGAAGGCAGCGTCCATCGCCAAGCTCGTCGCCTCCGAGGCGGCAATGGACAACGCGCGCGATGCCACGCAGATCCACGGCGGCTACGGTTTCATGAACGAGTACGTCGTCGCCCGTCATTACCGCGACAGCAAGATCCTCGAAATCGGTGAGGGTACAACCGAGGTCCAACTGATGCTGATCGCCCGGAGCCTGGGACTGTGAGCGACAAGCGCATTCGCCAACGCGGCCTGTGGTTCGAGGAGATGGAACTGGGCACCGTCTACGAACACCGCCCGGGACGGACCATCACCGAGGCCGACAACACACTGTTCACCACGCAGACGATGAACACCCAAGCCTTGCACCTCGACGCCGCCTACAGCGAGACAACACCTTTCGGCCAGCGCCTGGTGAACTCGATGTTCACGGTCTCGACCCTCGTCGGGTTGTCGGTGACGCAGTTGACCCAGGGCACCATCGTCGCCAATCTCGGCTTCTCCGAGGTCTCCTTTCCCAAGCCGCTGTTCCACGGCGACACGCTGTACGCGGAGACGGTGATCTCGGACAAGCGCGAATCCAAGTCTCGCCCCGGCGAAGGCATCGTGACGTTCACTCATACCGGGCGAAATCAGCACGGAGACATTGTCGCCATCGCCGTCCGCAAGACGTTGGTTCGGATGCAACCTTCGGAGGACCCGTCGTGACATGGGTTCCGCCCGGTCCGGCATGGCTGTTCTGCCCGGCAGACCGACCCGAGCGATACGAAAAGGCTTCAGCCCGAGCAGATGTGGTGATCCTCGATCTCGAAGACGCTGTCGGTGCCGCGGACAAGGCCGGTGCTCGCGAGTCCGTAGTGTCGACCGCTCTGGACCCATCGCGCACCATCGTCCGCATCAATGCGCACGGCACCGAGGATCAGGCCGCCGATCTCCAGGCGTTGAAGCACACCGAGTACACAACCGTCATGCTGCCCAAATGCGAATCGGCCGAACAGATTGTCGCTCTGGCTCCGTTGAACGTCGTCGCGTTGATCGAGTCTCCGCTCGGCGCGATGACGGTGTTCGACGCACTCGCGGCCGACAACGCCATCGGTGCCATGTGGGGTGCCGAGGATCTGGTGGCCGCCATGGGCGGCAATTCGAGTAGGCACACCGACGGCTCGTACCGCGATGTTGCACAGCATGTTCGGTCGCAGACGCTACTGGCCGCGAAGGCGCGGGGGGTGTTCGCGCTCGATTCGGTGTTCCTCGACATCCCCGATCTCGACGGGGTGCGTGTGGAGGCCGACGACGCCGTGGCCGTCGGCTTCGACGGCAAGGTGGCCATTCATCCGAGCCACATCCCGGTCATTCGCGACGCCTACGCGCCGACCCCCGAGGCGATCGAGTGGGCCACCGCCGTGCTCGACGCTGTGGCACACAATCGCGGCGTCTTCACCTTCCGCGGTCGGATGGTCGACGCACCCGTTCTCGCGCATGCTCGACGCATCATCGCGCGTCGAACCTCGTAGAAGAGGTAATTGCAGACGCCGTTAATTGTCGGCGCGGTATGGTGGGTGGTCACGAGTACAGGTATCGAAAGGCACGACCAATGAGCGCACACGACCCCGCCCTGACTGCCCTTGCGCAGAATTGGCTTGCGCTTGCCGTCCTGCACGGACGTATCGAAAGCCGCATCGAGCGAGCGCTGCAGACCAACCACAATCTCAGCGCGCGCGAGTACTGGTTGCTCGACGTCCTGGGCAGGCAGCACGACGGGGTCGGCGGTCACCTCCAGATGAAGCAGGTGGCCGACGCCGTCGTACTGAGCCAGAGCGCGACGACCCGCCTGGTCACTCGGCTCGAGGATCGGGGGCTGCTCACGCGGTACCTGTGCCCCACCGATCGCCGCGGTATCTACACCGACGTCAGCGAAGAAGGCCTGGCCCTGCTCGAGGCAGCGCGGCCGACCAACGATGCGGCGTTGCGCGAGGCTCTGGACGAAGCATCCGACGAGCCGGATCTCGTCCCGTTGGTCGACGCCGTTCGACGCGCCGAGGGCTGATTCACTCCACCTGTTCCACGGCTGCGCTGGTGGCGTCGGCTACCAAGGGGTTCATGGCCGGCGAATCTTCCACCCCCGACGTCGTCGCGCTGAGCACGACCAGCAGGATCCTCTGCCCGTCCGGTCCGAAGAGCAGTCCGGCATCGTTGGAGACGCCGTAGCTACCGGTACCGGTCTTGTCGGCCGAAGTCCATTGCGGCGCAATGCCAGCCCGGAACCGGGCGGTGGACGTCTCGGTGTCGCCCATCCACTCGAGCAGCTGCTTGCGCGAGGCCTCGGTCAGAACATCGCCGTCGAGCAGGGTTCGGTAGCCGGCGGCCAGCGAGTTGGGTGTCGTTGTGTCCCGTGGATCACCCGGGATGGCCGTGTTCAATTCCGGCTCGGTGCGATCGAGGCGAAACTCGGTGTCACCGAGTGATCGTGCGAAATCGGTGAGTGCCGCGGTGCCGCCCGCCTCGCGAATCAGTAGATTGCCGGATGTGTTGTCGCTCTTGGTCAATGCGGCCGCTGCCAGGTCTGCGATGGTGACTACCGAGCCTGGGGCCCAATCGACCGCCGATTCGGGCACCTTGTCCTCGGCGGTGATCGTTCTGGTGTCGGTGAGCTGTAACCTGCCTGCATCGACGGCGGCGAGTGCGGCACCGACGGCATACACCTTGAAGGTGGAGCAGAACGCGAAACGTTCGTCGCCGCGGTAACTCTGAGTGGAACCGGTCGCGAGATCGAGGACACTGACGCCGAGCCGCGCAGTGTCCCTGGCCTCGAGTTCGAGATAGTTCTGTTCGGCCGAGGCTTGTTCGGTGGTGGACTGGGCGGTGCTCGCGGCCGTCTGCGGCGGTTCGGTGGTGGCCGTCGAGGAACAGGCCACTCCGGCAGTCAGCGCCGCCGCTGCGATCACGGTGATCAGTCGGGTGGATGTCGAAGTACGCATGGGGTCATGCGATCACACCCTCTCGCCTCCGGGCCAAGTCCCGAGGCATGGCTTCGTCATTCCACTTCGGTATCGCGGCAGGTAGACGTGTTTCAATAGGTCGGTGGATCTTGTTCGCCATCTCCAGTACTTTGTCGCCGTCGCCGAGGAACGCCACTTCGGGCGCGCAGCGGCGGCTCTGGGCGTGACGCAGCCACCGGTGTCTCGGGCGATCAAGACCCTGGAGAAGCACCTCGGTGTCGTACTCGTGGAGCGGACACCCGACGGTGCCGCCATCACCGAGCACGGGGCTGCGCTGTTGCCACGGGCTCGCTTGATCGTCGACGACGCACGCCGATTGACCACCACGGCAGAGTCACTCGCCGCGTCCGAGACGGTCCGCATCGGCCTCATCCCCCAGCTGGACGATGCACTGGCCGCACGTATCGCCGCGTCCGTCGGAGTCCAAGCGCGGGTGGAGACCGGCGGTGCAGTGTCTTTGCTGGACCGGGTGCGATCACACGAACTCGACGTTGCCGTGATCGATCACCCGGTGGTACTCGATCGACTGGTGGCCGGACCAGTGATTGCGTTACCCCGGCGGGTCAGCGTTCCTGTCGGTCACAGGTCGGCCCGAGCGGCGCGGCCGCGACTGACCATGTTGTCCGACCTCGCCTTCGCCACTACACCACGGGCTGCGAATCCACCTGCACACGACCTGCTGCTCGATGCGTTTCGGCGCCACGCCCTCGATCCAGAGGTGTTCGTTGCGAACACCTTTCGCGCCGTCACGATCAGCGTTGCGTCAGGTCGATGCTTCGGGCTCGTACCTGCCGCGAGTCCGGTACTGCCTGGCACCGAACAACTCGACCTCTCGTCCGACGACGTTGCCCTGCGAGTGCGGATCGTGCGCCGCAACGACGAGGCCGAGTCTCTGGTGAATCTCATCGACCGAATCCTGTTGCAGGCCGACAAGTGAATACGACCGACGAACAGCTGCGCGCCGTATTCGCCGACGCAGGCTGTCGTGGTTGGGTACGCGCCGAGCGGATCGACGGCATCGGCACGGCCGTCGATTACGAGGGAGACGACCCCGTCGTCGCCGCGTCGGTGTGGAAGATCGTGCTGCTCGTTGCCGCTGCGCGTGCGTTCGACGAAGGATCCTTGACTGCAACCGATTCGGTGCGACTCGTTCCGGCACAGTGCAGTCCCGGGCCGACCGGCATCTCGAGTTTCGCGGATCCGGTGACCATGAGTTGGCGGGACATCGCACGCTCGATGATCACCGTCTCCGACAATGCCGCTGCCGACGCACTTCTCGGCGCAGTGGGGCTCGATGCACTCACCCGAGTGATCGACGATCTCGAACTCGAACACACGCGCATCGTGGGTGGCACGAAACAACTGGGTGATCAGATCGTCCGGGATACCGGCCGGTTGAACGCGGACGAAGCGGTGGGCCTACTGGCCAGCAACTACACGGTGGTCGACAGCTCGGGTTTCGATCCGGCGTACACCTCGTGCACCACACCTCGTGACAGCAACACCGTTCTGCGCTCGATCTGGCTGGGCACCGCGGCATCGACGGCGCAGTGTCTCTACATGAAAGCGGTTCTGGCTCAGCAGGTATGGCCGCACAGAATTCGCAGCGGAATCCCGTACCCGGATGTGCAGGTCGCGGGCAAGACCGGAACCATCGGGCCCATTCGCAACGAGGTTGCCGTGGTGTCGTTTCCAGGCGAGACGCCCGTCGCGGTGTCGGTGTTCACCAGGGCAGCGCGGATGGACCTGTACCTCCCGCTGGTCGATCAGGCCATCGGCCATGCGGCCAGAATCGCAGTGACGGCGGTACGTCAGGCACCGCACTCGGGAACGCCGTGACCGGATCGGCACCACGTGTTGACGCCGGGAGCGTCGCCCAGATCGTAGGTCATCAACACGCGGGTGTCGTTGTACCCGATACTCGGCGAGGCCTCGAATCGTTTGCCCTCGTACAGGGTTCCGCCCAGCCCGTCTCCGGCCAGGAACGTGCGCTCCAGCAGCGTGACGACCACGCCGTCTTCCTTGTCGTCACCGATCGGTGTGTAGGTGGCCGTCCAGGTTTCGACGTCGCAGCAACTCGCTCCGGTGGTGAACGTGCTGCTCGCCGGGTCGGGATCGAGGTGAAGAATGCTTGCGTGCCGCTGCCAATCCCCCATGATCGTCGACGCGAGGTCTCCATCGGGGTTCGATACAGGAGGAATCTGCGGCTGCACCGGATCCTGAACGGGCGGCTCGACCGCCACAGGCTGAGTAGGGGGCGCAGCAGCGGTCGGTGCAGGTACCGACGCGTCGATCGGCCCTGATCCATCGCCGGTATCCGGTTCATCGGCCGCCGGACTCTCCGATGGCGCGTTCTCGACCGGAGCCCCTGGTTGGGCACCGCCCACCTGGGTGGACGTCGCTACTGCCTGCGGGGCGGGCCGAGCGTCATTGTCGCCGCAGGCCGTCAGGGCGGCCATGGCCACCACCGTCAACAGGGCGGATCCGATCGAAGAACGCACTCTCATGACGACTCCCCACTCGCGACGAACATCGTGCCCGGTCTATCGCCTCGGGCACGACTCCGTTACTTGCGCTAAGCAGGTCACGCTTGGGTAACAGTGCTTCTCAGCGCTGAGCGCTCACTGCGCGGTCCATGTCGGATCCCGTTTCTGCAGGAATGCGGTGATTCCTTCGACGACGTCCTGGGTGGTGGCGAGTCGATCCAATTCCCGACGGTTCTGCTGCCACGATTCTTCCTCGTGCGCGATGGTGCCGTCGGAGATGCGTCGAGCGAGCCGCTTGGATGCGCGCACCGCGAGCGGCGCGCCCTCCGCGCACAGGCGGGCGAGATCGAGTGCCGTACCGAGAACGTCATCGGGCGCGACAACCCTGTTGACCAGCCCCCATCGCGCGGCCTCCTGTGCGGAGATCGGCTGACCCGTCAAGATCATCTCCAGCGCAACGTGTTCCGGCACCGCGGACATCAGCCGAAAGGCACCGCCTGCACCGGCGACGAGTCCGCGACGGATCTCGGGTAGACCGAATACGGCCGTGTCCGAGGCGACGACCATATCCGAGGCCAGAGCGATCTCGGTTCCACCTCCCATCGCGGACCCGTTCACCGCCGAGATGACGGGAACCGAAATCGGGTGTTGGACAATCCCGGCGAACCCCCAATTCTCGGTCTCGGGCGGGGTCACCGCGCCGGGGCCTCCGGTGCCGAGGGCTTTCAGATCGGCACCCCCGCAGAAGGTCGCCGATCCCGCGCCGGTCAAAACGATGGCACGGATGTCGCGGTCGGCCTCGGCCGAATCCCAGGCTTGCCCGAGCAGCGTGTGCACGCGTGCGTCGATGCTGTTGGCAGCCTTCGGTCGGTTGATCGTGACGACGAGTACATGACCTTCACGCCTGGTCAGTACAACAGGTTCGATGCTATCGGCCTCGGACACGAATATTCCCCTCGTTCGACTCGACGCTGACTGTTGCTCCGATGATTTCACGTGCAGGTTCGCTTCGATAGAGGGACAACGCATGCGCACTGGCCGTATCGCCGGGTGCTGTCTGGGCGGCAACGCGTCGCCCGCGCTCGTCCCTCCCGACGAGGAAAGCCTGGTTCGGTTCCTGCTGCCGTGAATGCTCGACGGAGACAGTCTCCACCACAAGATCCCCGTCCTCGACAGGTGCTCGAGGCGGCGGATCCGATTCCAGCACTGCGGGTTCGGGATTTCCGATGTAGCCGAGCGGATGGTGTTCGGCACCCAACAGCACGGAGTGGTGGTAGGTCAGATATCCACCGTTCGCGTGCACCAACGCACAACTCTTCCCGCCACGAATCTCCCGAACCGATGCGGTGATCGAATGCAGCGAATGACTACTGAGAGGTCCGCCGAAGGAAGAATGGCCACCGGTCACTGTGGGAATCAACGACTTCGGCGTTCCGAGGTGACGTGCGGCCAGGGTCGGCACGATCGGAAAGCAGCTGTAGACGTCCAACACGTCCACTTGCTCGACCCCGATCTCCGCGCCGTGCAACGCGCGATCCATCGCGTCTTCCATCGCTGGGGACCGGCCGAAACTACTGCGGTCGAGAATGTCGACCGTGTCCTCGGCACCGGCACCGCCCCAGACGTACACGATGTCGCTTTCGGGCACACCACGTTCGCGGGCTTCGGCCAAGCTCGTCACCACGATGCACGCCGCCTGGTCGACGAACGGCATGGCGTTCATCGACAGCGGATACGGCTCGCACACGATGCGATTCTTCGGCGACGGGGTGCCGATGTCCGCAGCCGTCCGTGCTCGCCCGTTCCACGAGTACGGATTCTTCTCGGCAACAACGGAGAACGTCGCATACAGCTCGCTGCACTCGGCCTGCCGTGCCTCCGGATCCAGGCCGGACTCGAAGCGAAATCGGCTCTCGAACAGCGGATAGATTCGGACCGGTGAGATCAGACCGGCTTCTTGCATTGCAGCGCTGCCGAGTTGGTCGAGGTCGAAGGTGGGTGGACCGCCCGGATCCGTGCTCCACCCGCCTTCGTCGACGGGGTCTCGACCGGCCTTGACCAGTGCGCTCATCGAGGCCTGGGCTTCACCGCCCGCGATCACCGCCACCGTCGACTCTCCGGAAGCAATGCGCGCGGCCGCGCGATCGAGGAGCCGCGCAGGCCATTGCCCACCGATCGGAGCGTCGAACACGTCTGCGGGTGTGGCACCGAATATACGTGCCAGCGCCGCGGCGGGACTGGCGTAGGCCCAGCTGGCGATATGACAGAACGCGATGCTGTCCGCGCGGCGAATCCACGGCTCCGACGTCGGCGAGTCCCGGAGTGCTGCAGTCGCAGCGAGCGTGATCAGTTCCATGGGTTCGACGCCCATGGGTTCGCCGCGGCCGCTTGTTTCACCGATAGCCACGATCACCGGAACACGTGTCGGATCCACCGTCGACGCCTCGTGGCGTGCAGAACTCATGACCGGAAACCTATTACAGACAGAGATTGTCTGCAATCCCGTCAGGTGCGACAATTCGAGGGTGACCGACGAAGCCACGAGCCGACGGGGACGTCCTCGCGATCCGCATCTGGAAGACCGCGTCTACGACGCGGTGCTCGAGGTGTACTGGGAAAAGGGGTGGTCCGGCTTCACACTCGACGCCGTCGCCCGCCGCGCTTCGGTCGGGAGAGCCGCGCTCTACCGACGCTGGGAATCGAAGGGAGCCTTGGTCGTCGATGCACTGGAAGCCCGAAGTCCACTCGCGACGCCGATCGACCTCGGCACGCTGCGGGCAGATCTCGTCGAGCTCGCAGTGCAGCTTCTGCAGGGTTACCGAGGGACAGCCGGTCTGGTCAGCCTGAGGGTCGCCCTCGATGCGCGGGTGCACCCCGACCTACTCGGCCGAATGATGGAGACGCTCAACAAGAGCCGTCTGGTCGCGGCGCGCCTGATCGTGCATCGAGCTCAGAGTCGAGGCGAATTGCCCGAGTCCGCCGATACCACCCGAATTCTCGAACTGGTGACCGGTGCGGTGTTCAGCCACGTCATCTTCTCGCATCGCACCGGTTCCGATCGAGGCGACACCGAGGACCGCGTCTACGCAGAGAATCTGGTCGACGCGGTCCTCGATGGTGTCGGCACGACATGACACGAACGTGAGCAGAGGATCGGAATCTTCCGCGACGTCGCCGCGCGGTTCCGAGGCCACGAACTCAAGCGGAGTTGGCACCGACCAGGGCGGGCATCGGCACCACGAAGAGGTCTGCAGTGGCGATACGCCGGACTGCGCGATGCAGGGTGACCGACTGCAGCAGCCCGTTGCCGTCCACCGCATAATCGACCTCGAGCACCCCCGCGGCGGTACCGATACGAATGGTCCCCGGACGGCCGACCCCCGCGTTGGCGGTGACGACCCCTCCGATGACGGTTGCCGCTGCGGCCACCGCCACCGCCGAGGTCAGTCCGATCGCCGGGTGCGGTGCCATCATCGACAGCATGCGTACCGAGATGTCGTAGTCAGCGGCGGCAACATGATCACCCGTGGTGGTCACGTAGTCTCGCGGCGGTCCCACGATCCCGACCTTCGGAATGGCATGCGAGACAGGTTCTTCGGGCTTACTCAGCCCCATCCGCAGCGCTGCCTGGCGGCGTAGCGCGATGAGGGTGGGGACGTGCGAGCCTACGACATCGTTGGTCTCCGACGCGGTCAGCCCGAAATCGGCAGCATCGAACAGTGCGGCGGGCGCTCCCGCCCGAACGAACGTTCCTCGAAAGCCTCTGTTGCCGAGAGTGACTCGATCGATCTCTGCACCGGTGGGGAGCATCGTCACTCGGTCCGAGGCCGGATCGGTGAAGGTCAATCCCACCGGGACGCCGAGAGCGGTGGTGCCGGGGACGGACGCGTCGCCCTCCGCAGGAATGCGTCCGCCGGGAGTTGCGATCTCCGCCGCCAGAATCGCGCCGGTGTTCTCGTTACGCATCCGCACCACGGTGACGTGGTCGTCGACGGCGACTAGACCGGTCTGCACTGCGTAGAGACCGATCGCCGTCGCGCAGTTTCCGCAGTTGCTGCCCCACTCCACGGTGCGGTTCTCGATGGCGACCTGAGCGAACAGGTAGTCGACATCGATACCGGGTGCGCCGGAGCGCCGCACGATTGCTGCCTTGGAGGTAGTGGAGCTGCCGCCCCCGACCCCGTCGAGCTGCCGCGGGTCGCCGGAACCGAAGGCTGCGGTCAGGATGTTGTCGAGACCGCCGGCGTCGGCGATGTACGGGTCGATGTCGACCGCGTTGAACAGCCAGCACTTGCTGGTGCCTCCACGCATCCACGTTCCACGAAGAGTGAACATCTGGTGTGCCTTCCGATCAGGATCCGATGCTTCCACCCTGCGACCGAGGATGCTCAAGCACAATTACGAAATATGTTCATGCCGTGCAGCAGCGCTTAACGCGCCTGCTGGGTCAGAACAGGGCGGGAACGACGACCAGGATCAACCAGCACAGGGCAGGCGCGATGGCCACGACGACTCCTGCGTTGAGCAGCAACTGGCGGTAGAAGCGCGGACGCTCGATGTTCTGTGCGTTGGCCAGCACGAGAGCACCGTTGGTCGAGAAGGGCGAGACGTCGACGACGGTGGCCGAGATGGCCAGAGCAGCGACGACACCGACGACCGGCAGTGCACCGGTACCCAGCAGCGGCATGGCCAGCGGGATGACGGCGGCCAGCAGAGCAGTGGAGGACGCGAACGCCGAGGTGATGCCGATGACGTAGCAGAGCACGATGGCCACGATGATCGGAGCGCCGATGGTGATCGCCATTTCGGCCAGGTGATCGATGGTGCCGACTTCCTGCAGGATCGAGATGTAGGTGACCATGCCGGCGACCAGCAGAACCGTCGACCAACTGATGTCTGCGATGGCCTCGTTCTGCTTCTTCAGATCCGTGAACGCCAGGACTGCTCCGGCTCCGATGGCGATGAAGCTGATCGGCAGGTGCAGTACGAGAACGAGCACCAGGAGTGCGCCGATGAGGAACAGCGTGAGCTTCTGTACGAACGTGACCGGGGCCGGTGCGTCGACCAGCGTGGTTGTTTTCGGACGAGTGAGCACCGCAGTGTTGCCGCCTGCCGTGCTGCCTCCGCCGGTGCCGCCGCCGGTGGGGACGGGCGTCTTGACCGGTGATCCGCCCACCGGGCCACTGCCGGGCGCGGGGTCGGTGGAGCCGGTTGCGGTGTACTCGAAGCCCTTCACCCTGGCCAGGGCTGCGTAGCCGACGACCGTCAGCACCGAGAGCAGCAGGTTGATGCCGTAGCTGGCGAAGAACAGCGTCCACGGGTTGAGCGCGAGGCCGTTGCTCTCGACGATGTCGCGAACCAGAACGCCGGAAACGGAAATCGGAGAGAACGCACCTGCGTGGGCACCGTTGATCACCATGATGCCCATGACCAGCGGGCTCATGCCGGTTCGTGCTGCGAATGCCATGGCTGCAGGAACGATCAGTGCGACCGCGGCGGGACTGAAGGTACCCAGCGCCGTCAGGACCGAGGCGACGAAGAAGAAGACCCACGGAACTACCGTCACTCGGCCGTGTACCGCTCTGATGCAACTGTTCACCAGCAGATCGATGGTGCCGTTGCGTTTGGCCATACCGAAGAAGTAGGTGACGCCGACGATGGTCAACACGATCGAGCTGGGGAACTCGTTCAGGATTTCCTTGTCGTCGAATCCCAGTGCGAAGTACCCGACTACGAAGGCACCGATGAAGCCGAGGATGCCGATGTTGATCGGAAAGAAGGTTGCGATCACGAACATCGCAACCAAGGCGATGAGCGGGAGGATCTCGATGGAAGTCATGGGCGTCTTTCGGGTGGTGGTAAGTGCTGGGTTACATCTGCACTCGAACGTTGTCCCAGTCACATTATTGACGCCGGTCTTTTAGGACAATATCGTTTTGCTACCTAGTCGTTTAGCTGAGCTGAAAGATGGCCGCATGAACCACACGTTCGACGTCGTCACGTTGTTCCTTCTGCTGGACATCGCCGAGGCCGGCTCGCTGACCGCAGGTGCCGAGCGGGCGAACATGACCCCATCCGCGGCGTCTCAGCGCATCAGCAAACTCGAACACAGCATCAAACAGCCGGTACTGACCCGCCTGCCACGCGGTGTGCAGCTCACCGAAGCCGGCGAAATTCTCACCAGCCGCGCCCGCCTGTTCAGACGGGAGATGCGAGCGGCGAGCGGCGACCTCGAAGCAATCCGGGGGCTCGAACGCGGTTCGGTTCGGCTCGGCTCGTTTCCCACGGTCAGTGCGTCGCTGCTCTCCGACGCGTTGAAGGACTATCACTCGCGATGGCCCGATGTCGACGTTCGGGTTCGTTCGGCGGTGCGCCCACAGTTGCTCGACATGCTGCATTCGAGCGAAATCGACTTGGCGCTGCTGTGGAGCTACGCCTGGACGGAGGAGGCAGAACGATCGCTGTCACTCGAGCCACTGATGGAAGACCAGACCGTGCTGCTGCTGCCGATCGACGACGATCGACTGCAGCACGACGTGTCGCTGCACGATCTCGAAAGCGCGCGCTGGATCATCCGCAGCAACGACCACCCTGCTGCCGAAGTTCTGTATCGCAGTTGTCGCGTAGCAGGATTCGAGCCCGACGTCGTGTACGAGGCCCACGACTATCAGGAGATCGAGGCCATGGTGGCCGCAGGCGTCGGCATCGCGATGGTTCCTCGTTTGTCGGTGGTGCATCACCGACCCGACGTGACTGCGGTCGCCTTCCCGGAATCGGATCGGGTTCCCACCCGCGTCATCTACATCGCGTCACTCGCTCGGCGTCAGTACACCCCGGCGATGTACGCGATCTCGACCGCATTGAGAGGTGCCGCCGAGCGAATTGCGGCTGCTACTACAGCAACTCCCTGATTGCGTTCTCGAACCCGGTGACGTGTTCGAGGGTCAGTTCCGCCGCCGTGTCGGCATCACCGTCGATGATGGCCTGCAGCAGCACGACGTGTTCACGAACATGGCCGGCGACGTTCGGCAGTCGGTCGAGGAACAGGCACCAGATGCGGGTGGCATGGGCGTCGAGGCTGACCAGGATGTCTTCGAGGTGAGGATTTCCCGACGCCCGATAGATTTCCCGATGCACTGCAACATCTTTGCGCAGCACCTCACGTGAATCGTCGGTGTCGTCGATGCTCGCGATGGAGGCCGCGAGTTCCGCCAGCCGGTCTCGCGCTGCCCGCGTGGCCGTGCGTGCCGCACGCGCCGAGGCCGCGGGCTCGAGCTGCTTACGAATCTCCGAGATGTTGGCCAGGTCGGTCATGTCGACGGCGGTCGCGAAGGTTCCACGGCGGGGGTACGCAACAACGAGTCGCTCGCGCTCCAGTCGTTTGAGGCCTTCACGGATCGGGGTGCGCCCCAACCCCAACTGCTCGGCGAGACGATCGTCGTTGATGGGTTCGCCGGGGCGGATTTCCAGCATGATCAGCTGCTCACGCACTATTTCGTACGCTCGATCGGCGTTGGTACCGACGGACTGCGCTGCATCGATCACCGGTGGAATTCCGATTGTCATCTTCTCTGCTCACTCCCGGTCGATGCCCCGCCCTTGACGGCTCTGCGTTGTGATCTTACTCTATTGGCATCTTGATATATCAGTTCCACGTAATTGATCTTCCAGAAGGGCGGCCATCTTGACGCAGGACTTCGCACCGACGGCGACGGCCCCGCACCCGCGAGGCGTGACCAACCGCGTACTCGCCGATCTCGATCCCGAGGTGCACCGCGCGATCAGTGCCGAGCTCGGCCGTCAGCAGAACACGCTCGAAATGATTGCGAGCGAGAACTTCGCGCCGCTGGCCGTGATGCAGGCACATGGTTCGGTTCTGACGAACAAGTACGCCGAGGGCTACCCCGGTCGGCGCTACTACGGTGGTTGCGACAACGTCGACGTCATCGAGCAACTCGCCATCGACCGGCTCAACGCTTTGTTCGGATCGACGTTCGCCAACGTGCAGCCGCACTCCGGTGCTCAGGCCAATGCCGCTGCGATGGCAGCACTTCTGCAGCCGGGTGATTCCATTCTCGGTCTCGCACTCGCCCACGGCGGACACCTGACGCACGGCATGACGCTGAACTTCTCGGGCAAGCTCTACGACGTCTCGGCCTACCACGTCCGTGAGCACGACCACCGCGTCGACATGGAAGAGGTGGAGCGCCTCGCCCACGAGCACCGCCCCAAGCTGATCATGGCCGGGTGGTCCGCCTACCCGCGTCACCTCGACTTCGCCGAATTCCGCCGTATCGCAGACGATGTCGGCGCATACCTGATGGTGGACATGGCGCACTTCGCAGGCCTGGTCGCCGCCGGACTGCACCCGTCACCCGTACCGCACGCACACGTGGTCACCTCCACCACGCACAAGACGCTCGGTGGCCCACGCGGTGGTGTGATCATCACCGACGATGCCGCTCTGGCGAAGAAGTTCAACTCGTCGGTCTTCCCCGGCCAGCAGGGTGGACCGCTCGAGCATGTCATCGCAGCCAAGGCAGTGTCCTTCAAACTCGCTGCCGAAGCGGACTTTCGAGAGCGGCAACAACGCACCCTCGAAGGTGCGAAGATCCTGGCCGACCGACTGCTGACCGACGACGCAGCGGCCGCAGGCATAGATGTGGTCTCGGGCGGCACCGACGTCCATCTCGTTCTCGTGGATCTGCGCACGTCCGAACTGGACGGCAAGCAGGCCGAGGACAGACTGCATCACGTCGGAATCACCGTGAACCGCAACGCAGTTCCGTTCGATCCACGTCCGCCCATGGTGAGCTCCGGAGTCCGCATCGGCACCCCGGCCCTCGCGACCCGCGGCCTGGACGCCACGGCGTTCGCCGAGGTAGCCGACGTCATCGCCCACGCATTGCGTCCCGACACCGACGACCGCGGACTCGATGCACTGCGCATCCGGGTCGAATCCGTCGCCGCGCAGTTCCCCCTCTACCCCGACCTGACGGAAGGCTATCGATGACCGCCCCCGCAACCCCACCGGGCGCACATCTGCCCGATCACCCGGACTTCCTGTGGCGCAACCCCGAACCGAAGAAGTCGTACGACGTCGTGATCATCGGCGGCGGCGGCCACGGCCTGGCCACCGCGCACTACCTCGCCAAGAACCACGGCATCACCAATGTCGCTGTGCTGGAGAAGGGGTGGCTCGCCGGCGGCAACATGGCGCGCAACACCACCCTCATCCGCTCGAACTACCTCTGGGACGAGAGCGCGCGAATCTACGAGCACTCCCTGAAGCTATGGGAGGGACTGGCCGACGACCTCGACTACCCCATCCTGTTCAGCCAGCGCGGCGTCCTCAACCTCGCACACAGCCTGCAGGACGTCCGCGACAGCGTGCGACGCGTCGAAGCCAACCGACTCAACGGCATCGACGCGCAGTGGGTCGACCCCGACGAGGTCAAGAAGCTGTGCCCGATCGTCAACATCTCCAGCGACATTCGCTACCCGGTACTCGGCGCGACGTACCAGCCGCGCGCCGGCATCGCCAAGCACGACTACGTCGCCTGGGGATTTGCCCGACGCGCCGACGCGGCCGGCATCGACATCATCCAGAACTGTGAGGTCACCGGCTTCACCACCGACGGCAATCGCGTCACCGGGGTCAAGACCACCCGCGGCGACATCGCCACCGGCCAGGTCGCTCTGTGCGCGGCCGGGCACACCTCCACTCTGACGGACATGCTCGGCATCAAGACTCCGCTGCAGAGTCATCCACTGCAGGCCCTGGTCTCGGAGTTGCTCGAGCCGGTCCACCCCACGGTGGTCATGTCGAATGCCGTGCACGTGTACGTCTCTCAGGCGCACAAGGGCGAACTGGTGATGGGCGCAGGCGTCGACTCCTACAACGGTTACGGCCAGCGCGGGGCGTTCCACATCATCGAACGACAGATGGCCGCTGCGGTCGAGTTGTTCCCCGTCTTCGCTCGCGCGCATCTGCTGCGTACCTGGGCCGGCATCGTGGACGTGTGTCCCGACGCCTCCCCCATCGTCGGGCGCACGCCGTTCGACAACGTGTTTCTCAATTGTGGTTGGGGTACAGGCGGATTCAAAGCCACCCCCGGTGCCGGTTGGTGCCTGGCCGACACCATCGCCAACGACGAGGTGCACGAGTACATCGCACCGTTCAGTCTGGACCGATTCGTCACCGGCGCGCTGGTGGACGAGCACGGCGCAGCAGGCGTGGCTCACTAGTTTCTCCGCCCCGACACACGCAGCACCCGAACGAGAAATCTTGGAGTGGCAATGCAATTGATCGAATGCCCGTGGTGCGGGAGTCGAGAAGAAACCGAATTCCACTACGGCGGCCAGGCGCACATCGCCTACCCCGAGGAGCCCTCGGCCCTCACCGACGAACAGTGGGCGCACTTCGTGTTCTTCCGCGACAACCCCAAGGGGCTCTTCGCAGAACGGTGGAGCCACAGCGCGGGCTGCAGGCGTTGGTTCAATGCCGTACGGGACACCGCCACCTACCGAATCCACAGTGTCTATCGCCTCGACGACCCGAAGCCGGTGAACCCATGACCGCATTCCGCACCGCATCCGGCGGCCGCATAGACCGCACGAGCACCTTCGACTTCACGTTCGGCGGCTCGGCGCTGCAGGGACATCCTGGCGACACGCTGGCATCTGCGTTGCTCGCCAACGGCATTCATCAGGTCACCACCAGCATCAAGCTCGGCAGGCCCCGTGGATTCACCGCCGCATGGGCCGAGGACACCGGCGGACTCGTGCAGATCGAGGAGCCGTTCCCCGAGCCCATGTTGCTCGCCACGACCATCGAGCTGTACGACGGTCTGGTCGCCCGCGGCATCCCCGGACAGGGGCGTCTCGCCGAGATCTCCGACTCCGCCAAGTACGACGCCATGCACGCCCACGCCGATCTGCTGGTCGTCGGGGCCGGCCCCGCCGGTCTGTCCGCCGCTCTGATCGCTGCCCGCAGCGGCGCTCGGGTGATCGTCGCCGACGATCAGAGCGAGTTCGGCGGTTCGCTCCTCGGCTCCGACGACGTCATCGACGGCCGGCCCGCACTGGACTGGGTGGCCGACGCGGTGACCGAGTTGTCGACCTTCCCCGACGTGACCTTGCTGCGCCGCACCACCGCGTTCGGTTCCTACGACGACGGCTTCGTGCTCGCGCTCGAGCGCCGCACCGATCACCTGGGACTGGAAGCGCCTGCAGCACTGAGCCGTCAGCGCGTCTGGCGCATTCGATCGCGTCACATCCTGGTGGCCACCGGTGCCCACGAACGTCCGGTCGTCTTCACCGACAACGACCGTCCCGGAATCATGCTGGCGCACAGCGCACGTACGTTCCTGCATCGCTACGGCGTCACGGTGGGCACCGAGGCCGTCGTCTTCACCACCAACGACAGTGCGTACAAGGCAGCCGTCGACCTGCACGACGCAGGGGTCCGCATCGCGAGCATCGTCGATGCTCGCGACAGTGCGCCCGAGTACTGGCTCGGCCTGTGCCGCGAGCGCGGCATCGAGGTGCGCACCGGGAGCGTCGTGTCCGGCACCCGCGGCGACACCCGCGTCACCCATGCACTGGTGACCGATGCCGACGGTGCGACCGACACTCTCGGCTGCGACGTACTGCTCGTCAGTGGCGGCTGGAACCCCGCGGTGCACCTGTTCAGCCAGGCCCGCGGAAAGCTGCGCTACGACGGCGAACTCGGCGCATTCGTGCCCGCGGACGACGTCGAGGGCATCAGTGTCGCGGGGTCGGCATCGGGGGTCTTCGATCTGGCCGGATGTCTACGCGACGGCGGCAAGGCCGCGGCAAGTGCGCTGACCCGTCTCGGCTTCGATGCTCCCGAAACCTCGCTTCCTGTTGTCGATTCCGTGCCCAGCAGTGATTCGCTGGTGCTCTGGCGGGTGCGCGACGACGCAGGCGCCGACAGCCAGTTCGTCGACGTACAGCGCGATGCGACCGTGGCCGATCTGGTCCGCGCCGTCGGTGCGGGCATGTCGTCGATGGAACACATCAAGCGCTACACCACGATCGGCACCGCACACGATCAGGGCAAGACCTCGGGTGTGGTGTCCTCGGGCATCGTGGCGGAACTGCTCGACAAGCCGGTGGAGAACCTCGGCACCACCACGTTCCGACCGCCTTACACCCCGGTAGCGTTCGCGGCGTTGGCCGGGCGTAATCGCGGCATGGCATTCGACCCGGAACGGGTTACTGCAGTCCATGATTGGCACGTCGAGCGCGGTGCGGTCTTCGAGGACGTCGGACAGTGGAAGCGTCCCCGCTACTACCCACTTCCCGGCGAGGAGATGCACGACGCCGTGCTCCGCGAGTGTGCGGCCGTGCGTTCGGGCGTCGGCATGCTCGACGGTTCGACTCTCGGCAAGATCGACGTCCAGGGTCCCGACGCCGGTGTGGTGCTGGACATGTTCTACACGAACATGATGAGCAATTTGAAGGTCGGCATGGTTCGGTACGGCGTGATGTGCGGCGCCGACGGCATGGTGATCGACGACGGCACCGTGATGCGCCTGGCGGACGACCGATTCCAGGTGTTCACCACCACGGGCGGCGCAGCAGGAATGCTCGACTGGATGGAGGAATGGCTGCAGACCGAGTGGCCGCACCTCGCGGTTCGGCTGACGTCGGTCACCGAGCAGTGGGCCACGTTCCCCGTCGTCGGGCCGCGCTCCCGCGACCTCGTCGGCGAGATCTTTCCCGAACTCGACGTGTCCAACGAGGCGTTCCCGTTCATGGCCTGGCGAGACGCCTCGATCGACGGTGTACCGGTGCGCGTGGCGCGAATCAGTTTCTCCGGTGAACTTGCCTTCGAGGTGAACATCGATTCCTGGCACGCCCATTCTCTGTGGTCGCGGCTGATCGACGCGGGCGAGAAGTACCACATCACCCCGTACGGCACCGAGACCATGCACGTGCTTCGGGCGGAGAAGGGCTACCCGATCGTCGGCCAGGACACCGATGGCACCGTCACACCGCAGGATCTCGGCATGAGCTGGGCGGTGTCGAAGAAGAAGCTGGACTTCATCGGAAAGCGGTCGTTCGACCGTGCCGAGAACCGAAACCCGTTGCGCAAGCAGTTCGTCGGACTGCTGCCGGTCGACCGGGAGACCGTCCTCCCGGAGGGTTCGCAGATCATCGAGCACTCCGACAGCGGCGTCCTACCCGAACTGCCGGTACCGATGCTCGGCCACGTCACCTCGAGCTACGCCAGCGCAGAATTGGGCCGCCCGTTCGGGTTGGCCCTGCTCGAGGCCGGACGTGACCGACTCGGCGACATCCTGCACGTCCCGGTGGGCGACACCCTGATCGCCGTGGAAGTCACCGGCTCCGTACTCGTCGATCCGGAAGGTAACCGCCGTGATGGCTGACCGACTCGCCACCAGAAGCCCACTCTCACAAACAGTCCTGCCGGACTCGCCTGCTGTCCGCATCGTGGAGGAGCCGTTCCTCGCCGCGATCGACCTGTGGGTCGACCCGAGCGGACCGGGCGGGGCCGCTGCCTCGGCCGAGCTCGGCACCGAACTCCCGGGCCCCGGCCGCGTCGCCGAGGGGACGAACACCACCGCCATCTGGCTCGGGCCCGAGGAGTGGCTGGTGATCGGAGCGGGCATTGATCCGGTCGAGCTCGAACAGCGCCTCGGCTCGGCCGTACGCTCGCACCGAGGCGCGGCAACCGACGTGTCCGCTCAGCGAACCAGTCTGCGGCTGAGCGGTTCTCGGGCGCGTGAGGTTCTTGCGAAGGGCTGCTCGATCGACCTGCATCCCACCGTCTTCACGGCAGGTTCGACTGTCCAGACGATGCTGGCGATGGCAGGCATGATCCTCATCGCGTGTGACGACACGGGGACGGACTATCGCATCCTCGTGCGCTCGTCGTTCGCACGCTATCTCGCAGCCTGGTTGACCGACGCGGCCGAGGAATACACCGTCGTCGGCTGATTCGGACCGCAGGACCCGCGCGAAAGAAAAGGTGATCGCAGTGCTCACGACCGTCTCCACAGCAACACGGGCAGCCGATGCCCGCGATCGACTGCTGACCCGGCTGACCACCTCCCATCCCGTCGTGTGCGGGATCGTCAACGTGACCCCGGATTCGTTCTCCGATGGCGGCCGCTTCCTGGACTCGGATCGTGCTGTGGCACATGCACTGTCGATGGTCGACGACGGAGCCGAGTTGCTCGACATCGGCGGTGAGTCGACCCGGCCGGGGGCAACCCCACCCACCGTCGACGAGGAGATCGAGCGAGTCGTACCGGTGATCGACGCCCTGTCCAGGCACACCTCGACACCGCTGTCGGTCGATACCTCACGCCCAGAGGTGATGCGGGAGGCGGTGCGCGCCGGGGCGAGCGTCATCAACGACGTTCGTGCCCTTCGCCTTCCCGGTGCACTCGACGCAGCAGCCGAGCTGGGCGCCGCCGTGTGCCTGACGCATATGCAGGGCGAGCCGTCGACGATGCAGCATTACCCTCGCTACGGCGACGTCACCGCGGAGGTGTGCGAGTTTCTCGAAGACCGGGCTGCCGAATGCATCCGGGCTGGGATACCGCCGTACCGCATTCTGGTCGACCCAGGCTTCGGATTCGGCAAGACCCTCGAGCACAATCTGCAGCTGCTCCAGGGCCTTCGGGCTCTCACCGCGTCCGGTAGGCCGATCATGGCGGGTGTGTCGCGCAAGGGAATGATCGGTGCCATCACCGGCAGAGAGGTCGACGGCCGACTCGCCGGATCACTCGCTGCCGCGATCATCGCGGCCCAGAACGGGGCGTCACTCCTCCGGGTTCACGACGTCGCCGCCACCATCGACGCACTGGCCGTGATGCGAGCAGTGAGTTCACTCGACTCGATTCCAGGTCAATCCACGAAGAATGCCGAGGCCACCTCATGACCGCAGCCCTCTCCTCTGCCCGCCGACTCTTCAGCACCGAGCACGGCTGGATGGCCGTCGACCCGTTCGGCTCACCTGCTCAGACTCCGAGCCGAGTGGGCGTGACACCGACGGCATTGGGCGGCGCGGCCGACATTCTCGACGTCGACCTGCCGACGGTACGTACCGTACTCACCGCGGGTGAGGCCTGCGGCACCATCCGCACGTCCACTGGGTCGGTCACGGTGTTCGCCCCGGCGAGCGGCATGGTCACGATCGTGAATCCCGTTGTGCTCGAGGATCCTTCGATCGTGGCCGCAGACCCGCTCGGTGCAGGCTGGCTGTTCGCCGTCCTGACTCCCGCTGCCTCGTCGTTCGACGATCTCACCACGCGCGAGCCGACCGACGCAGCTCGGGTGGGCTCATGACGATCAGCGTGTTCGATCTCTTTTCCGTCGGGGTCGGACCCTCGAGTTCGCACACGGTCGGTCCGATGCGTGCGGCTGCTCGCTTCGTCGACGACCTGCGCACCATGTCTGCCTTCGAAGACGTTCGTGAGGTGGCCGTGGACCTGTACGGCTCGCTGGCCGCGACTGGAGCGGGACACGGCACCATGACCGCGGTGCTGCTCGGGTTGGAAGGGCTGCTGCCCGAGACCATTTCCACCGAGATGATGGAACAGCGGCAAGCATCGATGGCAGCCACGGGGCGCATCCTTTTCGGCGGTACCCGCGAGATCGACCTCGCGGTGGACGACATCGTGCTGCGCCCGCTGACGGTCTTGCCGTTCCACCCCAACGGAATGAAACTGACTGCTCGCGCGGCAGATTCGACCGAACTCCACACCGAGACCTACTTTTCGGTCGGTGGCGGATTCGTGGTGACCGAGGCACAAAGCGTCGAGACCGTCGCGCCGGTCGCCTCCGCGAACGGATTCGCGTCGGCCAAGGAGCTGCTCCAGCTCTGTGAACGGCGACGCTGCAGCATCAGCGACGTCATGACCGAGGTCGAGCTCGAACACCGCACGCTCGACGAGATACGCGATGGGCTGCTGCACATCCGGGACGTCATGGTCGAGTGCGAGGTTCGCGGCATCTCCCGCGACGGCTACCTCCCGGGCGCGCTCGAAGTGCGACGCCGAGCGAGGGACTGGTTCCTCCGACTCGACGCCGAGGACCCGCACCGCTCGAGCGAATTCGCCGAGGACTGGGTCAATCTCGTCGCGCTCGCGGTCAACGAGGAGAACGCGTCGGGCGGGCGAATCGTGACAGCCCCCACCAACGGCGCGGCCGGCATCATCCCGGCCGTACTGCACTACGCCACTCGCTACACCGCCAACGGGGTCGCCGACCCCGACGGCAGCACGGTGCGCTTTCTGCTCACCGCAGGCGCGATCGGATCGCTCTACAAGGAGATGGCGTCGATCTCGGGTGCAGAAGTGGGCTGCCAGGGCGAGGTGGGTTCGGCAGCGTCGATGGCAGCCGCCGGTCTGGCCGAGGTACTGGGCGGCACACCAGAACAGGTGGAGAACGCCGCCGAGATCGCGATGGAACACAGCCTCGGTCTCACGTGCGACCCCATCGGCGGGCTGGTGCAGATTCCGTGCATCGAACGCAACGCCATCTCGGCCGGCAAGGCCATCAACGCAGCTCGTATGGCGTTGCGCGGTGACGGCACTCATCGCGTCAGCCTGGACCAGGTGATCGAGACCATGCGCTCCACCGGGGCCGACATGCACTCGAAATACAAGGAGACCTCCAGCGGCGGTCTCGCGATCAACGTGCCGGTGAACTTCGTGGAGTGCTAGAGCTGGAGTGCTAGACCCGGGGGACCTCACACCTCTTTTCCGGGGTGCGCGTCGATTCTCTGCAGAGGGAACCAGCGCGCACTCGGCAGAAAGGGTGTGAGGTTCACGCACCACCGCACCAGATGACCAAGGGCCCGTACCGAATCCGGTACGGGCCCCTCGTGTGTGTCGGCTCAGCTGAAGATGACCGTCCGGTGTCCGTGCAGCAGGACGCGATTCTCGCAGTGCCAGCGCACCGCTCGCGAGAGTGCGAGTGCCTCGGCATCCTGTCCGACGGTGGCCAGACGAGACGGGTCGTGAGTGTGGTCGATACGAATGACCTGCTGCTCGATGATCGGGCCCTCGTCGAGGTCGGGGGTGACGTAGTGCGCCGTCGCACCGACCTGCTTGACGCCCCGGTCGAAGGCCTGATGGTAGGGCTTCGCGCCCTTGAAGCCGGGCAGGAAGGAGTGATGGATGTTGATTGCCTTGCCGTGCAACGCTCGACACGTCTCGTCGGAGAGCACCTGCATGTACCGGGCCAGCACCACCAGGTCCACCTCGTACTCGGCGACGAGGTCCAGCAGACGCTGCTCGGCCTCGGCCTTGGTACCCGGGGTGACGGGGACATGGACGAACGGCAGCCCGGCGGCCTCGGCCATCGGCCGCAGCACCTCGTGATTGCTGACCACGGCCACCAGTTCGCCACCGAGATTCTGTGAACGCCAACGAAAGATGAGGTCGTTGAGGCAGTGCCCCATCTTGGAGACCATGACGAGCACGCGCGGCTGACTGCAGCCGTTGAAGGTGTACATCATCGCGAATCGATCGGCCACCTCCCGGAAACTCTCGGTCAACTTCTCGATGTCGGTGGTGCGGCTGGCCACGAACGACGTGCGAAGGAAGAACGAGCCGTCCGTCGAGTCGTCGAACTGTTGGTGTTCGGCGATGTCGCAGTCGTTGTCGAAGAGGAACGCACTGACGGCCCGGACGATGCCCGGCCGCTGTCCGCAGCTGAGCGTGAGAGTGAAGTTCTCGGTCATCGAATCTCCTGGTACTGGTGGGTCGTCAGCTGCGGATCTTGGCCATCTCGGGGTCGACGAGAGGCTCGGCCACGACGGTGGCGGACACGAGCCGATCGAAGTATCGAATCTGTACTGCTGCACCGGGTTCCGCACTACTGGCCGGAACCCAGGCGTAGGCGATCGGCGCGCCGACGGTATGCCCGAACGATGCACTGGTGACGTAACCGGCGGGTTCGCCGTCCACCAGGACCGGCTCGTGGCCGAGTACCACCGACGTGCCGTCGTCGATCTTCAGGCAGACCAACTTCTTCGAGACGGAGTCGTCGGACATCTCGAGGACGGCGTCGCGGCCGCGGAATTCACCCTTCTGCGGGCGCACCGCGAAGCCGAGACCTGCCTCGTAGGGGTTGTGTTCGGTGGTCATGTCCGAGCCCCACGACCGGTAGCCCTTCTCCATGCGCAGGCTGTTGAACGCAGCGCGCCCGCCTGCAATGATGCCGAACTCGGACCCGGCCTGCCACAACATGTCCCAGAGTCGCTGGCCGTAGTCGGCTGTGGTGTACAGCTCCCACCCGAGCTCGCCCACATACGACAACCGCATCGCGGTGACGGGTACTCCACCGATCCGAACCTGCTTGCAGCGGAAGTACTTGAAGTTCTCGTTGGAGAAGTCGTCCTGGGTCAGCTTCTCGACGACGTCGCGGGCATGCGGACCCCACAGACCGATGCAGCAGGTGGAGCCGGTGATGTCGTCGACGGTGACGCTGCCATCGCTCGGCGCTTCGCGGCGGAGGTAGTCGTAGTCGAGATTGCCGTTCGCGCCGACCTGGAATTCGTCGGCCGACAGCCGCGCAACGGTGAGATCGCTTCGCACGCCTCCTTTCTCATCGAGAGCGAGGGTGTACGTGACGGCCCCGACCGTCTTGTCCATCTTGCCGGACGTCAGTCTTTCCAGCAGCGCCAGCGCACCGGTGCCGCGCACGCGAAGCCGCTTGAGCGGGGTCATGTCGTACATGGCGACGGATGTACGGGTCTTCCACGCCTCGGCCGCGGCGATGGGCGAGTGGAACATCGATGCCCACTCGTCACGCTTGGGCGGCTGCCACTCGGCGGGAAGCTGTTGCACCAGAACGGCATTGGCCTCGTACCAGTGCGGGCGCTCCCACCCGCCGCCTTCGAGGAACACGGCACCGAGTTGGTGCTGCCGCGCGTTGAAGGGGCTGACCCGAACATCGCGCGGGGACAACCGCGGCTGCGAGGGATGCAGAACGTCGTAGATCTCGACGAAGTTCTGCTGCGAGGTCTCGCAGACGTATGCGGGATCGAGTTGGAAGTCCTCGAATCGGTTGACGTCGCACCCGTGCAGTTCCACCTCGGAGCGTCCGTCGACCAGCAACTGCGCGATGGCCCTACCGACTCCGGCCGAGTGCGTCACCCATACGGCCTCGGCGATCCAGAAGCCCTTGACGTCCGGGGACTCACCGAGCAACGGTCCGCCGTCCGGCGTGAACGAGAAGACACCGTTGAAGCCGTGGTCGATCTTGGCGGTCTCGAGACAAGGCAACAGCAGTTTGGACTGCTCCCAGGACGGGGCGAAATCCTCCTGCGTGAAGTCGAGCATGGACGGCATGGCCTCGTCGGACACACTGTCTCCGCCGGGCAGGGTCTTGGTGTCGACGGGCATCGGGCGGTGGGCGTAGCTGCCGATGCCGAGACGGTCGACGTGCTCGCGGAAGTACAGGTCCTGGTCCTGGTGACGAAGGATGGGCAAGCCGGCTTCGGCCGCTTCGGTGTTGCGTCCCACCAGTTCCGGGATCTGGTCGGTCTTGGCGTACTGGTGCGCCAGCGGCAGCAGCGGCACCTTCATGCCGACCAGCTCGCCCACATCGGGGCCCCAGAAGCCGGCGCAGGAAACCACGATGTCGGCTTCGATCACGCCGTGATCGGTCGCCACACCGGTGACTCGGCCACCCGTCTGTTCGATACCGATGACTTTGGTGGAACCGCGGAAGACGGCTCCGCGCGATTCTGCGCGTCGGGTCAGTGCCACAACGGCACGGGACGCCTTGGCAAGACCGTCCGTCTCGACGTACAGACCGCCGAGAACACGCGAACGATCCAGCAGCGGATGCAGTTTGGCGCATTCGGACGGATCGATGACCGATCCTTCGATTCCCCAGGACGTGGCCCAACCCTGCTTGCGGTGCAGGTCGGCCAGACGCTCTTCGGTGGTCGCCACTTCGAGGCCACCGAGCTGGTTGAAGCACCACTGCCCGTCCACCTCGAGGCCCATGAACTTCTCGACCGTGTACCGGGCGAGTTCGGTCATCGTCTTGGATGCGTTGGTCTGGAACACCAGACCCGGTGCGTGCGAGGTGGATCCACCCGTGAGAGGGAGCGGCCCCTGATCGAGCACGGTGATGCGATCCCAACCGCGCGCGGTGAGCTCGTCGGCCACGTTGGTACCGACGATGCCGGCGCCGATGATGACAACTCTCGGTGAACCCATGGTGGTCCTTCCGTATCGGGGTGGAGAGATGGAGCTCGGTCGCGACGACTGACGACCTGCACGACAACTAACCATAGATTGATATATCAAGAGTATGGGCAGGGGTGGATGTGGTCAACCCCCGAAATACCGTTGGTGCGGGACGCGCATGGACGCGCCCCGCACCAAAGGCTCACTTCATTTGTCGGACTTGACTTTCGGCGGAGCCTTGGGGCTCTTGACGATGAACGGGTCGTTCGTGACGTCCTTGTACAGCGAGACACACGTACCGATCATCACCAGCACGAACGGTGCCGCCACGATGATGGTCATCGTCTGCAACCCATTCAGGGCGTCCGATCCTCCCGTCCACAGCATCAGGATCGCGATGCCGCCGGTGACCACACCCCAGAAGGCGACGACCCCGCGGGACGGATCCAGAGTGCCTCGTTGCGACAGGGTGCCCATCACGATCGAGGCGGCATCGGCCCCACTGACGAAGAAGATGCCGACCAACACCATCACCAGCACCGACGAGATACCGGCCAACGGGAAGTGGTCGAGAACCGCGAACAGCTGCGATTCCGGCTTTCCGAGGGCCACCAGGTCTTCGGTCCCCTTCTGCTGCTCACCGATTGCCGCTCCGCCGAAGATCGAGAACCAGACCAAGCTCACCGACGTCGGAATCAGGATGACGCCGATGACGAACTGGCGGATGGTGCGGCCACGACTGATGCGAGCGAGGAACATTCCGACGAAGGGGGTCCACGAGATCCACCATGCCCAGTAGAAGATCGTCCAGGACGAGAGCCAGGACTCGGTCTCGGGACCACCGGATGCCGCCGAACGCGCCGACATGCCTGCAATGTGCGCGGCGTAGTCACCGAGGGTGGTGGGCAGCAGGTTCAGGATCAGCACCGTCGGCCCGAGAACGAACACGAACAGCGCGAGCACGAGAGCCAGCACCATGTTGATGTTGGAGAGCCACTGAATTCCCTTGGAGATCCCCGACACTGCCGAGGCCACGAACGCGAGCGTCAGGATGGCGACGACGGCGACGAGCAGAAGCGTCCCCGCTTGGTTGACCCAGCCGAGAACCTCGATACCCGAACCGATCTGCAGTGCACCGAGACCGAGGGAGGCCGCGGTGCCGAACATCGTGGCGAAGATCGCCAGAATGTCGATGACCTTGCCGATGGGGCCCTCGGCGTGACGACCGATCAACGGGATGAACGAGGAGCTGATGAGCTGCTTGCGGTCCATCCGGTACGTGCCGTAGGCGATGGACAATCCGACCACGGCGTACATCGACCACGGGTGCAATCCCCAGTGGAAGATGGCCGTCGACAGTGCCGTTCCCACAGTCGAATCGGTGGTTCCGGGCGGTGGCGTGACGAAGTGGGTGAGCGGCTCGGCCACTCCCCAGAAGATCAAGCCGATTCCCATGCCGGCGCTGAACATCATCGCGATCCAGCTGACGGTGTTGAATTCGGGCTTCTCGCCGTCCTTGCCGAGCGGAATCTTTCCGTATCGGCTGAGCGCGAGCCACAGCGCGAAGATCACGAACCCGGTCGCCGAGAAGATGAACAGCCAGCCGACGTTCGTCACCACCCAATCGAGTACGGACGCGTTGACGGACTTCATGCTCTCGGTGCCGAGAATGCCCCACGCCAGAATCGCGATCACGATGGCGGCGGTGATACCGAACACCACCTTGTCGGTGCGCGGCTTGCCCTCCTCTCCGTGATGATAGACCTCGAGGGGGCCGTACTGATGAGGGGCGGGCTTGTCGGGTGACGCGACCCGAGTCTTGTCGCCCCGGGGTTTGCTGTTCGTTGTCACATCGTTCTCCCTCCGGCTGTCGCCGAATAGGTGTGTCGCCCGTGCACGCAGCGTGGGTGGTCGGATAGATGCGCGACGCGTTGCTCTCTGCGCAACTGCGAAATGTCTGAACTCGAACAAGACTGAGCCGACCCGAGGGCTGTGTCAAGAGATGGCAAGGCTCTTCTATGCATTCAATACGGCCACTGCTCGCCGCATACACGCTCTTACCAGCACGCAGTCGAGTGAAGGCGCGCTGGACGACCCGAATTCGATACTGGCATTTAACATTGGATACTGCACGGTAATTGATATATTAGCGCTATTCCAACAGCCGCAGCTGCGCCGAATGCCGCTGCTCAACCGATCTCAGGAGCATCAACCATGCCGCAGCAGGTCCGCGCCGTCGTCGCCAAGAGCAAGGGCGCACCCGTCTCCATCGAGACGATCACCATCCCCGATCCCGGCCCCAACGAGGTCGTCGTGAAGATCCAGGCCTGCGGGGTGTGCCACACCGACCTGCATTACCGCGAAGGTGGCATCAACGACGAATTCCCGTTCCTGCTCGGACACGAAGCCGCCGGCATCGTCGAGACCGTCGGCGACCGCGTCGAGCACGTCGAGGTCGGCGACTTCGTCGTCCTGAACTGGCGCGCGGTCTGTGGGGAATGCCGGGCCTGCAAACGCGGCACCCCGTGGTACTGCTTCGACACCCACAACGCCGCACAGAAGCTGACCCTCGACGACGGCACCGAGCTGACCCCCGCCTTGGGGATCGGTGCGTTCGCCGAGAAGACCCTCGTCCACGAAGGACAGTGCACCAAGGTCGCCGCCGACGCCGATCCCGCCGTCGTCGGGCTGCTCGGCTGCGGGGTGATGGCCGGGCTCGGGGCGGCGATGAACACCGGCCACGTCTCACGCGGTGATTCGGTCGCCGTGATCGGGTGCGGCGGTGTCGGTGATGCCGCGATCGCCGGAGCGCGCCTGGCGGGGGCGTCGACGATCATCGCGGTCGATCGTGACAAGGGAAAACTCGACTGGGCCCTCGAACTCGGAGCCACCCACACCGTCGACTCCTCGGTGGTCGACGCCGTCGAGGCCGTTCAAGAGTTGACCGGGGGTTTCGGTGCCGATGTGGTCATCGACGCCGTCGGCCGCCCGGAGACCTGGAAGCAGGCGTTCTACGCGCGGGATCTGGCCGGCACCGTCGTGCTCGTCGGGGTGCCGACCCCGGAGATGACCCTCGAGATGCCGCTCATCGACTTCTTCTCCCGTGGCGGATCGCTGAAGTCGTCCTGGTACGGCGACTGCCTACCCGAACGCGACTTCCCGCAGTTGGTCGATCTGTATCAGCAGGGCCGGTTGCCGCTCGAGAAGTTCGTCACCGAACGCATCGGCATCGAGGACGTCGAGGCCGCGTTCGACAAGATGCATCAGGGCACCGTGCTGCGTTCGGTCGTGGTCCTGTGAGCGGGACGTTTCGTGTCCAGAACGTCGTCACGTCAGGAACGTTCAGCCCCTCCGTTACGCCGCTTCGGTGCTGATATATCAAAATTGACCGTTCTACCCGTCGGTAATGGTCGTGCCCGGGTGCCCTCGACGGATTCCGTCGTCGGGGGCATCATCGAGTCGGACGGAAGCCCTCGCCGAGGATTCAAGTCATTGCACGGGCTAACCACCTGCTCAGCTGGTAGAACGCGCAGTTTGTCCGCTTCCGGTTACGTCGTGTTTCACGGGTATGAAAAGTGCCGCCACCTATTGACACATTCTGATGGCGATGTTCACACTGTTGTTGCGGGAAGTAAGACGTGTTCCGTATAGCGATACAGAAAGGATCCGAATGCTCAAGGTGTGTCCCTTGGCCGACCTCCCGGGCGGCGAAGCTCTGCGCGTCGACACGACCCCTCCCGTGGCGGTGTTCCACACCGAAGACGGTGAGCTGTTCGCGATCGATGACACCTGTACGCACCAGGACGCGTCGCTCGCGGACGGATGGCTGGAAGGGTGTGCGGTCGAATGTCCGCTGCACGCGTCCACTTTCGATCTGCGCACCGGTGCCGTCGACGCTCCCCCCGCGAAGTTGCCGGTTCGTACTCACACCGTTGTCGTCGACGACGGTGTGATCTACATCGAGCTGAGTACCGCGACCCCCAATCTTCCGCCCGACGTTCGCGGCCGGCTGGCTGCCGAGGGACGTTCATGAAGAGCGTCACCATCGTCGGGGCCTCCCTGGCCGGCCTGTGCTCGGCACGTGCCCTACGGGCGGCCGGGTTCGACGGCTCGCTCACCATCGTCGGTGCCGAGAGCCACCGACCGTACGACCGCCCTCCCCTGTCGAAGGAGTACCTCGCCGGCGACGTGGACGCGAGCACTCTCGCACTCGAGCCCGACGACGAAAACCTGGACGCCACCTGGATTCTGGGACGTACCGCCACCGCACTCGATCCATCGCGTCGCACCGTCACCCTCGACGACGGTGCCGAACTGACCTCCGACGGTGTCGTCCTCGCCACCGGCTCGCGCGCACGATCGCTTCCCGGCACCGATCACCTCGCCGGTGTGCACGTGTTGCGAACGATCGACGATGCCGACCGGCTGCGTGCAGAACTCGCACCGGGCGCGCGTCTGGTCGTCATCGGCGCAGGTTTCATCGGAGCCGAAGTAGCCTCCACCGCAAGGAAACTGGGCTTGGACGTCACTGTCGTCGAAGCCGCCCCGTCACCGCTCGCCGGGCCACTCGGCGCACGACTGGGTAGCGCGGTGGGCAATCTGCACCGCGACAACGGCACCACCTTGATCTGCGGGGTTGCCGTCGACGGACTGACCGGCACCGATCGAGTGACAGGCGTTCGGCTCGCGGACGGCAGACTGCTCGACGCCGACGTCGTGGTCGTCGGCATCGGCGGCATTCCGAACATCGATTGGCTCGGCACCAGCGGACTCGCTCTCGGCAACGGAATCCTGTGCAACGGTGGCGGCGCAACCGGCATACCCGGAGTGGTCGCCGTCGGCGACTGCGCCGCATGGCTCGATTCGACCGGTGCCCACAAGCGCGTCGAGCACTGGGCCGGGGCGTCCGAACGGCCTACCGTCGCGGTGTCCACCCTGCTCTCGGGTAGTTACGGCGGCCAACACGTCAAACCTCCGTACTTCTGGTCCGATCAGTACGGATCACGTATTCAGTTCGCCGGCACCGCCGGGCCGGACAGTGAATGCACCATCGAGGAGGGTTCGCCCGAGCTCGGGAGCTTCCTCGCCGTCTACCGATCCGACGGGCTCCCGGTCGGCGTTCTCGGTGTCAATCAGGTTCGTTTGTTCACCCGCTGGCGTCGTCAGCTCTCGGCTCCCGCTCGCGCGGTCTGACCACACCCAGGCTGCTGCTCCACCCGTCGTATTCCATTACCCCAGTTGACGTCTCGTCACCGATCCACAAGATCGGCCACGTACGGAGGACCCCTTGACCACCATTCCCGACACCACGCCGCCCGCAACCTCCCTTCCCCTGCCCGAAAGCCTCATCTCCACCCTTCCCGGTCGCTACTACACCGATCCGGCCATCTTCGAGCTCGAGCAGGAGAAGATCTTCGAGGAACTGTGGATCTGCGCGGTCCGTGCCGCCGATCTGGACAAGCCCGGTGCCTTCCGCACCGTGCAGATCGGCCGCGAAAGTGTCATCGTGACGCGCACCCGAACCGGGGCGATCAAGGCCTACCTGAACGTTTGCGCACACCGCGGCGCGCGAATCTGCATGGAGGACAAGGGCGAAGTCAAACGATCGTTCCAGTGTCCGTACCACGCCTGGACCTACGACCTGGACGGAAAGCTCATCGCGGCACCGAATCTCACCAAGATGCCCGACATCGACCGGGTTCGTTACGGCCTGTCGTCAGTGTCCGTCGAGGAATGGCTCGGATACGTCTGGGTCAATCTCAGCGAGAATCCGGCGTCCTTCGACACCACTGTGGTGCAGGACATCCGCGATCGACTCGGTGATGTCGAGTCGATCGATCGCTACAAGATCGAGGACCTGGGCCTCGGCAGGCGCGTGAGCTACGACGTCAAGGCCAACTGGAAGCTCATCATCGAGAACTTCATGGAGTGCTACCACTGCGCCACCATCCACCCCGAGCTGACCGAGGTGCTACCGGAATTCGCCGACGGTTACGCCGCCCAGTACTACGTGGGCCACGGAGCCCAATTCGGCGAATCGGTCAAGGGATTCACGCTCGATGGTTCCGAGGGACACGACTCCATCCCTGGAATCGCGCCCGAGCAGGACAGGCGCTACTACGCCATCACCGTCAGGCCGCAGGTGTTCGTCAACCTCGTCCCGGATCATGTGATCATCCACCGGATGTATCCGATTGCCGCCGATCACACTCTGGTGGAATGCGATTGGCTGTATCTGCCCGGTGTCGTCGCCTCGGGTCGGGACCTCCAGCACTCGGTGGAGTTGTTCCACCGCGTCAATCTGCAGGACTTCGAGGCGTGCGAACGCTGCCAGCCCGCCATGAACTCCCGTAAGTACCGCAACGGCGGGGTTCTGGTGGGCAGCGAACACCACATCGGCATCTTCCACGACTGGTTGAAGAACCGCATCGAGGCCTGACCGACCCTGTCGCGCGCTCGGTGCCGATAGGATCGATGACCATGAGTGTCGAGGTCGCGTCGTCCAGCACCACCGGATCACCGGGGGTGCCGGGCGAACCGGGGGCGACCATGGCGGACGTCGCCTACGCGGCCATTCGCGACAAGCTGATCATGTTGACGATCAAGCCAGGTGAAGCCGTGGTCGAGTCGGCGTTGTCGGCCGAATTGGGCGTCGGTCGCACGCCGGTGCGGGAAGCGCTCAAACGGCTCGAGTACGAGCGCCTGGTGATCTCACATGCCCGCCGTGGCACCTTCGCGACGTCTATCGACGTCGCCGATCTGGGCGACATCTCCGAGATTCGCCAGCGCCTCGAACCGCTGGCGGCAGCGAAGGCAGCCACCGCGGCCACGGCGACCCAACGTCAAGTTCTGTTGGGCATGGCCGACCGCACCGAGAAGTTCGAGGCCGCGCCGCCGAGCCAACACGACCTGATCAAGTGGGACGCCGAGGTACATCGCACCGTCTACCGACTGGCGGCGAACCCGGTTCTCGAAGATGCCTTGATTCGCTACAACAATTTGGCCACACGCATCTTCTGGTTGTTCATGGATCGACTGCCCCCGCTCGCCGATCACGTGGGTACCCACACCGCGCTGCTCCGGGCGATCGCGGCCGGAGATGCCGAGGACGCTGCAGCGATTGCCCGAGCCCATGTGACCGAGTTCGACGACGCGGTTCGCGCCGTCATCTAGATTCCAGGCTGCGCCCCGAGGGGCATGACCACGGGCAACTGCCTCTTACGTATAGTCCAAAGCGTGGCCAGCGACGATTCGACCCGTGCCCCGGAGGGTGGCGTCCAATCTGTCGACCGCGCATTTCGGGTGCTCGAGGTCGTGGCCCGACTCGGGGAGGCGGGCGTCAGCGCCATCGCCACCGAGATCGGTGTGCACAAGTCCACGGTGTCGAGGCTGCTCGCGTCGCTCGAAGAACACGACATGGTGATGCAGACGCACAATCGCGGTAAGTACCGGCTCAGCCTCGGAGTCCTGCGGCTCGCCGCCGCTGTACCCGAGCGCCTGGAGATCACCGAATACGGCCATGCCGTGTGTGAACGCCTGGCCGGCAAGCTCGGCGAGACAGTGAATATTGCTGTGCTGCGGGCCAATACGGCCATACATCTGGATCAGGCTCGCGGTCCCAGTTCGGTCGGCACCCACAACTGGATCGGGGAACAGACTCCCCTGCACGCCACCGCGAGCGGCAAGGTGTTGCTCGCCTCGCTGGACGCCGACACCCGGAAGACGGTTGTCGATTCGCTCGACCTCCACCGATACACCGAACACACCCTCACCACCAAAGCCGCTCTGACGGCCGAACTCGATGCCGCTGTGTCCCTGGGGTATGCGGTGGTCGTCGAGGAATTCGAGACCGGACTCAATGCCATCGCAGCTCCGGTTCTCGACTACACCGGCAAGACGACGGCGGCACTGAGCGTCTCCGGTCCGGTGTATCGCTTCGACGAAACCAGAATGCGGGCCATCGTCCCGGACGTGCTGGCCGCCACCGCCGAGATCAGCGAGAAGATGGGCTACCGCGAGTCGTTCATCCCCTCGGCCTGAGCGGCTTCCGCACACTCGACGACGTTCGTCAGCAGCATTGCCCGCGTCATCGGACCGACGCCGCCTGTCGCTCCACTGAGCCGCCCCGCGATCTGCTCGACGCCGGGGTGCACGTCACCGAGAATGCCCTCGACGGTGCGAGTAATTCCTACCGACAGCACCGTTGCCCCGACACTGATCCAATCCGGTTGCACCAGATGCGCAACGCCCGCAGCGGCGATGACCACATCGGCGGCCCGAGTGTGCGCGGCGGTGTCCACGGTTGCTTCGTGACACATCGTGACCGTCGCGTGTTCGCTTCGCCGGGTGAGCATCAGCCCGAGCGGACGCCCGACCGTGATGCCGCACCCGATGATGCAGAAGCGTGCGCCGGTGATCGGAACATCATGGTGGCGAAGCAGTTCCAGTATTCCGCGCGGCGTGCACGGCAACGGCCCGTCCATGCCGAGAACGAGCCGACCCAGATTGGTCGGATGCAGCCCGTCGGCGTCCTTGCGTGGATCGATCAGTTCGATCACCCGATGAGTATCGATGTGCGGAGGAAGCGGCAACTGGACGATGAAGCCGGTGCACTCGGGGTCGTCGTTGAGCGCGTGCACCGCGTCTTCGATCTCGTGCTGGGTCGCGGTCGTGGGCAACCGCACCTGAATCGAATGCAGTCCCACCTCGGCACAGTCGCGATGCTTCGCTGCGACGTAGGAGCGGCTACCCGGATCGTCACCCACCAGGATCGTGCCGAGACCAGGCCGAATCCCCTGCTGGGCGAGCTGTTCGACGCGATGTCGCAGATCGTCCTTGACGATCGCGCTGACCGCCGTCCCGTCGATCTTGAGCGCTGTGGTCATTCTGAGATTCCTCGGGTCGGCAGGCCGCTGCGGTTCTGATATATCAACTGTCGGCCAGAGTACGGCGGGTCGCCTCGGCCGGTCAAGAGCGGCTGTGTGGGAGGGTCGAGCCATGGAGCCCTTGCAGCCGATGCGGCCGGTCGACGTGCAAAGCGACGAGCGAGAGTCTGCACCGCAATGGAAGGTGTGGGGTGCGCGCATCGTCCTTGCAGCACTCGTTCTGACGGCGGTTCTGGTCGAGGACGGACAGTCATGGATGGTCGTCGCAGGGGTCTGCGTGTCCGTCATCGGCGCTGCGCTGACTGTTGCGTCGACACGGCGAAGGATGCGAGAGAACGCGGGCCGGCGAATTCCCTGGGACGGTCGGCCGCCGATCGAACCCCGGCAAGTAGACCTGCTGGAGACCGTCGGATTTCCGATGGTCGTTTTCGGCGTCGCGGTGGCCGCGAAGAGCGCATCAGTGTCGTGGTTCATCGCATTGCCGATCGTCTGCATCGGCGCTGTCGCGGTGCCCCTCGCGGGGCACACATGGCACAACTACCGCGTCCGGAGGGATCAGCCCAAGGTCTGATGCCTGGTCAGATGCGAAGTTCGACGTACAGGCCGTGTTCGGATGCCGTATGGATCGGATATCGATTGTCGTACTGCGTCGGGTCGACCTGAGCGTCCGGGTACGCACGCAAGAATGCGGTGACGAAAACGGCGATCATCGACAACGCGAACGACTTCCCCGGGCACGACCTCGGACCCTTGCCGAACGGCATCACCTTTGCCGAATCGACAACTGCACCATGCGCGTTCAGTAGCCGTGCCGGATCGAACGTGGGCCCACTCAGGGCATGAACTGCATGAATGTTCGGCATTATCAGCGTGTTTCGATGAAGCCGCACCACGCGGTCACCGACCTTCAGATCGAAATCCTCCGTGACTCGGCCGTTGAAGACCGATCCTGGTGTGTCGACCCGCAGTGCCTCCATCACGCACGCCCGCACCACCGCCGATGCGCCAGCAGATTCTGGGGCAACCGCGCCGACTTGGGTCTTCCAGATCGAATTCACTGGGGCCAGTACGTGTTTCAAGGTCGCGAGCACCGCGGTACGGGTGGTATCCACGGCGGCCACGAACGACGTCGCGGTGTCGTCACGGATGACGCCGGTGGAGAACCCGGAGTCACTGTGCAGCCGCGCGAGGTGACCCGCGACGGTCGAATCCGGTAGGTGAGCCGACATCTGCAGCATGTGCTGCTGCAGCGCGCGTGTGTTCGCACGCATCAGGCGTTGCTCGCGCGTCAACGGCAGGTGCTGCAGCCTCGGCTCGACCCTCATCGCGTAGGTGTTCGCGAACTTCCGCAACCGCAGAAAGTTCTCGTACAGCGCCTCCGCGAACGGGAGGCTGCACTCGCGTCCCTCCCGGTCGACGTACCGGACCGGCGCGAACGCTGCCTCACCCCACACAGCCTCGGCCACTGCCTCCCGGACACACACCGTGACGACCGGACGCAGATCGAGACCGATTTCACCGGAGTTGACCGGTAGATGGCGGTCCAACGCACGCACGGTGACCTCGAGCGCGTCGCTCGAACCGGTTGCCACCACGAGGTTTCTCTTGCGTTCCTTGAAATCGGCTCGCGTCGACGACGCGAAAGTGACGGCCTCGGGGCTCAGCTGTCCGAACGAATGACGCGCCGCAGTATCTCGGTCGATGTGAACGCCCGCGACCTTGGGATTGACTATCGCGTCGATCGCCCGCCGGGACAGCGCATACAACTGCACGCGACTGCCCCGCCACGTGCCGATGAAATCCGAGGTGCCGTCGCCGATGAAAAGATGGTCACGGGTCAACTTGTGTTCGATGGCCCCTGAGACCCCGAATTCGGCAGACAGGGGCAGCGCCCCACCCTCGAAGTGAATCCCCTGCCGAATGTAACTGGAGCGCTGCGCGAACACCGAGCTCACGTCATCACGGCTCCTCGACAATCACTCCTGCCGCCACTCGGCTGCTTCGGCCAGCTTAATCGCGGGTCGAGCGGCGCAAGGAGGATCGGAGAGAGTATTTCGGCGATACTGGAAACCATGATTCGCAACGTGGTTGTCGGACGCCTCCGTGCCTCGACCGATTCCGAGCAGGCCGACGCAGATGCGGCACAACTTCGGGACGGTCTCGCCGGAATCGCGGCGTTGAACCTGCCCGGCCTGCTCATGCACCACAGCGGCATCGATCTCGCACTGCGCGAGGGCGGTTGGAGCTTCGCTATCACCAACGACTGGCTCGACGCCGACAGCTACCGCGTCTACGACCTCGACGCCGAACACAATGTTCACCGTGCCCGAATCGCCGAGGTCTGTGACCACATTGCTCGAGTGCAGTTCGAAATGTGAGCGAGCCGAGCCTCCGGATCTACATCTCCCGCTATGCGAGATCCAAGGCAAGTGCTCGGTGGTCGGACACCTCTGGTTTCGCGACGATCTCGAAGCTTCGAACTGCAGTCGGATCGGACACCAACAGATAGCTGGCGCTTCGAATTCGTTTCGTATAACTGGACGCTCGCGTGTCGGCTTCTCCCACCAGGTCGGTCATTCGGTGCTCGGCCAGCAGTGTGAATGTCGTGCTCGACGGCAGCAGATTCAGGTCGCCGCAGAGCACGATGACGTCGCTCGACGGCCGGACATGTTCGACGACCTCCACCATCTTCTGGGCCTGCTCCAGCCGAATGGGACTGTCGTCCTTGCCTGCTGGATCACGCAGACCGTGTAGTTGGATGACGGAGACGAACCTGTCGGCGACGCGATCGCGAACGGTCACCGTCAACGCGGCTCGTGGCCGGTCGTCCACGTTCCACTCCGTGTGATCGACGAACCGTGAGTGCACGAACCGCGCGTCGAGTCCGACGACGGGACAGTCCTCACGTACCCAGGTCGCAATCCCGAAGTCCTGTCTCAGTTCCACGCCGTCGGCGTCGGTGACAGGTCCGGCGTCGTTGGCGACGAAATACGGGGTGTATCCGGGCAATGCGGCGGACACGTCGCCGAACAGATCGAGCCGCTGCGGCAGAGTGCGCTCACCGTCGGCGAACGTTGCCCAGCCCGATCGATTCGGCGTTCGCGTGACTTCCTGAAGGCAAATGATCTCGGCATCAACGGATTTCAGCCATCCCACGAGTTCGTCGTACATGGCGCCGCCCCATGCATTGATCGAGATGATCTTCACAGCACGATGATGTCAGACGTGGCGTGACTCGCGCGCTTCATTTTCGGCTGCGCCGAGTGGACCCCTGGCTCGACTGCCGGACGGACCGGACGTAACGTCATCGGCAATACGCACTGTCCGTGCGAATAGCGCACCGAAGGAGACGCCGATGCCCGATCCAGATGCGGGAACCATTGCCGAGGTCCAGCTTTTGTACGGCAGGCAAAGCCACGCAATCGATTCCGGACGCGCAACGGAATGGGCAGAGACATTCACCGCAGACGGCGTCTTCGATTCACCCAGTTACCCAGAACCCGAGGTCGGTAGCGACCAGCTGACCGCCTTTGCCCAACGCTTCTTCGACAGCGCGGCCGACGCGAACGAGAGGCGTCGGCACGTGATCACGAACATTGCCGTCGATCTAGTGAGCGTCGACGAACTGACAATCGACTGCTACCTCCAGATCATGGCAACACCGCGTGGCGGCGAGACCCGGCTCGTCCGATTCACGTCGGTCCGGGATCGTGTTGTACGAGTGAATGATCGGTGGCGCATCCAGCACAGGACCGTGTCACGCGACGACGCCTGACACGACCCTCAACCACCGGCTAACGAAGCAAACGCCCCAACCGTGCCGCCGCAGCGACGACGGCCGCACCGAGTTCCTCTTCGTCGTCGATCTCGAACACCGACGCACCCAAACTCGCCATGGCGTCTCCGCGGCGACCCGGCACCACGGCGGACACTCCGCCGACCGATGGAATCACTTCACCGTGGGTGACCGCATATCCGACGCTTCGCGCCCTCGTCACTTCTGCACGTTCCCCATCCACCGGGGGCAAGGACGCGAGCATTGCCAGGCCGGCAGATCCTCGGTCGATCGGATCGACCTGCCCCCCACGGAACGCAACGTGCACCTTCGCGCCTCGTGGCTCGACAACCATCAAAGCCCTTACTTCCGTCTGATTTTCGCGAACGACGAGATGGACGGTCGCTCCCAGCTGATCCGCCAGTTCTTCGAGAACGGGGCGCGCCACGGTTCGCAGATCTTGCTCGACGGGTTCGGCGAGCGCCACCAGCCCGGCCCCGAGCGAAATGCGCTTGAAGTCGTCTCGCCGGCACAGATGATGAGCCTCGAGCGTGCGAACCAGCCGGTGCGCGACGGTGCGGTGCACACCGATTCCGTCGGCGATCTCGGTGATCGACAAGCCATTCGGATGTTCGGCCAGTAGCTCGAGCACGGCGAGGCCGTGGTGCAGCGTTTTGGACATCCCAGAATCGATGGCCACGGAGTGACTGCCGTCCATACGGCGTGGATCGGTGTCGGTCATGAAGCGCCCCCTATTGACGAGTGTGAGGTGGACCACCTACAGTTCGACGTGAATCGCACACTGCGTGCGATTATCGCACACAAGCTGAATCGTCGCAAGCAGTCCCTCGGACCGCTTCGCAGGCCCGATCACGATCTTTCGCACGAGGAGAACACCATGAACAACCCCAATCCAGGACGCGTCGTCGCTCGCACGATGACTGCGGTCTACCCCGAACTATCAGGCAAGGTTGCTGTTGTCACCGGGGCCGCTCAGGGAATGGGATCGGTGTTCGCCAAGGGACTTGCGGCGCGCGGCGTACACGTAGTCGGTGCCGACATCAACGACGCTCGAATGAAGGAAACAGCGGAGCAACTCAACACGGAGCTGGCCACCGACTCGCTGGTCGAGCAACCCGGAACGATCATCGGCGCTCGAGCCGACGTCACCGTCGCCGATGATCACGAGGCTCTCGCCCGAACCGCTCTGGCCGAATTCGGGCGGATCGACTTCTGGATCAACAACGCGGGGATCTTCCCGTTCGCGTACGCCGCGGACATCACCCCCGAGCAGATAGGTGCCACGCTCAGCGTGAACGTCGAAGGCGTTCTGTTCGGTTCGCAAGCAGCAGGTCGCCATATGCGTGAAGGCGGCGCGATCGTCAATATGTCCTCGGTATCCGCGCTTCGCGTCCGTAAGGGCCGCGGTGCCTACTGCACGTCCAAAGCGGCCGTCGCCCACCTGACGGAATCCCTTGCCGTCGAGTTCGGAGACGTGGGCATTCGCGTCAACTCCATTGCACCTGGCTACATCGACACCGAGATGACTCGGTGGGTACAGGAAGATCCCGAAGCGCTGGCCAAAGCACTCGATTCCGTTCCCCTGCATCGACTCGGCGCACCGGAAGAAGTCTTCGGGCCGCTCCTGTTCCTACTGTCGGACAGCGCTCGCTACGTCACCGGCCACAGCATTGCGGTGGACGGCGGGTCGCGACATGTCTGACACAGACTACGACGTCATCGTCATCGGCGGTGGCGGCGCGGGGCTTGCCGCCGCAGTCACTGCAGCCGAAAACGGTGCGTCCGTCATTCTTTTCGAGGCGCGCAAGGAACTGGGCGGATCGACGGCACTGTCGGCCGGATTGTTCACCGCTGCAGCGACAAGCGTGCAACGCGCCCTCGGAATCGACGACAGCGCAGAGAAGTACTTCCAGCACTACATGGACCTCAATCAATGGATGCTCAAGCCCGGCCTGATCAGAACCTTCTGCGAGCAGGCAGGACCGACTCTGGAGTGGCTGATCGAACTCGGATTGGACATCCCCGCAAAGACTTCCGGCAACGCACATCAACCGGGCCTGAGCCAGGCGGGTGTCGAGGACGTCTGGAGGGGTCACGTTCCGAAGGATCAGGGGTACGGCCTCGTCCAGGTTTTGGACGCCGCACGCCGCTGGCACGGAATCGAGGTCGTTCTCGACACTCGTGTGCAAGCGCTACTCACCGAGAACGATCGGGTCGTGGGAGTCGTTGCCGATGATGTCGAACTCCGTTCTGCGGCAGTCGTCGTTGCCTCGGGCGGTTTCGCCCGGGATCCCGAGCTGGTCGATATTCATTTTCCAGCTGCCAACCGGGCCGGCTCCGCTCTCTTCGTTGTTGCCGCCGAGGGCAGCCGCGGTGACCACCTTCGCTACGCGCCGTCGGTGGACGCGTCCATAGCAGGTCACGGGTGGGGACTCATGCTGCCCACCGTCTACTTTCAGCGATACCACCACTGGCAGTCGGGATTTCCCCCGAAATCACGTATTCACGTGAACGCCGCGGGACGTCGATTCATGGACGAGGACGCCTCGTACGCGGTCTCGACCGGAATCATCGACGGTCAGGGTGGCTCCGCGTGGATGATCTTCGACGACAACGCTCGACAGAATCTGCCTGCGGGGTATGCCGATTGGGCACCCGATCGTATCGAGGACGAGGCAGACGCCGGCCGGACACTTCGCGCATCCTCCCTCGCGGAGCTGGCCGAACTCATGGCAGTGCCCGCCGCGGCCCTCGATTCCACGGTCGAGCGATGGAACGCGCATCTGCCCCACGGCGAGGACCCTGACTTTCTGCGCCATCGGACACTCGCCAACAAGGGCAGTACGTCGAATCCCAAACCCATCGAGACCGCCCCCTTCTATGCCGCACGAATCCTCCCCGCCGAATTGGTATGCACGCATGCAGGTTTGGAGATCGACTCCGATTCCGCCGTGCTGACAACACGCGGCACCCGCGTACCCGGACTGTTCGCTGCCGGCGAGGCAGGAGCGGGAGTTCTCGGGCAGCGGTACGTCGGTGGCGGTAACGCTGTCGCCAATGCACTCACCATGGGCCGGATTGCCGGTCGAAACGCCGCCCTTCACACCGTCGATGCACAGCCACTGACGGCCTGACCACCACCGACCTCGAGGACACCGATGACTACGAACGATCGCGCCGTGCAGCCCGAGTCGGATGCACGAGCCCCCAGTACGAACCCGAAACAATCTCCCCTGACAGTGATCCGGGCCGCTGTCGTCGGAACCATCGTCGAGTACTACGACTTCGGCATCTACGGCTACATGGCCACCACCATCGCCGCGCTGTTCTTCGTGTCCGACGATCCGACGGCCGCCCTTCTCGGTACGTTCGCGGCGTTCGCCGTTGCCTTCTTCCTGCGCGTTCCGGGCGGAATCTTCTTCGGACACATAGGCGACAAGTACGGCCGCAAGAATGCGCTGTCCTGGACCATCCTGCTGATGGTGATCGCAACCGCCGGAATCGGTCTACTCCCGACCTACGTCACCCTGGGAGTGTGGGCCACCTCGGTTCTCGTCCTGTGCAGATGCCTACAGGGATTCGCTGCCGGTGGTGAGCTCGGAGGGGCGAACGCGTTCGTCTCCGAGTCCGCGCCGACGCGGTGGCGTGCGACCCAGACGTCGATGGTCAACACCGGAACCTACATCGGATCGTTGCTCGCCTCGCTGTGCGCACTGGCACTGAACTCCGTGTTCACCGACGAACAGATCCTCTCCTGGGCATGGCGAATCCCGTTCCTGCTCAGCCTCGTGATCGGCGGCGTCGGCATCTGGATCAGGAACCGTCTCGACGACACCCCGGAGTTCAAGGAGCTCGAGGACAAGGGAGAGACCAAGAAGCTCCCCATCTCGGAGCTACTGAGCACCTCGGGCGGCAGCGTCGTGAAGATCATCCTGCTCGGTGCGCTCATCACCGGCGGCTACTACATCGCATCGGTCTACGCCGCTACGTACCTCAGGACCGAGGGTGGCCAGACCTCGCAAGCAGCATTTCTCTCGACCTCGCTCGCGTTGGTTCTGGGAGTGATCACCCTGCCTGTTTCGGGCTACATGGCCGACAGATACGGGCGGAAGCCCGTCCTGTTCGCGGGTAGCTTCGCGGCCATCGTTCTCGGTGTCCCGATGTTCATGATGATGGCCGGCGGCACGCTGTGGCAGGCCGTCGTCGGGCAGTCGGTGTTGTTCATCGCGGTGTCCGTCGTCAACGGTGCCTCGTACGTGACCTACGTGGAAATGCTCAAGACCTCCGTGCGGTACACGGGCCTGGCCCTGGGCAACAACACCACCAACATGTTGCTCGGTGGCACAGCACCTTTCATCGCCACGTACCTGATCTCACTCACCGGAAATCCGCTCGCACCCGCCGGCTACTTCGTCTTCTGCGCCGTCATCACCTTCGCCACGGTCTTCTTCGTGACCGAGACGAAGGGGACCGAACTGAAAACAGAGTGAGAGGCCCTCGCATGAACTTCGAGAACAAGACGATAGTGGTGACCGGCGCAGGCAGCGGCATGGGCCGAGTCGAATCGGAAATGCTGGCGGCCCGGGGAGCCAAGGTGTGGGTCACCGACATCTCGAAGGCCACAGGCGAAGCGGTGGTGAAGAACATTCTCGATTCCGGCGGTCGGGCAGAGTTCTACCAGCTAGATGTCACCGCACCCGACTCGTGGACGGCACTGGCGAAATCCATCGAGTCATCGGATGGTGACCTCGACGGACTGGTCAACAACGCCGGTGTCAGTCACCGAGCGGGCATCGAGGACACGACCGTCGACGACTGGCACCGCGTCATGAACATCAATCTGAGCTCGGTGTTCTATGGAATGAAAGCTTGTGCGCCACTTCTCAAACGGGGTGGTGGTTCGATCGTCAACGTGTCGTCCATCGCCGGAATGCTCGGCTACTTCGCGGCAGGTTACGGCGCCAGCAAATGGGGCGTGCGTGGCCTGTCGAAGGTAGGAGCACTCGAATTCGCCGAGTTCGGAGTTCGAGTCAATTCGATCCATCCGGGCCTGGTCGACACACCGTTGCTGCATTCCGGCTCAACGGCTTTCGTGGAGACAAGCCTGCAATCGGTACCCGCGGGGCGCGTCGCCGACGCCGAAGAAATCGCAGAATCGGTCGCGTTCCTGCTGTCGGATTCATCGCGGTACATCACCGGCACAGAAGTCGTCGTCGACGGTGGCCTGACCTCCGGCGGGATCTACCACCGCATCACCAACGAGTTGAAAGCTGGTGGCTGATGTCGAGTGAAGACCGAGTGGCGATCACCGAGGTGCTGTATCGATACGCCCGGGCTGTGGACCGCAAGGACTTCGAGAGCCTGAGAAGGTGCTATTTCCCTGACGCCGTCGACCACCACGGGGGCTATCTCGGCACGATCGACGGTCTGATCGAGGACATCGAGCTTCGTCATCGAACCATCGACAGCTCGATGCACTTCATAACCAACGTCATCATCGATCTGGAGCCTTCCGAACAGGAGGCCGAGGTCGAGTCCTACTGCCTGTGCTACTTGCGGCAAGAACCCGAGATCGGATCGTCGACGCACGTCTTGACGACCGTGAAATGCCGATACGTCGACCGCTTCGAAAGACGGGACAACGAGTGGCGGATAGCCGATCGAGTAGTCGTGTTCGACGAGTCCCTCTGCACCACTGTCGAAAACGTGCTCGACCCGTCTTGGATCACCTCCCGCCGTTCCCAAGCCGACCCGGTATTCACACGTGGGGCCCGAAACAGCGGGTGACAAGTTGCGAACGCCAAGATCCGTTGGGTATCTACTATGGAGGCGACGTCATCGTCCAGCTGCGCTGACAGGTTCTATTGGCACGTTCGCGCTGCACTCGATTGGAGACTCGGTGAAACGTAAGTCCCCTTCTCAGTCGATGTTCCGCGACGGTGCCGGAAGCCTGGCGTTGGTGGCGGGCATCGTGGCGGTCATCTGCGCATTCGTGCCGTTCGTCGGAGACTTCGTGACCATCCCGACCGGAATCGTCGCGGTGATCAGTGGCTGGATCGGTCTCGGCCGCGCGGTCGAGGGCGATGCGTCCAACGGTCGGGAGGCAGTGATCGGTGCGGCGCTCGGGGGTGTCGGATTGTTCATCGTGTTTCTGACCTTCGCGGCATCGTCCATGTGATCTCAGGACCATTCGCGGCCGACGGCGAATTCAGTTTTTGCGGAGTCCCGGGGTCATCGCGATGTCGGTTACTTGTTGGACCGTCAGCACGCGATCGGCGGATACATCGACATGGCTGCCGTCGGTCGCGTATACCTCTACGCGACTTCCTTTTTCGGATGACCTGACATCGACGACGGTGCCGTCATTCAGTGTGCGGCGCTCATCGACGTACCCCGCAATACACGCCCCGACGGGTTGATCGGATGTCGACAGCGTCACGTTCACGTCGCCCACGGCCCCGCCCAGCGCGATTCGCCCGTACGCAGTGGCGCCGGTGTCGAAGGTGTCGAAGGTCAGCGGTGGGAACATCGCATCGGGCTCCACCGTGGTCCCAGCGGGCAGTGCCTGAATCAAGGCGGCGGATTTGGCCGATGCGTCGAACCCCGCGGGGACAGAATCGGGTCCCGCGATTGCGTAATTGATTCTCTGCATGTCCTCGGGCAAGAGCACCTCCTCACAGCCGGGTATCGACACGGCGGCGGGTTGGGGATCGTGGAGTAGACCGGCGACTACGACGCCGGCTGCCACGGTGCCGACGACCACCGCCACTGTGGACCACACCGACTTCGGGTCACCTGGATTTGCCACCCTGCCAGTGTCCACTGCCGACGACGACCCGGCGAACCCTGACCGACGTCTCGCAGCGTCGCCCACGACGGAAGGGGGATGTAACGGGCGATGACCGTGCGTCGACCTAGGGGCATGAAGATTCCGCGGTTTGTCCGTTATTCGCCTGTCGCATTCGTTCTCTGTACAGCAGCCGCAGTGCTCAGCGCTCCCAGCGCGTCGGCCGAAGTCGTGAGTCTCGACATACTTCCCGGTCTGAGTTTCGGGCAGACCACGCCGTACGGGGTCGGATGCACGTACGTCGCCGTCGCTCGCACCGAACAGCTGGTCGAACCGCGCGTCGACATAGCTCCACTGGATGCCGAGTCCGCGATGCCCATCGAGGACTTCGTATGGCAGTTCGATGGATACTTCAGCACCCCAGTCGTACTCGGGCACAAAGTGACTCTGTGGACACCTACCACCCCCGGTCAGCATTCATTGATGGCGTACCAAACGTCGGCCGGTGGCCCTGTTGCAACGGTGAACGTCAATCCAGCCACCCCGGCTGGGCCGCTGTGCTTCGTCGCGCCCTAGGTGTCGGCACCACCGCGTGTCAGCATCGAGTTCGATGACATGCGGGGGGGCGAGGCAGGCTTATCGCCTGGACCGTTCGGCAAACCATGACGCCACCGCTCCGACCACGAACACGGATGCCGTCAGCATGATGTTCAGACACAGGCTGAAGCGGGAGTCGAATGCCCATTCTCGCGGAACCAGGTTCTCGACGTCGTAGAGGTTCGACACCAGACTCGCAGCTACCGCGACAGCTCCTACTGCCGTCAGTAGGAGTGATCTCAGACCGACACCCCACACCAGAACGGCCGCCGATAACGTCAGCAGGGGCACGAGCCCTCTGATGGTCAGATTGCCGAAGTAGAACAACAGTCCGCCCTGCAGCAGAACGATTGTCAGGACTGATGATCCGAGACTTGCAACGAGCCACAGCCGAACCTTCGATGTGATGCCTGATCTACGTTCGCTCCACCCGCAATAAACCGCGACAGCCCCGATGCACACCGGCACGGCAATCAGCCAGTACAGACTTGTTTCCGGTGCTGTGAGGAACGCAGATCCGCCCACCCACATCGGATCCGACACCGACTCACCGGCCTCGAACGGCTGCCGAACGTAGAACGGCACAGCACCGACGAAGAGCAGTGAGAGGAACAAGAGAGGGACGGCCAATCGCGGGACCACGGCTCTCGGCGAAGCGTCGGACTCACTCACGGCTGCCGGTCCACCCGATCGATCGCTCACGTTGCCTCCTCCAGGGATGACAACAAACCCTACGCCCGGTTTGTTTGAATTGTCCAGATCCCGGCCGGACCGGGGCCAATCCACGCAAACAAAAATGCCCCGAACCGCATCGCTGCAGTTCGGGGCATTTTTCCTGTGCGCCCGAAGGGATTCGAACCCCTAACCTCTTGATCCGTAGTCAAGTGCTCTATCCGTTGAGCTACGGGCGCATGTTCAGTTATCCAACTGGTCTAGCTGAACGATAAAAATCTACCGTTCGTGGCGGAGGCGAGAGGATTTGAACCTCCGGTCCCGGTGAAAGGACAAGTCATTAGCAGTGACTCCCATTCGGCCGCTCTGGCACGCCTCCTAGGCTGCCGGCCCTCTCGGACCGCCGAGGAAAGAGATTACACACGGCAAAGGCCAGAAGGCAAAACGGCTGGTCGACGCCTCAGGTTCGCACGGCGTTCGCGTAAAAGATGCTTGTTGCTCGTCAACGCATGAAGCTGTCGAACCAATCGAAGATTCGAGTCTGCGCGTCCACGAGTGCGGCCTCGGCCGGGTCGGTGTGGTCGCTGCTGCCCGGTTGTTCCCTGGGATGATCGGCCCGATGCTGCACACCGGAATAGCTGACGATGTTCGTGGCCACTGAGGCGTGCGTGGCAGCCTCGCGGAGGGCTTCGATGTGATCGGGTGGGGTGTGCGGGTCGTCCTCGCCGTAGAGACCGAGCCAGGGGGCTTGCAGCTTGGGTGCAGCCTCGACCAATGCGACCGCGTCGGAGTTGAGCGGTTCGACGATGCCCGCCGCGGCAACACTGACCGCCGCTCCGACCGGACGGCTGGTGGCCACGATCAGCGCTGCTGTGCCAGCGTCGTCGAATCCGATGACCCCGACACAATCTGGATAGACCCCGCGCTGAACCAGCCAGTCGGAGGTGGCGTCGAAGTCTGCGAAGAGGTCGTCACCGAAGACTTCCTTGTCGTCGCTGTGACCCCGGTGAAAGAGATTCGGGGCGACGGCGAGCCAGCCTTCCATCGCCAGCGCACGCAGCAGGTCGAGCAGAGACTGGGGAATTTCACGAGCCTCGTGCAACACGACGATTCCGCCGCGCGGTGTGCCCTCCGGTTCGACGGCCGTCAGAGGCACCTTCTCTCGTGGGGGAGATTCGTGCGCGGACGTATCCACCTCGTCGTCCGCGCCGACTGTGGGCGCGGTGGCGGACCGAAGGACTGCGACGTCGCTGAAGATTCCCGACATACTTATCGAAGATAGGACGATCGGTCCGGTCGTGCACAGCAATAACACGGACGCGTAGAAGTCAACCCCGAACCTGAGCGCATAATGGCAGCCGTGACCGCGCACATCCGCCCCGACCTCGACGCCATCCCCGCTTACATTCCCGGCCGTAGCTTTCCGGGGGCAATCAAGCTGGCGAGCAACGAAACAACGCAAGGCCCCCTGCCCAGCGTGCATGCCGCTATTGCCGAGGCCGTCGGTGGCGTCAACCGCTACCCCGATATCCGGGCGACGGCACTCGTCGAATCCTTGGCGAAGAAGCTCGGCGTTGCGACCGAAAATGTGGCCGCAGGTAACGGTTCGGTTGCACTGTGCCAAGAGGTCGTTCAGATCACGTGTGGCACCGGCGACGAGGTGCTGTTCGCATGGCGTTCGTTCGAGGCGTACCCGATCATCGCGCGCGTTGCCGGTGCGACGCCCGTGCAGGTTCCACTGACCGCAGACCACGTGCACGATCTCGACGCGATGCTCGCGGCCATCACCGACCGCACCCGCCTGATCTTCGTGTGCAACCCCAACAATCCGACGGGAACCGTCGTCCGGCGCGCCGAGCTCGAGGCCTTCCTCGACGCGGTGCCGTCGAACATCCTCGTCGTACTGGACGAGGCCTACTTCGAGTACACCCGTCCCGCCGCTGACGGTGATCACGTCGATGGCGTGGAACTCGCGCGTGGACGACGCAACGTGATCGTGCTTCGCACCTTCTCGAAGGCGTACGGTCTCGCCGGCCTGCGGGTGGGCTACGCGGTAGCCGACCCGGACGTGATCACAGCGCTGTCCAAGGTGCGTATCGCCTTCGCAGTCAGCACGATCGCGCAGCAGGCAGCGTTGTCGTCGCTCGAGGCCTCGGCGGAGTTACTGGCCCGCACCGACGCCCTCATCGTCGAACGCGACCGCGTACGCGACGCTCTGATCGGAGGAGGCTTCGACGTCAACGCCTCGCAGTCCAACTTCGTGTGGCTGCCGTTGGCCGAGAGGTCCGGTGCATTCGCGTCGGCTGCAGCCGAACAGGGCCTGCTGCTGCGCGCCTACGGAAACGACGGCGTGCGGGTCACCATCGGCGACCCGCACGAGAACGACGCGTTCTTGAAGTACGCCCTACAGGCCTAGCGCGCGTTCGAGCGTCGGCCAGGATTCACGCAGGTCGTCCTGCCAGTACGGCCAGCCGTGAATGCCGTAGGGGCGATAGACGGTTGTCGCAGGGATGTCCAACGCGCGCAGTCTCGTATCGAACACCGTCGTGCAGTACAGCGCGGCGGCCTCGAGCGGCCCGCCCATGAGCGCACTCTCCGGTCCGCTGCCGCCAGGGCCGAGTTCGTACGGGCCGGGCAAACCGGTACCGACAGAGATGTAGACGTCTTTGCCGCGGAGGGCCTCGGCGTTGGCGGATGGGTCGTGCTGCACCCAGAGAGGATCGGTGTTCTCGCCCCACATGTTGGACGCGTTTCCGCCGTTGGTCGCGACGGTAGCGCGCACCGCGTCCTTGAAGTTGGTCTGCGAATTGTCGTAGCAACCGCTCAGGCCAGCGACGCCGGTGTAGAGCTTGGGGTGACGCGTGATCAGATCCATCGCGGCCTGCGCGCCCATCGAGACACCCGCGATCGCGTTGGTGCCGTTACCGGAGAAGCGCGCATCGATCAGCGGCGGCAGCTCCGACGTCAGGAACGTCTCCCACTTGTTCACACCGAGTACCGGATCCGAAACATTCCAGTCGGTGTAGTAGCTGCTCGATCCGCCGACCGGGAGCACCACGTTGACCTGCTTGTCCGCGAAGAAATTGACTATGTCGGTCTTCTGCGTCCAGGTGCTTTCCTTGTAATCGGATTCCTTGCCTGCACTCACACCGTCGAGCATGTAGAGCGTGGGACGCGATACGGCCTGCGCGGCCGGAAGAAGAACCTGGACCTGAATGGCGCGGCCCATGGCGGGCGAGTCGACCCACACCGCAGCGCGGCGGTCGGTCAGCATGTCGACCCGATCGATCCGCGCCGACGCCGTCGGCAGGGACTGGGCCTCCATGCTGGGCACTGCACCGCCACCATCGGAACTGCCGGTACCGGGCAGCGGCTGCGCCCCGGCGAGACCCGACCCCAGCAGGGAAACTGCCAGAGCAGTTCCCGCTACTGCCAACACACGACGGTGCATCTGATCTGCCATCCTCCCCAGGCGCACCCTCGCGGGCGCAACACAAACAACATCCGTTACACAACGTACCCACCGCTACGCAGACACGCCGAAGCCTGTGGGTCCGCTCACAGTAGCCGCGAAACGACGCGTACAAAAGTCTGCGTAATCCTTTGTTACATCTACCGAAAATGTAACGGTCTACCTGGTCCGATGTACCGAATCTCGCCGTCGTTCGGGAGGCACTCGATGTGACATTCGGTGGACTTTTCGGGGGTCGATGTCACATCGAGTGGACTTCCGTGGTGCCGACTCAGCCGCGGCCGGTCTCGCCCTGCAATTTGTCGATCATTTCCGACGCCTGAGCCTTGTTCAGATCGTCGGGGACTTCCTGCCCGGCTTCTTGAGCGAGGGTGCTCAAGTAGCTCTTCTGCGGCCCGGTCATCGGCTCGTCGCCGGTGACCCAATCGTCGGGATCCTTCTCGGGGTTCTGGTTGACCTGCTCGTTTTCGCTCATACGTTCGTAAGTACGCCGAATCGGCGGGTTCCAAACACATTCGTGTTCAGGAGACGCGCCCGTAGGTCGTGCGAATGACTTCATTGACAGTTCAATGACCGCCCGGCAATGCTCCACGTCACACCCCCCTCGATTGGAACCTCATGAAGACGAAAAACCTGCTGGTCAAGATCGGCATCTCCAGCGTGATTGCGGCGGCAGCCGTGGTCGCCTCCCCTGCCGTCGCCTCCGCCGACCCGATCACCGATTTCCTGTGCGGAGCCGGCTCGGCCCAGTTCTGCATCCTGCCTCCGCCGCCCGCCTTCGCACCCCCGCCGGCGCCGCAGGGCGCACCCGCGCCCGCACCTCAGCCCAGCGGATTCCAGTACAAGAACTGTGACGCCGCGCGTGACGCCGGTGCCGCTCCCGTCTACCGCGACGAGTACGGCTACGGCCCCCACCTCGACCGCGACAACGACGGCATCGGCTGCGAGTAGCGAATTCGCACTTGTGCGGGCAGATAGCTCGGAATTGTCCGCACAAGTGCGATCTCGGCGGGCGGATACGCTCATTCGGTGAGACGACGCCAGCAACCTCCCCTGGCGAAGCGACACGGACTGGACCCCGCGCGCATCCGAATGCCCGAGGACGGCACATGGCGCACCGTCCGTGAGTTCCTGACGGCGACCGAGTTACGAATCCCTGCACACCGGATCGACGCCATGTTCGACGCCGGCGAGATCGTCGACATGGCCGGCCCCATCTCCTCCGACGCGCCGTACGTGGCCGGCGAGGCCGTCTGGTTCCACCGCGACCTTCCGACGGAAACCGTTGTGCCGTTCGATATTTCGATCGTGCACCGCGACGATGCGCTACTGGTGATCGACAAGCCGCACTTTCTACCGACCATCCCCCGCGGCGGACATATCCTGCAGACCGCGCTGGTGCGACTGCGCCTGGAACTCGATCTACCGCAACTGGTGCCCGCGCACCGACTCGACCGCGTCACCGCGGGTCTGGTCTTGTTCGTCGTCGACCCGAAACTTCGTGGCGCGTATCAGACGTTGTTCCAGGATCGAAAGGTTCACAAGGAGTACGAGGCAATCGCTTCGTACGACCCCACACGGACCCTGCCCACCATCGTTCGCAGTCGAATCGTCTCGGAGAGAGGACAATTCACGGCCCACGAGGTCTCCGGAGAACCCAACGCGCACACCACCGTCGAACTCCTGGACCATCGGGCCGGACTCGGCCGCTATCGACTGACACCGTTGACCGGCCGCACCCATCAACTGCGACTGCACATGAATTCGCTCGGGGTGCCGATCCTCGGTGACGACCTCTACCCGACGGCCACCAACCGGGCCGTCGACGATTTCACCGATCCACTCCAATTACTCGCCAGTGCAATCGAATTCATCGACCCGATCTCCAAATCTGTGCGACGCTTCGAGACCGGATCGAGCCTGGAGCGTTGGGAGTCGGACGAAGGTTGACGTCTCGCGCTCACGTCGCCAACGGATCACGTCCCCCGAGCATCATCTCGAACTCGGAATAGGTTTCCAGGGAAGCGAAGTGGCGCGAATAGAGATCCACGGCGTCTTCGGTTGGATTCTGTAGCGCCCGGGCCACATCGACCACATGCGCCAGCCGGATGTACGACCGGTCCTCGCCGGGGCCAACCGCATACTCATGCTCGCGCGCAAGGGTTTCGACAGCTCGCCGTGCAGCAGCATCGTCCACCGCGTGGACCAAATAGAAGTCCTCGCGATAGTATTCCCCGTCGCCGGCGACCTTACCGAGCTCGAATACCACGATTCCGACATAAGCCTGCTTGGCAGCGTTCATACCGACGAAGGTAGCAGCGGGTTCGATCACCGCTCTCACCACCGAGAAGGCTCCAAAACCTCCTCTTACCCAGCGCTACTCAGAATGTCGGTCACGTTCGGACTTCACCAGCTCCTTCGTGCGCACCAAGCGCAGCGCGGTGACCAACACGACGCCCCCGATGATGTTGAACAGCACTGTGTATCCGAACCATTCGATCCAGGCGACATAGCTCACGTCGGCACCCGCGTGGATGGCCCCGAAGATCAGCAGGGAATCGAGAATCGAGTGGAACAACTGCAGTCCGGCCAGAAGGAAACCAGCCGCCATTGCGGCGATGATCCGCGCGACGTCGGATGTTGTTCCCTGCTGCATGCGGGTCAGCAGGGTCATCGTGCTGCCACCGAGAACAGCCAGGCAGATCGACTGAAGATTCAGGGGTGCGTCGACGAAATGATGCGCCGACTCGGACAACACCTCGAGCCACTGCGGAAACGCGTGCGCGATCAACCACATCACGAACCAACCGCCCAACAGATTGGCCAGTAACGTCCCGACCCACAGCCTCGCCAGCTGCAACGGTGTTCCGTTGCGGGCCACCACCGCTGCGATCGGCATCAGGAAGTCCTCGGTGAACAGCTCACCATGTGCGAGATAGATAGCCACCAGGCCGATGCCGAACGCCAGGCCCGCCAGTAGATGACTGTCGGTCTCGTCCAGCACCGCGAGATACGCCATCACACCCAGAGCAACTTCGAGCCCGCCGAAGAATCCGGTGATCAGGACTGTGCGCACGGTGCGGTGCAAGCGCTCGGCACCTTCGGAGACGACAGCGTCGAAACTTTCCTCGAGTTCCTCTTCCAGAGGTCCCTCGTTGTCGCCGTCGCTGCGCCGCGCTTCTTCGCTCATTCGCAGGTAGTACCCACTGAGCTGGTATTGATACCAGCCCGCCGGCCACGTCGTAGTTCGAGTTTCGTCCGGGCAAACAAAACCGGCCCACCCTTGCGGGTGGACCGGGTTCCAACAGCGAATCATGTGGCGGAGGTAAGTGCATGGCATTCAAACCTGTCCAAGGAAACGCGTCGAATGTTGAGCAAGTGGTCTGAGCTGCAAGGATAAGCGGCTGAGCCCTGCCGCTCGCTTAGCTCCATTGCGTCCAGTTCGGCCGAGACGGTCTCACGACCAGTATCAAAGGCCACAAGCAACGGTCTCTCCGCCAACGAGAGGGTGATGCGCCACGCAGGAATGCGCACACCTGCGCTGTCGTAGAGGTAGTCATTCTTACCTGGGGTCATGAGTATGTGGTCGTCTTCCACCGGGATGCGGTAGGCGACATAGCCATGATCGGTGATCAGAGCGAACGCATAGGCGCCCTCGGAGGCGTAGATCCCTGATCCGTCTGATTGCGGGGCTTGCCGCATCGTCGAGGGTGCGGTGCGTTGGTCTTCGCGAGACAGAAGACTCGTTGCGTCAACGATCGGATCGACGGCGGGAACAGGCATCGGTGGTAGATGTCCGAGTTCACCTGATCGCTGCATGTCACGAGCGATGGCGATGTTTGCTCGGGCGATGGTGCGGAGACTGCGCTCCGCTTGTGCCAGCTGGTTGTCTTTGCGGTGCTTTTCTAAGCGTTCTTCGTCGGGTTTGAGGTTTTTAGATTTGGTCATAGGGTTACCTCATTCTACAGTTTGCCTATAGACAAAAGAGTTGCAAAACAGATCTTTCAATTCGATAGCTCTTGATCCGCCAAACTTAATGAATACTGCTACTATCCACATATCAAATGCATTCCAAATCCACGGTGGACATGCGCGACGCGCCAGCAAGCGAGCAATACATAACGTTTGGTCTGCCGAAAGGTATACTCACTATGCTTAAATATTAGGTAAAGCATAAAAGAGGAGAATCGATCAATGTGGCTCAAGGAACTGTATCTAAAAAATTTCAGGTCATGCGAGGATACAAAGGTCGAACTTTCTAGGGAGATTACGGTACTTATTGGCGAGAACGCGTCCGGCAAGAGCGCCGTCGTCGACGGAATCCGAGCGGTCACAACATCTGCTATCGAAAGGGGTGGGCTTACCTACTCAGTCGAATCTGATGTATCGAGAAACTCCGATCCGCAGAGTCCTGTCGAGATTATGGCTCGATACACAGATCTATCAGATGCACAGAAGGCTGTGTTCATGACAGAGCTAGTGGACGACCACGACGATCTTATTTACAGAAACACATTCAGTCGAAATCCAGACGACCCGTACTGGAAAGCGAGCCACTTTACGGTGGGTGACGTAAACGCAGACGATCCAGAACCTATCAACCGTCGTCGTATAGCTCACGTCTACCTTCCACCACTGCGCGACGCCGTTCGAGAGCTTGACTCAGGGGGCGGTGAGCGGCTTTCAGAGGTACTACGAGTACTTACCTCGAAGGACGAAACTGCGCGAAAAGATTTTATTGCAGATGCAAACGATAAATTGACAGCCATATCAGGGCTCGATCTTCCGGTTAAAGCACAAGAGCAGATACAGACGCACCTTACAGGTATGACCCCGCCGTCTAGGCAACACAACCTCCGTCTCGGAGGCCGGGAACAAGAGCTTCGCCGACTCGCCGGTCTGATGCGAATGCAACTAGCAGATTCTAAGATTGATCCAATGCGACTAGCTTCGTCCGGGCTAGGCTACGCAAGCTTGCTATACATAGCTACGATAGTCGTACAGCTCGTCAACGCTAAGGATTATGATCTCACGATCCTTCTCGTTGAGGAACCTGAAGCACATCTACACCCTCAACTACAGTCAGTACTACTGGACTACCTACGCCAACAAGCTTCAAAGAGCCAAACCGAGGTCGAGACTGATGGATCGCTTGCTCCCGCTGGTCAAATACAAATTGTTGTAACAACCCATTCACCGAACCTAGCCAGTTCCGTGTCCATCGACGAGGTAGTGCTAATAGCACGAACGGCGACGATCGGAAACAAAGAGGAGCTTGCTCCAGAAGAGGTGTCAGTTGACGGCGACGACCAGATGGAAGTCGCTGAAGACGAACAAGTTGAAGGTTGGGAGACTAAGGCAACCGCATTAAAATCCCTCAAGTTGCCCGATGCTGAGCGACGTAAGATCGACAGATATCTCTCGGTCACGAGATCATCGCTTTTATTTGCTCGACACATCGTCTTGGTCGAAGGTGTAGCAGAATCAGTCCTGATCCCCGCGTTTGCCAAGCAGAAGTTGTACAAAGAAGACAAACTCGCCAATAGACACCTAGCCGGCTGTACTTTCGTGGCCATTGACGGCGTTGATTTCGAACCATACTTAAAGCTGTTGCTTTTAGGTGATCACCCGCGTGTCGAAAAGATTGTAGTAATTACCGATCGAGACATCGACAAGAACGGCAAAGCAGCAGGAACAATCCGTAAGACAACATACGAAAAAGGCTTCGCCGAAGCGGTAGCCGACGGTAGATTGTCAGTACACGTGGGTCTACGTACATTGGAGGCAGATCTGTTCTCAGAGGGCTCGAACGAACCCCTGCTTCGCGAGGCGTACATTAAGCTACACCCTCAGTCCGGTGACAAGTGGAATGCCTTCTTCAAAGGGATGGAGAAGGCGACGCCTGAAGACCGCGCAAAAGCATTTAGTGACGCGATCAAAGCTGACAAAGGGAACCTCGACTTAGGAAAAGGCGACTTCGCCCAGCTCATCGCTGAGGCTCTCGAAAATGATGAAGTTGACACAGACGACTTCGCAGTACCTCCGTACATCAAATCGGCAATCGAGGCAATCTGTACTGGATTCACATCTGTAAAAGATGAGCAAAAAGGAACGCAAGATGCAACTAAGTGAGGGCCAGGAACAAGTTCTGAATGCTGAAACCAAAGTGGTATCCGCATGCCCCGGTGCAGGAAAGACCAGGGCAATCCTGGCTCGCTTTGATCAACAAGTACACGCATCTACGCGAGGCGTCGCACTCGTATCTTTTACTAATACTGCCGTAGCGGAGATCCTTTCAAGGACGCGCAAACAAAGAGATTTGGCCAAGCCGCCGCATTTCATCGGCACATTCGACCGGTTTATTCACCAGTTCATTGTTACACCGCATGTCACTAGAATAACAGGACGACGCCCGCAATACGTGGACAGTTGGGATGATCTCAAAGCTGACTGGACAGAACTTCGGGAATTATCTGTGACTGGCAAGGGAATCGAATTGTCACAGTTCACACCAAACTCCAGCGGAAAAGTAGCACTAACCGAAACACCCAGCGTCGACACGCAACAGTACCTCAGGGCATTGTCCACCGCTGGAATTGGCATCGATGGTATCCAAGATCGTGCACAGAAACTTGCCGAAAGCCTCACAGCAAAGCACGTCTATGATTGCGATCATGCACGCACATTTGCTTTGAAACTCTTAAAAGGATCCATACCGGATCCAGTCACGGATCGATTACGAAGGCGTTTTTCCGAAATAATTATAGATGAATTTCAAGACTGCTCGCAGATCGAGTACGATATTCGCTCTGAACTCGAAAGACTCAACATCAACGTAGTAGTTGTCGCAGACCCAGATCAAGGCATCTACGAGTTTCGGAACGCCAAGCCGCAACTATTTTCCGATCTCGTTGCATCCACAGCACCGTCCAGTGTAGTCAGACTCAATGACTGTTATCGGTCATCAGACGCGATCTGTGCTATCACGACGAGCCTTAGGGCTGGCCGCGATAAGATCATCTCTGCCGTCACAGAACGCCCGGAGGGTATCCCAGAACACATTTTTATACTGACTGGGACTGACTCCGCAAGACTAGAGAAGTTCCGTAGGCTGATGGCGGATTTTTATATCGCTGAAAGCAAAGGAATCTTGCTTGCGCCCACGCGGAAGCAGTGCGCGAAGATGTCCGGTGACACGACCGTCAACATTGAGGACGGTTATCACAATACAGGAAAATTACTTAGCATATTAATGCGCCTAAACTCTAGCCGCGATCCGGAGGTTCGCCGAAAGTCTTTACCGTCTTATCTCGCGTTAATATTCAAGTGTTTCGACCTGGCCACGCTGGCACCGGAAGCCCGGACCAGTGAGGCAAAGCTTGATTATCTCAAGCTAGATATAAATACAGTTCAACTGTCGTTAGCCCAACTCCTTGTTGCTTCGAATCAGTGGACTACCAAGGTGCACGTTAAGGAAGCGATCACTGCTGCAATTTTTAACGTAACGAAAGACATTAAAGCGCCCAGATTGGCAAACCTTGGGCGCAAATTTATGGTTCCGCGCGACGATGTATGGAACATGTGGCTTTCACGAAAACGAAATTCAGAATATAATGTGATCCGACATGCGCACATTCACGGCGTGAAAGGTTTAGAGTTTCCGGCAGTCATGCTTCATATCCCACATGCAATTCAGAGAGGCATACAGCCAGGTTTGAATGATTGGAACAATGGCATAAGTTCAGAAGCACGAAGAGTCCTCTACGTAGGTGCAAGCCGTGCCCAGTACCTTCTTGCTCTTTCTGTCGCGCCTTCACGTCAATCTGACCTCACTGAAATATTGGATCGAGATAATATTCCGTATAAAATCCTTTGATCTTTAAGTCCTTGCGCAGGAAAACACCAAGCGAGATTTGAACCCCTCTGACCTCCGGACAAAAAAGCGTGTCGAGTTCGACTAAAAATGTTCAAACTCGACGCACCTCTGTCATTTGAAAATGATTGTCACTTGGCGGAGGTAAGTACGGGGCATTGAAACCTATCGAAGGAGACACGTCGGAAGTTGAGCAAGTGGTATGACTTGTAGGTTCAAGCGGCTGAGTCCTGCCGGTCGCTTTGCTTGATCGCGTCGAGTTCGGCCGAGACGGTGTCACGAGCGCTGTCAAGCACTGGAAGTAGTTTCTTCTGTTCCATAGAGAAGGTGACACGAGGCAGATATGCGATCGACTGAGGTGTTCTTGAGCTAGTCGGTGTTACCTGAGATCATGCGGATGACTGAACTCCGAATCGGGAGATGCGCACCCGGGGTTCCAGCGGGCGAAGGTATCGCGTTATACCTGCCGTATATGCTACGACTGTGAACAAGCGCAGTGCCCACCATGACGGCGTGTGGATTCCGTATCGTGAAGGATCAGACATAAACTTGGACAACGCAGTTGTGGTCCGATGGCTGCAGGCCAACTGCCCACGAATCGGTGATCGAATCACGGTTGGGGCCGTCAAGCAGAGCTTCAGCTACCAATCCAGTGTTCGAGCGTTCGCCTCCAACGGTAATGTTGCGACGCCCAGAAGTTCGTCGCCCACCCGGAGCGGCGGTCCAGTTCTTGTGTTTACGCCAAGCGATGAGCTGTTGCCACTCGGAGTGTCGCTCGCGAGGGGGCTGACCTTGGGTTTGGTTGAGTATGACAGTCCTCGATTAGAGGGGTGGGCCGCCGCCACCAGAGCGCTCAATCTCACTACAGGCGAACATCATCCAGGAGTGGGTGAGGAGATCCATGCCGTCTTTGAACGCCTTGCGTTTTACGGCAACAACGGATATCGGTCGCGCGACAGTTTTTCTATGAACAGGGTTGCCTACGCAGTTGATGACCTGAGGGCTGAACAGCTCGATGACGACTTCATCGTGTCGTACATGATCGCATTGGGCACACCGTATTTGCACGCGAAGGAACTACGAGTATCGCTGGCCAAGCGGTAGCCTCGCCTAGTGCAGATGCTAGTGCTGGAGTTGTAGCGCTATAGGTCACACGGTCATTGTGAAGATCTTTCGTACCAATTCAGGATAGCCAGTTGACACAATAGTGACGACAATCGAATCGCCAAGATCACTGACACCGTACGCGTGGCCGAGAAGGTCGCAGTCCGAAGTGTGCCGTCGCTTCCTCGCGTGTTAGCTGGGGCGCTTGCTCGGAGGCATACGACTCGTACATGTCGAACTAGGATCCTCTGGGTGCGCCCGAGCTGCGCTGCGCCAAAGCATGTCCCGAGCCCACGCACGTCGCGGCGGCGGATCGCGTGGTCTTTCCGTCTTGCTCGCACCCCGTCGCGGCCTTGACCGCCGCATGCCGTTCGCCAGTCGCCCAAGAAGCCATTCGCTTGCAAGACGCTCGGTTACATTTCGTGTGCAAATTCTACGCATGATGTAAGATTCTAGGCATGGAGATGGCACAGGTCGACGACTTGGCAGGAATGATGCTGGACTCGTACGACGAGACAGCGGTGGCCGCGCGAAACTTCGCCACAGAACATGATTGGCCTATGACTGTGCTGGCCAAAGCGCAGCTGTTCAGATCCATCGTTCAAGGTCGCGTCATGAAGGATGACCGCTTCGTACTCGGCAATGCCTATGTCTCTATGGGCCGGGTCCTCGTCACCGACACCACTCTCAATACCGACCTGTTGATTCGCAGCGAGAAAGCCCTGCGGATCGAGCAGGAGCACCTCGATCCGACTCTGGATCTCGATGTTCGACGTGTCCTGTCAGGCGTGAAACTACTTGTCTACAGGTTCAGCAAGACCGGATTGACCTTGTCGTGGTGCGAATCATACGCAAAGAAGGGCAGTCGCCGACTGTTCCCGGACGGTGCACCAGAAGCTATCGGGTATTGGCCATCCGCTGCCGCTTCAACGTTGAACGAAGGGGAGTTTGACCAGGGTAGTGAAACGAACTGGGACGAGGTCGGCGACGTGGGCGACGAGGCCGGGAGTGATGAATGAACCGTCTGAAGGCGTTCCGGGAAATCGAGAGAATCACGCAGTCTGAGATGTCTGAACGCCTGGGACTATCGACAGCCATGATCTCTGCAATCGAGAGCGGCCGCCGCACGTTCGCTGGCAGCCTGGACACTATTGGCTACGGGGATGATCGATTGGTCTTACCCGATATGTCAGAGCCGCTTCATCGCACAAGGGCAGCAACGTCCGTAGCTTCGAAAAAGCGGGCGAAAGAACTGATTCGGCTGGCGGGAGAGGTTTTCCGCGAGCTGCAGGCGGCTACCCCGCAGGCACCCGCGAGCAACCTCCAGAGGCTCGCTGCTCCGACCAGCGTTGACACTGTAGAAGATCTCGCGGCGGAGGTTAGGTCACTGCTCGACAGGGAGGAGTCCGGGCCGATACAGAACTTGACCGACGCGGCGGAGAGGGCAGGGATCTGTCTCATTCCGATCTTTGGCCTCGACGGCGTGGACGGCCTGTCGTCTTGGGTCGAAGGCGTTCCCGTGATCGGCCTCAATCCCGCTGTCCCAGGTGACCGAATTCGGTTCAGCTTGGCGCACGAGATCGGACACCTTGCGATGCACACAAGTCGTCACGATCACGTGGAATCAGAGGCCAATCGATTTGCTGGCGCAATGCTGTTCCCACGAGCAGACTTCGACGCGGCGATGGTCGATAAGCCCAATATGCGGCATTTCGTATCACTGAAAGCCTCATGGGGAGTATCCGTCGCGGCTCTCATCTATCGCGCGCACGAACTCGACTACATCGATGACTCCCGATATCGATCACTTCAGATCCAGATGTCGAAGTGGCGCAGAAATGAGCCCGGAGGTTTTCGTGCGATGCACGGCACCCTGCTCAGTTGGCTGGTGAGAAGCAACGGCGGCACCACAGAAGTCGCTAAGAATTTTGGCTTCAATAGGAATCACGTTGCCGAGCTCCAAGACTGGCGTCATCTCAGAGCTGCCTAAGCGACTGCGATCAGCCGGCCCCCGTGGAACCTTGTCAAGCTCGCCTGGCTCCGACATTCCACGAGGTATGAGCCTGTCCGAGCAAGTTGGTCCACGAAAACGAAGAACCAAACTCATCGATGCTGCCCGAGAACTATGACGCACAGCTGACTTGTGCTCGCTCGCGGGGCAGCAGTCCAATCCCCGGTAGTGCAACCTTCGTAAGTCGATTGAGGCGCGCCCGGAATCGGTTCGAGCTCCGACCTGACCGCTCCAGGCGTGTCCTCGCCGACACTAGTCTGCGTATTGGAATCCATGGGAGGCGACGTCAAGCCAGGTCGTGGCCAAAATGCAATCGTTACGGCGATCACCGCCACGACGCACGCGTACGGCAACGAACGGTGCGCTACGAATTCACTCACGCGAACCCGTTCCCTCGTTGCCGCGCATGCGACGCCTATGTGTTCGTCGCTTTAAGGCTACTGCCTTGCCCGCCAAACAGTAAGCCCAGAGATCCAAACGGCCAGCACTCAATTGAACGAAAGCAGGCTCTGAACCACCGCGTTTTTGACGGCCGCACCGAGCGATCCTTGCTTGGCGAATGGGTGGTCAGCATTCAAACCTAACGAGACGTGTCGGATGCTCGACAAGTGGCCTTCTAACACAGGTTCCAGGCCGACTTCTATCACTCCATCTTGCACGGGCAGGCCGCGGGCCACGTCGCCAGCGGGTTCAAGGGCCGGAACAACTGCGTCGGCGCAGAGTATTATAACCTGCAATCTACCAGCAACGCCGTCGGAGGTCGGCGAGAAAATCATTACGCAACATTAGTCGAACCTAATTCTGCTCGCTTCTACACTTTCCAACCTACGGAGTAGCTCGGCTTTAGCTTCAGCAGCGCTGGAATTTGCATTTAGGTTTACGACTGTCGAGATCAGATGAAATCCGGTCAACTCCTGTGGCGGTTCCAGAAGCGCAAGCTGCTTCTTTAGTTCCAAAATTATCTCGGGCTTTAGCCTAGCTCGCAGACTGCCGATATCCGTTAAATCATTATCGTAGAGAATCGACAAAAGAGGAACCACATCCTTTTCGCGAAGCGGAATTTGCACTTCGGCGAATATTCGAGTGATATTCACCTCGTCAACGAGATCACGATCACCCGGGTTGCTAATGCCTCGAAGATACTGCAATCGATCATGAATCAGATCGAAATGACTGTCTATCGCTCGGAGATGATCGGCTACTATACGCAGTTGCCTCCGGACTCCAATTTCGGGCGACGAACTGGGCTTGTAAGCAAACTTGTGCTCGATCTCTCCCCATGCCTCGATGAGCATCGTGCGGACCTGTAGCTCAAACTCTGGGTACTCACGGCTCGCATCTCCGACATACTGCAAAACGTAGTGGACTGAGGAGTACCCGGTGTCTTTCACCTCCGAAATGTCAAAGCGTTCGGAATCTAACGCTAGGCGATCCATCGTATCTTTCGGCAAGTAGAACTTCGGCTTCGTATGCTTCGACAGTTCCAATTCAGGGGTGCGAGCGATCGCACGGTCGATCAATGGGATGTTGTTCGTAACATAGGTTACGACGCGCGCTCCGAGCATGTCGGACATAGCATTCATTACGACAACCGGGTGATTCTGCAAATCCAGATCATTTTTCTTTGCCTTGTCCTCGACACTCTCCAACCGCTTGACTCGGCTGTAGGTCCGTTGGATTGGACTCGGGATGGTGATCTGCGATCCCTGTCGCTCCTCCGCCCAAAACTCCTCGCGCTCCCATGCCTTGAAAACCTTTTTGAGACGATCCTGCAACGGACGTATCTGGGTAGATACATAATTCGCGTAAGCAGTCGGCAGGTCTCCAGAACTCACTATGCATCCCTTCGACTGCGGTTGATCAGTACACTCACGGTTGTCGTTTTCATCAGACTACCCCGGCGAGCACCCTTCTCCCCTAGGATTGGACTACGCGTCGCGAGGACACATGAACGGTCGTACACTGACCAGATGACACTGGACTCGATCGGTTCTCATTACTCATTCGGCACCCCGTTCCGGGCGGTCATCTTCTCAACCTGTTTGAACTACTCAAACCCACGAGCGGCTTTCCTGACGGTACCTCCGCACGGTTCTTAACTAGAATAGGAATTCTATTGCAATAGCCGACTCTGATGCTTTATAGTTGGCATATATAATTTAACCGCCCGGGAAATCAACAACAAAGATGGAGAACAGGATGAGCGCACCTATTTCCGAGCTGCCTACCAGGTCGCAGGAGATGCTATTGCAGGAACTTGCGAAATCTGCAATTGCGCTGATTTCCAATCACGAAACTTGGCGCGTGAATGGAATAGATCGAAGCGAACTGTTAGACAGACTGCTCGACGAATCACCGCGTTCAAGCAGGGAAATAATGTTCGGCGTACAGTTCGCGCTAAGTCGTGGGCTGCTTAAAACGACCGACGAGATGGTTTTCTTACCTCACGATCATAGCGTAATATCTTGAATTCCAAACGTGCATTGAAAGACGCGGCGGACGGAAGCCTTGTTGTTGACCAGTTAGAAAGTGCTCGTCATGCGAGGCTCACCGCTCTGTGGCCGCGGGAGCTTACTGGTGAGAACCCCGGGTCCAACAGCTTGGACATGCGAACACCCACAGAGCGCGATCGTGGAAGGGTTATATATAGCTCCTATCTCCCTCGACTTGCGGGAGTGACCCAAGTAGTCAGTCCGACTCTAAGGCACGGTTCGATGCATAGCCGCCTAACGCACTCTCATAAGGTGGCGACGCTGTCTCGCGAAATTGCAAACGATGTTGTGCGCATCGCACGCGCCAACGGTGGTGCCGATCGGACAAGTCAGCCTTCGGACATTATCGAAAACATTACAGAACTCGATATTCAATTGGCCGGGGGTTTGGATATTGCAGCCTGTGAACTAGCTGGACTAGCCCACGATATTGGACACGCTCCTTTCGGGCATGCCGCTGAGAAGTTTCTTGATAAATGGCTCCTTGAACTGGACGAAAATGGTGACGGGTTTGAAGGTAATGCGCAAACAACACGCGTGTTGAGCAAGCTTGACCCTCACATCATTTTGGGTAAATATGGTCTCAATCTCACGGCCGTGTCCATGGCGGCCGTACAAAAGTATCCATGGTCGCGGGATCATTCGCAGGCGTTGCGTTCTAATAAATTCAGCGTATACGCTGATGACATAACCAATCTGAAATTTGCTAGGTCGGCGGTCGGCCAAACTGTGCCTGACTCCGCCCCGTCACTAGAAGCCTCGATTATGGATATTGCTGATGACATCACGTACGCTATCCACGATCTTCAGGATTTCTATCAGGCTGGCCTGATAAATATAGAGCAAATCTGCGATGATCTGAAACGAGACTCTTCGGAATTAAATATAAACGATGATACACAATCATATTCCGGTATCTTTACGTCTTCGGCCGAAGACCTCGCACGTAAATACACCAACAGATTCGATCAACACACGTACGCTAAGGCACTGATGCGTGTGCGAGTGTGGCTTAAGCATAGCTTTTCTGGACCCTATGATGGCAGCGTTCTCATGAACGCAACCGTCAGACAAGTTTTTTCGGAGAAAATCAAGGATCTACTGAAGGGATTACGGTTCTCGCGCGACCTTAACTCAAACCCGTTCATTCATTTTGGGGACGATGACTGGCACGAAGTTCAAGTACTTAAGCAGATCGCTCAGGGACGTGTGGTCTCGGCACCATCGGTCGCTCTGCACGAGCGGTCGCAACTCGCAGCGCTCAATGTTGTGCTGCATTCGTTAGAGGAGTGGTGCTCGGAAGGTAGGGCCGCATCGCTACCCCAACCGTTGGCGGCATACGTCCTCGATCTAGACGCCCCAGAGAAGCGAACAGTTCCGCTGAGAAGGGTAATCGTCGATTTCGTCTGTTCCCTCACAGATGAAGGATGCGCGCAACTCGCCAGGAACCTCGGCGGTGTTGACGTGGCCTGGCAAAACACAGGCCGCCAGCAATAGGTGGCCAATCTGCTCGAAGTCGAACTCGGTCGTATGAATGGTCTGGTGGAGCGGCCGCGTTGTAGCGTTGGCTTCAACGCGCCGATCAGAATACCAGGAACAGCTGAAGCTGATCTCGTTCCGACTCAAAGCCGGACCAGATCAGGTGCAACAGGGTCAAGTTGGATGAAGTTCCGGCATCCGGGTGCGCGGTTCTTTAAGTACACCCAACCCCTAGTTGGATGGAACTGTTTCTCAAAGTAAAGAAAATCCACCCATCCAGGTGGCGTTTACGCAGTTGCGATAGGCGCGACATCGGGGGTCACGGAAGATCGAAGTCGACGCGGGTGAGTGCATCATCGGCCGATGTCGCGTTTACGAACGACGCCTTGGCGAGCCGTAGGGCAGGTGCAATGATGTCGCGTTCAACCTTGACCACAGTCGACACTGTCCACCCCAGCTCGCCGCCGAGGCAGGGTGTTGCACTACCAAACAGCTGCACCAGTGCCTCACGCCGATACCCATAGCGGTCAATCAGGTCGTCCACCGTGTACCAGTAAGGCCGCTCCTGATGGACGGGCTGCAGCTCGAAATCGTGCCCTTCGACGACACGAAGCGGGTCGGCCATCTGGCACTCCTCCCTACTCAAACTTCAATCCGCTAGTAGCGGCAACCAGTTTACCGGGCACATGCAGCCGCTGGGATGTCTGGATATACACCGGTCGCCTAGTTGGTGGCGGAATCTGGGGTGGCCCGGTGGAGACGGGAACACTCGGCGCACGGTGTTGACGTTTCCGGAATACGAGACTCCTCCCAGCCGTCAGAACGCGCAGAATCCTGACGCCGATGCGGAGTTCCTTCGGCAATGCCGCGAACGGGCGGAAGAGCAACGTCGAATCGAAAGAGGGCGGCGGAGCGATCTCGGTCTGTGACCTGAGGCCGTCGGGTACAGCCGACTGTCGTCCCGTGTACGTTTGTAGATTGAAGTTGAACGTTATTGCCCTTGATCGGTTTTCAGTTTGTCGAGCTCCCTCTGCCACAGAGCATAAAGACGTTGAGCGCCTTTCGCTAATCTGGTCCGCCTTAAGGTTGCTCACAATATCTTTAACGGCGCCCGCAATCGAACCAGCGTCCGTATAGAATGTTCCTCCAATAATCACCATTGCGAATGGACCGTCGATCGTGTTCGTTGCCTCACCACGAAGTTCGCGACCGACGACGGAGACGTTGATCAGCCGGACGTCGTCGTCGAGTGCGATCACACTCGACGTTTTAAGGTCAGTTGTCGAAGGTGCTTCTGCCGTCGACGCGATCTTCGCCTGTGCCGCACCGAACCCCTCATTGAAGTCAGCGACGGCTTCGGACCAGGCCGACTTCTGCGTTCGTAACCCTAAATCGCTCTCGATGCGACCGCTCAACTCGCTGAAGATGCCCTCCACCTCGGCATCGTTCCCGAGGTCGTTAATCAGGATGTTGCCAATCGCTTCGGTCGCTTGAGCACGCGTAAGCGGCGGGAGCAACACAGGGTAGGTGGACTTCTTCATCGCCCACGCGCCCCCGAGCTCCGTAAGACACATCGGTCGCGATAGAAAATTAGTCGAAATCAGCTCATCACCAGCGCGGCCCCTCCGAGCTGCTCACGCAGGTAGCTTCCGACGTCTTGACCCGACGGAATTCCAGTCGACCGCGCGGACGAGAAAAAGATCCGGTCAGTCGGGACACCACCACGAACCAACGTGTCGCGAAGCAACTTAGCCACCGGGAGATCAGCAAATGCATGGCTCAGAAAAATGTGTTGGTCGGCCACTAGCCGTGCTCCCTCATACTGTTCGATTCCTGCCCCTTGAACCAGGGTACCGATCGGCACCGCCATGCATCCATCTCCCTCTCGAGATTACCGGAGGACGGCTCCATGGCGATGAACGCGTTTGCATCCAGAAGAAAGCGCAGAGCCGACGGTTTCGCGATCGCACCGCCGTTGCTCTGCACGTTTAGATGATCGACCGAGAAACCGCGTCGATCGAAGTGCCACGCCGTCAGTAACGCAGCTAGTTCGCAGACCCGCGACGCTTATCAACGAACTCAGTGATCACCCGAAGTTCCGAACCAATGGCCTCAGCTACGTACATCAGCTCGATGATGTCGAGCCGCCGCTCCCCCGACTCGTACTTGCTGACGAACGACTGTGGCTCCCCGACGCGGCGGGCAACCTCGACCTGTGTCAGCCCAGCATCCAACCGCAGCTGGCGAAGTAATGCGCAGAGCTGCTGGTACTCGGCCGAGTAGATCGACTTTTCCACCCGACAAGCGCACCTTGCGGGATCGAATATCCCAATTTAGGATATTGATTCCAGCGGCGCTCGTCCGGTCGATGGGTACGGCGAGAGAAGGGGAGGTGCACCATGAGCGGAGGCGGCGGATTCGTCAGCGGCGGTGGAGGCTTCATCTGACCCTCCAATCAAACCGAGCGACCCTGCACCCATCCGTGGGTGCAGGGTCGCTCGCGTGCGCGCCAAAAGGTTGGCAGTGACAGCAGGTTGTCGTTGTAGTAGCCGTTCGCGTGGGTGCGAAGGTAGGGCGTCACACCGGCCTCGTGCACCGTACCTACCTCAACTTTCGACTGTGGACCCCGTACGTATGCCGTGAAGTTCCGATTGTTGATGTAGTCGACCATCTGAGCCTTAGTAGCCGATCCCTCCCCCTCACCAGTATCACCTCGCCAATAGACGTCTGTGATGTGCTCGTTGCGCGTCCCACCGGGAGACATCCGCCGGTGGGTGATTCTGAGTGCCACAGCTGTTCCTCGTTCCTTCGGGTTCCGACCCGCTCTAGGTCTACTCCCAGGCACCGACAAGATAAGCGGCTCACTACGTTTGTGCTGCTCAAGCGCACTTTCGTATACACAAGCATGTTCAATTTTGGTATAATTCGGACAGTTCATGCGTGACCCACTCCAACGAATTCACAACTTCAAGCTCGCTCTGATCGCCGTCAGTGTCAGCTTCGTCGGGTTCGTCCTGATGGTCTTCGCACGGTGGCTTGATGGCCAACCGCTTCTCGCCGATCTGGCGTTTCTCCCCTGGGGCGAGGTTGGTGGGACCCTATTCACCGCCGGAATCTTGAGCATCGGGATCGACTACCTCCTGAGTAAGGACGATGACGAGCGGGCAGAGGAGCGCATGCGCCGCATCCTCGCGACCCAAGCGCCGGCCATGAAGGCTGCTGTCATCGATGGGTTCGCCTTCGACGCCGAAGATCTTGCTGGAGTTGCGACACCCGACATGCTCGACCGCATCGTGCGAAACAGCCTCGCGCTACGGCTGAATGATGCAGAGTTCGCTCGCGAAATCTACGACGACGTCCGTGATCAGGCCATTACTGCAACCGAACGCTGGCACGACGTCAAGATCTTCATCCGCCTATCCATGGATAGGAACACGAGCGAAGCGAGTGTTCCCGGCTACGTTGCCACCATCCGTTGGGAGTACACCGTCGTACCGAAGCACGCCGTTCGGCGTTTCGCCGTGGTGTCGGATAGGGCAGAGTATCGGGATCTCATGGCGGACCCGGAGGCAACATCGACCTGGTTCATGCGCAAGGACAGCGGTATCGACGCTGGATCGACCGAGGCGTTCGAGATCGTCCAGTTCACCGTCGACGGTGAACACCGGGCAATCCGCCGCTCGGCTCGAAAGCAGGGCCAGATCTTTAGCGCGTCGATCGGCAAAGACGCCGTTGACGCGGGACTCCCGGTCACCGTGAGCTACACCCAGCGAGTGAAGCTCTTCAAGCATGGACACTTGCTACACCTCGACATGGAGCAACCGACCAGAAACGTCGACATTGATCTTGATTACAGCGACACGGACATCGACTACATCAACGTGCTCGACTTCTTCGTGAGTAGTCACAAGACCCGCGTCGAGCACATGCCCCCGAACGTGCCTGAGCGCTCGATCTCCGTGTCACACGATGGGTGGGTATTCCAACGAAGCGGGGTGGCGTTTGTTTGGGTCGGGAACCGTAACACTCGATAGGGAGGTGGCGCGAACGGACTTCCGCTCGCCCCAATAGACGCGCAGACGGTTCACAATGACTTTAGAGAGTTGTGATTACAGAGTTGACCGCTCCCGTCACGTGCTCGGGTCATTATCATTCATACAAATGACAAGGATGTAGCCGTACCGGCGTGTCTTCCCAACACGCCGGTACTTGATCCGAGAAGATTTCGACATGCGGAGCGCCAACTCAGACACGGTTGTACCGTGGAAGACCGCTACGCAGGACCGTTCGTTCAGGAAAGGGTTTACATAACGTTTACACACGAATACAATTGGAGACAGTACATGAAGTATAACACAACCCGACTACTCTGTTCGCCAATTCTCGCTGGTGCCGGGTCTGACAATGCTGAGAGCTTTCTGTCCTTCGACTCCGAAACCGTAGATTTCTCACGCGTATCACCGCCCACGATCCAGGAGACAAATTGGTGGCGTCAAGACCAAGCAGTAAAGAAGGCGATCAAGCAAGAGAGTTTCTTGAATCGGGCGAATCAGGTCTCGCACCCGGGTCGGTTCGGCTTGAACAACACTCGTCCAACCAGTTCAAGCTTAGAGTACGCAGTCACGGCGGATCAATACTTGTCACACAGAGTAAATCCAAAATCGGACAGAAGAAATCCGTCGTCGCGGCGCTGCGCACACTCGGACTGGGCAAAATTGGCCGAACATGCGTTGTCAGTCCCTCTCGCCGTTCATCCGACTGGGGAAACGTCAGGAAAGTCGCTCACCTCGTCACTATCTCCCCGTTGTTTGACAGCATCCCCCCTGGCCGCTTCACGTATCGTAGAGGAGCTACCGGTGTGACGACGCTACATGAGCAGAGGCAGCTTGGCGGAAGTCTCGGCGAGCTTATAGCGCTCGGTGAGGGCGAATATGTTCAGACTGATTTCGAGAAAGACCGAAAATCGGTCTTTTGGTCATCAGATATGCCAGCGGACGAATGCTTGTCTGAGCTTCGAGACATAGCCGCAAAGTCGCTGATCGAGATCGGCAAAGCCGAAACGTATATTGAACTTTCCGAAAAGTCAGAAACCAAAGGAAGTTCGACCGGCTCACTGAACGACGTACTTGATTATCTAGAACAAAACAAAGCCGACCCAGCTATTATTACAGTATCAATATTCGGAATGCAGATAATGTGGAACTTACCCGCCGCGAGACTTGCCGAGCACAATGTCGAGCACGCTGAAATTGGTCTCACGTACCCGCGCGAACCGGCAACGGTTGAAGCCTACGAGTTTCGCTCATTGATTCTGGATAAGTTTTTCACCAGATCTGCAAGCAAGGACCTTAGCGAAAGCGCATCAGAAGTTCTGAGTCAACTCAACCGACATTTATAAATTGAGTTTGGAGTTTAAATGCTTCCACCTCTCGATCCACCTGCGGCGGACGAAATCCGGTTTCAGCAACTCCGGGGGCTGCGGGTTCGCAGCCGGGTCACCAACGTCAACGATAGCGAATCCAACGATCCGCCGAGAATTGCTCATCGAATCAGCGCTGTCGCGGAGACGTACCCACACGCCATCGAGCTCACTATTGAAAGCACTCTCGCAACGTCTCCTCCAGAGCGTTACGCATCCATGACGAGCGGAAAATACGATCCAGTCGATAGAAAGTGGACAAGCTCCGTGATCTGCGCATCAGATCAGATCCCGAAGGAAATAGAGGGCAGGCTGTCGCCAAAGAAAACAACATCTGGCGCAGTAACGATCCATGTGCGAGCTCAGTTTGGCTTTCAGCTGCAACGTTCTTTTAGTAACCAACGCCGATTTGGCTGGTAGGCGATTCCTGTAGCTATGAATGTCGACATCCTGGGCGCGATGCCATACTTGGTGTCCACTGCCATCATCTTGGTAGGGAATTTGCTTTCGTGGGCGGTTACACGAAGTTTCAAAGTAGATCTTGACAATATTGTTGCAGTATCAAATGACGGCGAGTACTTCGCTCCCGACTATCCTCCCGAATGGTTTGTTTCAAGATTGGCTTTAGACATCGACCGTGCCCAGATTCCCGTAAGTATAGCCGCTGCATCATCAAGCGTCCTGTTACTTGCTAACGCGAATTCAGTATCATTCTACATAGCGATTAGCCTCATCGTCTTAGTACCCCTACTTTCATACGTCATTCTCGATCAGGTTACTGACCCTCAGAATCTCTACTCCGATCGCAGCTGGCTTGCTCTTCCGACAAAAATAATGATTACGTTGTATTTAGCGCTCGCCGCGGCCGCGGCTTTCATCCCTGGCATAAATACTAAAATTAGTTGAGCTTTGAAAATCAAGAGCCGCGCTTTCCGCCAGCGACGATAGTTCAAGCTAAAGAAATTTTCCTGACGAGTGCGGATTTCACACGCAGCTCGATACCCACGAGGTCTACCGATTTCTAAAATTAACACTGGGGTTCTAGAGGTTAGCGACTTCTTCCTATCGAAATCTCGTTAGCGGAATTAAACGGCAAGGCCCCTTTGTCCACTAGCAGTCCATACAGCTTTCGCAGACTGGTAACCCGTCGCCGAATAGTGTTCTCGCTGTATTTCCGTCGCCGCAGAAGCGCGACGTACTGCCGAATCTCTTTCACCGAGAGAGCTAGAACATCTTTGTCACGCCCCATCGCCCAGATACACACATCATCGAGGTCGGACCAGTAGGCCCGAGCGGTGTTGTAGCCGTAGTCGAGCAGCACCTCCTCCCGCAGCTCGGAGAACCGCCGATAACGAACCTCTAGCTCCGCCACGATCGGCATGAGGTTCTCTGGATAGGAATCGTCGCTCACGACAGTCAAGGTACCGACACTTGAGTGTCCAAGTGCTATCACGCCCAAGTGCTATCACGCTCATGCTTTTCAACCCCTGACCAGTGCCTTAGCGTCAGATCTGTCAAATCCACTGCTCAGGCGGACACCGCCTGGGTTTGAATGAGAGGCAGATCGACCAATGACCGATCTTGAACGGCGCTTCATCGACGCCGCCCCCAGCAGGTCCGGTGGTAGCCGCGAACGGCGTCACACCGTCCGCGAGCTGATTCGTATCGATGAGGCCACCACGCGGGATCTCGCGAGGATTGACGCCGCGGTGGAGATACAGCAGGAGCAGATCCGCGCACTCAACAACATCGGTACGTCCGCACTCATCTCGACGGCGCAGCTCAGCCAGACGGAGAACACGTTGGCCCAGATGGCACCGCATGCGTCCGGCAGGCTGGCGGCGATCGCCGATCTCGCCGCTGTGCAGACTGCGGAAATCTTGGTCGATTCCGCTCGTCGGGTACGGAGGGCAGCTCCATGACCCTGGCGCTGATCGTCGTCCTTGCGTTGGTCGTCTTCCTAGTTGCCGACCTGGTGTGGCTGGTGACGGCACTTGTGCAGAACCGCCGGAACCTTGCGGCGACCGTCCGCGAAGAACGACTCCGTGTCCGGCGCCTCGAAGCGGACGCTGAACGGCAGCTCTTCGCCGTGTCGGAGCATGCCCTTCGCGAGATGCTCTGCGTCGCCCGAGAGGACGCGGCACGGGGCAGGGAATGGAACCGATGAGCCTCACGTCGGTCGCGGTGGTCGCGCAGTCGTTCGATAGTGCCGCATCCGATCTCGATGACCTCGTGTTGTGGATCCTCGTCGGCCTGGCGTTCCTGTGGGTCGTCGCAATGGCGGCGGAGGTGACGTTGAACAAGGTCAAGCCGGTCCTCATGTTCATCGTCGTCGCCGCGCTCGTCGGATTCCTCGTCATCAAGGCGTTCACTGCGCTCTAGAGATCGCGTCCTGCCGATCGATATTGCGCAATAAACAACACCTCTTGACGGGTCATGCGTTGCCCCGCATAGTGATTCATGAGACGAGCGGGTCACGTCATGACCCGTGTCGACTGAGCCACTGAAGGATTCGCCGCCAAGACGAATCGCGCTCCACTCGCAGCGAGCACGATCGTCTGCCACGACGGCACCGTTCCGGCCAGTCCAGCATCGTCATCACCGCATCCAGCCCGAACGCCGCTCTCACGCGGGTAGGGCACCACCCAAGCGTCACCGAACAGCTCCTCCGCGCGTCTTCGTCGTCAGGAGGTGTCTTTCGTGCACCCAAAATTAGGCGGGTTCGGGCTGGATGCGCTCTCCACCAACTTAATTCGAGAGGAGAAGCCAATGAGTACAGACCCGTCCAACGAACACGAAGCTGTCCGCATTCACGCCGTCCGCCGCGACGAGAGCAGTGCCGCGCTCCGCAAGATCGCCCGGGCGTGCATCGCCATTGCCCGGCAACAGATCAAGGACGAGCGAGCACAGGAACCACCCAGCACACCGTCAACGATGCCGATGCCCGATACCGAGGAGAACGACCATGCGTGAGCTGCAATGGTGGGAGCTCTTTCCGCCTCGCGGGATGACCATCGAGAACGTGGCGAGCTTCGTTCGCCCCCTGGCATCGCGACCACGCGTCGGAATCCTGCGACGGACACCGATCGTCGTGCTCGAACAGTGGCAGCTCGGCGGCACGACCCGATTCCTCATGGGCCTCGACGTACCGCTGGCAGCGAGCTTCGCACGCCAGCAGGCCGATACCGTTCCCGGCCTGGTCGTTCGGCAGCTCGACGGCCCCGAACGACCCGCTATTCGGTTCGCGGCCGATATCTCGCTCCGTAGTGCCGCCGCCTCGCTGCGCACAGACACCGCCGTCGACGTAAGTCGCGCAGTGGGAGCCGCGTTGTCCCACACGTCGAAGAAGCATGCGTCCGTGCTGCAGTGGATCATCGGCCCCGCTCAGCAGCGAGTGGTCAAGCCCGGTGAGTTCAGCATCGCCGAACAGCTCGGCCTCACGCAGCGACGCACCCCATCAGCGCTCGATTCGTCGCAGTGGCGCAAGAAGGCCAGCGAACCACTGTTCGCGGTGCGGGGTCGTATCGGGACAACGGCCGAAGCCGTTGCGCTCGGTGGACTGCGCCGCGCTATCCAGCTTGCCGACAGCGCCGAAGGACACCTGCACGTCGGCAAGGGCACCAAGTACGGCGCTCAAGCGCTCACCGCCACGCAGTCGAACACGTGGGGCGGCATCCTGAGCGCCACCGAGCTTGCTGTGATGCTGGCGCTGCCCATCGACGGAACCGACCGCGCCCTGCCGATCGGCGACCCATCGCCGCCGAAATCACCAACGGATGGCCGGCTGCTCGGCAGCAGTCTCCATCCAGCGTCGCGGGATGCTCCTGTCATGTTCCCGACGGCCGCGATTCCGACGGGACTGCTCGTCATCGGCCCGACGGGCAGCGGGAAGTCGAATCTGCTGGCGTCGGTGGCGCTGGCCGACATCGCGGCTGGGCGTGGGGTCGTGGTTATCGAGCCCAAGGGAGATCTCTGCGACGCCATCATGGAACGTCTCGATCCGGCCGCACGCCGCCGGGTCATCGCCATCGACGCCGGTGAGACGGACCATCCCGTCGGCAGCAACGTGCTGGCCGGTGATCCCGCCGATGCCGAACGGCGCGCCGATGACATCGTCGGGTTGTTTCACTCGATACACGGCACCGCGCTCGGGCCCCGCAGCACTGACGTCTTGCTCCATGCCGTCTTGATCGCGGCCCGGATGCATGGAGGCACCCTGATCGATGTCCCCGCGCTTCTGACCAACGCCTCGTTCCGCCGACGCGTGGCGGCGCAGGTGAGTGATCCGCTTGTCCTCGGGCCGTGGCTGGCGTGGTTCGACAACCTCAGCGACGCCGAGCGCAGTCAGGTCGTTGCGCCGATTCTCAACAAACTGCGGGGCTTCACGTCGCGCAGCAGCATTCGCCGGCTCCTGGGGCAGTCGAATCCTGGCTGGAGTTGGGACGACGCGCTGAATTCCGGCAGCATCGTGTTGGTCTCGCTCAACCGCGGCGTCGTCGGTGCCGAAGCCGCAGCCATTGCGGGTTCGCTGTTGTTGGGGCAGTTATGGAGTGCGCTACAACGACGCAGCCGCATCGCCGAACAGGATCGGCGGCTCGCCTCGATCATCGTCGACGAGTGGCAACTGTTCACCGGAGGTCTCGACTTCGCGGATGTCCTGGCCACGATTCGCGGAGCCGGGGTGGCTGGGCTGACGCTGGCGAACCAGAACCTGGCGCAGCTGACACCGAATCTTCGCGCGGCGGTCGCCGCGAATGCCCGCAGCAAGATCTCGTTCACGCCGAGCATCGAGGACGCCAAGGCGCTCTCGGCGTGGATCGGCAGCCCGAATGTCGCACCTCAGGATTTGCTGCGGCTTGGCCAGTACGAAGCCGTTGCCGCCGTCCATACCCAGACGGGTGCAGCCCACTTTCGGACGCACCGCTTGCCCGGCCGACGTGTGGCTGCAGCGACCGTTCGTGCGCAGAGTCGGCAGCAGTTCGGCCAATCCGGCGAGGCGGTCGATGCCGAACTGCTCGCCAAATGGCAGTCACCGGAACCGGATGCGGGCATCGGGCGCATGAAGCGGGGACAGCAATGATGTATCCGCACCCCGCACAGTGGCCTACCGGTCGCCTTACCGGTCGCATCGAGTCAATCCCGTTGTTGGCCTGCGCTTTTCTGTCAAAAGTGGCGGCGAATCTCCACGCTCTTCACGGGGAGCGCCCATGAGCGCATCATCGGCCGCACGGCGGGGTCGATCGTCGCCACTGTCGGATCGGGATCTCGCAATTCTGCGGAAACTGCAAGGCTTTCGGCTGGCGACAGGAGACCACCTTCGCCGCCTGCACTTCACCGAAGGATCGCCGATCACCCGGGATCGACGATGCCGCTCCGTGCTGAAGCGACTCACCGACGTGGGTCTGATCGGTCGCCTCGATCGACGCGTCGGCGGACTGCACGGCGGTTCGCAGGGATTCGTCTACAGCTTGCAGGGCAGGGGATCCGGTGCGCTGGCACGTCTCGACGGCACGGAACCGCGCCGTCCACGGGGCGAACCTGGCGAGCGGTTCGTCGCTCACGTCCTGGCGATCACCGAGACCTACGTCAGGCTGCATGAAGCCACCGGGCCGGAACGTCGGCATGAGTTGTTGAGCTTCGATCCCGAGCCGACGTGCTGGCGACGCTACCCCGCGCCACACGGCGGCGTCAGCGTGCTTAGACCGGATGCGTACGTCCGTGTTGCCGACACCGACTACGAGGACGCGTTCTTCGTCGAAATCGACAGGGCCACCGAGAGCTTGACGACGATTCGCGCGAAGTGTCAGGCCTACGCGGCGTACTGGCGATCTGGGACCGAGCAGGCCAGCGCGGGCGTCTTCCCCAAGGTGGTCTGGATTGTTCCGAGCGAGCACCGCGCCCATGGGATCCGCCGAACCATCTCCCGCCTGAACCAGGCGGAACAGCAGCTCTTCACCGTCACCACCGAGGCCGACGCGCTCAGTGCGCTACTGCCATCCAGTGACCTTCTACCAACCACATCCTCGAAAGGAGGTGCCACCTCATGAAACCCAACACGATCGTCGTCGGCGACGTCCGCCACGTCCTGGACCGATTCGCCGATGCCAGCGTCGATTGCATCGTTACCTCGCCGCCCTACGTGGGTCTGCGTGACTACGGCCATCCCGACCAGCTCGGGGCAGAGCAGTCGGTTGACGACTGGGTCAAGAACCTTCGTCTGGTTGCGCAGGAGCTGCACCGTGTTCTGACGCCCACCGGCTCCCTGTGGCTCAACGTCGGCGACAGCTACTCAGCACATCCACGCGAGGGTGCAGCGCGAAAGTCGTTGCTGCTCGGACCCCAGCGACTCGCGCTAGCCCTGGCCGACGATAACTGGCTGGTGAGAAACGTCGTGGTGTGGGCCAAGCCGAATCCGATGCCCTCGTCGGTGACGGATCGACTCAGCACGACGTACGAGACCGTCCTGCTCTTGGTCCGCTCCCCCACGTACTACTTCGACCTCGATGCGGTCCGCGTGGCACCCGTCGACAAACGCATGCGGGCACACCGCAAGACGGCGGTTGGCTATCCGCCGGTCTCTGCCGTCCCGGTCGGCGGCGGGGTCGATCGCAATCTGGGGCTCGACGCCATGAAGCGCCGCGGGCTGAGTGCACACCCACTCGGCAAGTCGCCAGGAGATGTCTGGACGATTCCGACCGCTGGCTACAAGGGTGCCCACTTCGCAACGTACCCACTGGCACTGCCTGAACGCGCCATCCTCGCGGGCTGTCCAGAAAGAGTCTGCACCACATGCGGATTTGCGTGGCGGCGCGAGCAGGAGCAGGTGGGTGGTCGTCTTCTGCGCACCGGGGCGCTTCAGCCTGCCTGTGCGTGTCCCGGTTCGCCGTGGCGTCCTGGCATCGTGCTCGATCCCTTCATGGGCTCCGGTACCACCGCACTGGCTGCCCAGAAGCACCGCCGGAACTGGCTCGGGATCGAACTGAACCCCGACTACGCCGAGCAGGCAAGGGAACGAATAGCGCAGCACAACAACATAACTGAATAGAGGAGTCCAACCATGGAACACAACATCACACCGAACACCAATCAACACGAACAACCGGAGCCGCATGAGGTCGAGTCGACGCCTCGCACCGCGCCGCTGATCTACGTGGCGTCACTGAGCGACTACAACAACGGCGAACTCCACGGGAGGTGGATCGACGCTCGACTGCCGGTCGACGAGATCCACGAGAAGATCACCGCCATGCTCGCCGCCTCGCAGGATCCGGGCGCGGAGGAGTACGCCATCCACGACTACGAAGGCTTCTACCAGTTCCGGGTCGGCGAGTACGACCGGATCGAGACCGTTCACGCCATCGCCGAAGGGATTCAGGAGCACGGCGAGGCCTATGCCGCGTTCGTTGACCTGGTCGGCACCGAAGACGCCAGCCTCGACAGCTTCGAGGACTGCTACCGAGGGACCTACCCGACGCTGATTGCCTTCGTCGATCAGTTCGTGGATGACATGGGCTGGCAGGACGAAATCGAGAAGTTCGGCCAGCGAACGGGACTCGGGCCGTACCTGTCTATCGACTACAGCGACCTGGAGACGGCGCTCCGCACGGAATGGGACGTGATCGACGGCGAGGCCGGCTTCCACATCTTCACCAGATAACCACTGCGCGTTGACCATTCCACAACGGGTCTGCTCTTGCCCCGAAATCGGGAACCTGAGAAAATGATGAGAAGGAAACCATCACCATGAAAGATCGATCACCAACCCGCACACCACTGGCACTTCTGCTCGAACAGCTCCGCACCGAAGCGGGGTTGAGTCAGTACGCGTTGGCCGCCAAGTGCGGGTTCGATCGCTCCAACATCCGCCGCATCGAGGACGGATCGGTCGCCGACATCACCGAAGAGCGGATGCGCGTTCTCGCCGACGCCCTCGATGTCGACGTCGAACGCTTCTACGAGGCGCACTGGCTGACCGTCCGGCGGCCATTGCCGAGCTTGCCAACGTACTTCCGCAGCAAGTACCAGGACCTGACGCCCGCGCAGATTGCCGAAGTAGAAGCCATCGTCGACACCATGCGCACCGAGAATGCCGACGACCACACGCCGTAGAGCAGACGAAGTCATCGCGGAGAAATACGAAACGAAGGGAGGGGAATGGACAAGAAACTATCGACACCATCGCTGAAACGGCTGCGAGACATGATGCCGCGCTTCACGATCAGCTACCAGCAAGCGCTTCGAGTCGCCGAACGCCAAGCCAGTCGCTTGGCTCGAACGTGGGAAGCCGAACACCGGGCGATCCGCGAAGCGGACATCACCAGCCTGACGCGAATGACGATCCTGCGTCGACCATGCCCAGGCACGTCGATCACCGAGTGCCCATCTGGCGTCTCGCGCTACGAGCAGGGTAGGTGGGTCATCTGGCTCAATCCCAGCGAGACCACCTCACGACAGCGCTTCACCCTGGCGCACGAACTCAAGCACATCATCGACAACGGTGCCGCACACACCACTGTGTACAAACGGCTGACGCCGCCAGAGATCGAAGCCGTCTGCGATCACTTCGCCACGAACCTGTTGATGAGCCGGCACGCCGTCTACCACCTGTGGGGTGACGGTCTGCGAACACCCGAATCGCTCGCCATGGCCTTCCACATCTCCGTCAACGCCATGCGCCGCCGGATGACCGCACTTGGGCTTCCGACTGATCTCGACGAACCGTCCGTTCTGGACTACGCCGACACCTTCCCAGTAGCGCCCGCACCCGATACCCTGCCGGGTCACTTCCTCCCAGATCCGCCCAGTACTGCACTTCCAGGAGTAGCCGCATGAGCCGCCGCAGCACACCCAACTCACCATTCGGATCTGCCGACGACGCCGACGCGGCACCACCAGAAACGGTCCGGCGCAATCGCAGCGCCAGTCGATACGCCGGTGCTCGGAAGTCGATCCTCGAAGAACTCCGCGCCGGGAACGCCCCGACCCAGGAAGCGCAGATCGTCGCGCCTGCAGTCCGCACCGAGCGTCAAGCACGTGGCCGAGCCGTCATCTACGTCCGCGTCAGTACCGAGGAGCAGGCACGCGTCGGTGGCGGCGCGGAAGGCTACTCGATTCCGTTCCAACGCGACGCCTGCCGCCGAAAGGCCGAGGAGCTGAACCTCACCGTCGTCGCCGAGTATGCCGAACTCGGTCGATCCGCGACGACCGTCAATCGACCCGAATTTCAACGAATGTTCGCTGAAATCAACGATCTCGGTGTCACGCACGTCATCGTCCACAAGCTCGACAGGCTCAGCCGAAGCCCTAAAGCCGACTACTACGTCGATTCCGGCTTGGAGGCGACCAGGGCAGCGCTGGTATCGGTCAGTGAGTACATCGACGACACCCCGCAAGGGAAACTGAATCTCCAGATTCAGCGCGGCATGGCGAGCTACTACTCGAACAACCTCGCGACGGAAGTGATCAAGGGGCTGAAGTCGAAGCTCGCAGCGGGAGGCACCCCTGGCCGTGCACCGATCGGCTACCTCAATAAGCGCCGCCTCGAAGGCAGCGCCGATATTCGCTGGGTCGAACTCGATCCTGAACGTGCCAGCCATGTGCGCTGGGCATTCACCGAATATGCGAAGGGCGAATACAGTCTCGCCAATCTGGCAGATGCTCTCGAAGACCGAGGACTGCGCACCCGCGCGACCCCGAAAGTGCCGAGCCGTCCAGTATCGATCAGCTCGCTTCATCGCCTGTTGATCAACCCGTATTACGTCGGCATCGTGGCCTACAAAGGCGTCTATCACCAGGGAACACACGAAGCGCTCGTCGATATGGATACCTGGCTACAAGTCCAGGACGTCATGCATGCTCATAACACCGCAGGTGAAAAGGATCGGACACACAATTCGTACCTCCGCGGGACGATCTGGTGCAGCCACTGCGGGACACGGATGGTCTACTCCAAGAATCGCGGCAAGAGCGGAAACTTGTACGAGTACTTCTTCTGCATGGGCCGAAAAAACAAGAAAAATCCGTGCCCACGCGGATTCGTCAAACTGCCCGCAATCGAAGCGGGCATCGAAGACTTCTACAAACACATGCAGATCAAGGGCTCGACTGCCGAGAAGATTCGCGCGATTGTCCTCGACGAACTCGACACGGCCACGCGCGAGGCTGCCGACGCTATGGCGGCAGCGACGAGAAACAAAGCTCAGCTCGAACGTGAGCGCGCCAAACTACTCGAAGCGCACTACGCCGGGGCAGTACCACTCGACATGCTCAAGAGCGAGATGGATCGGCTGACGCGAGCCTTGAACATCGCCGAACGAGACCTTACCGAGGGTACCGAGTCACGAGCCCAGGTGAAGATCCTGCTCGATCAAGCGGTCGAAGCGATCATGACCTGCCACCGGGTGTACGCCGAGACAAAGCCTCCCATTCGCCGGATGCTCAACCAGGGGTTCTTCAACAAGCTCTACATCAACGACGATGGCAGCGTCAGCGACGGTGAGATCCACGAGCCGTTCGCGCACCTCGTGGCGCACCTGTCCACCGTCTTCTTCGACAAGCGGAAGAGCCGAGTGCCACGCGTCGTCCAGAACCAAGTGCTCGAACTTGAACAGACGGGAACAGACGGACTGTCGAACCGAGCAGCACTGACACTGGTGAAAGCCGTTGAGGCAAGCGAGCTTGCGACGCTACTGAGCTTCGACCGGGGCAAACAAAACCGGCCCACCCTTGCGGGTGGACCGGGTTTGAACAACGAACATTTGGCGGAAGCGGAGGGATTTGAACTCTCCCACGCCCCGCTGCTCAGAGTCGCGGACCTGCCCTGAGCAGTGGATTCCCGTCTACCTCGATACCCGACGATTACCCCCAATAGTGGGCAAGTGTGGGCAAAGTGTGGGCACGGCCCTTCACGCGGCCATGCCGTGTCGGACCCGCGGGGTAGCGTCCGGGCCGAGCGGACACCTTCCACCCCGAGGAGCCACACCCATGACGGACGACACCGAAACCACCACTGCACCCCCGGCACCGCTTCGCGAGGACCGCGACCAACTCCTGACACGAATCGTGGCCATCTTCAACCTCAACAGTGAGGCCAAAGTCGGCATCACCCTGACAGTCTCCGGTGTAGTCGTTTCGGGAACTCTGGTCTCGGGCGCGGCGTACTTCGACGCTGCAAACGAGACCTGGTCGAAAGGCGATCTCGCCGCAATCTGGAGCCTCGAAGTCGAGCACTACCGCCAGTTGGCGGACGGAACCGACAAGGCTGACCTTTCGACCAAAATCGCCCGCACTGGATACATACATTTGCTCGACGCCGTCGTGCATGAGGGCGGCAGACAGCTCGGCGTAGCGGCTTGGCGCGGCCGCCTCACCGAGGTTTCAGGATGGTCCCTCGGCGCTCTGAGCCAGAGTCCTTCCCACCCGGACTAGCAAGTCACGGAGAACGGCCCCGAGATTTGCTCTCGGGGCCGTTCTGGCGTTCCTGCGTCGGCCAACTAGACGACGCCGAGGGCCTGGATCATTCCGAAGAAATCTTGCAGGTCCTGGAATGCGCGGAGGATCGGATCCTCGGGTTCGCGAGAGCCGATCTTGATCTGCCACGTCGGGGTGGTGCCGCGGTCCCATGCGAGGGTGAGCTCGGAAACCTGCTCGACGAAAATCTTTCCGTACAGCGATTTCGGGCCCCGGATGGTGAACCCGACGCGGTCGCCGATCGAGAAGTCGCCGAATCCCTTTTCGCCGACGCGCCAGGGGTTTCCGTCTGTGACGGTGAGCGTTGCCCTGGTTGATTCGCGGGATTCGTACATCGCGGCGCGCTGCGCGATGAGGTACTTGAGGGTGTAGGCGCGGTCGGCACCTTGCGCCATGTCCTCGAAGTAGTGGAACCCTTTGGTCGAAAGACGTTGTGCGCGTTGAGGACTCTTGTGGGCCCCGAACGCGAAAAACGCATCAGTGTAGATCGGGGACAGGAATGCGTCCGCTACTTCGCCCATCGGCGGGATGCCTGGGATCGAGGCGGTCAGGTTTCCCGCCATGACTATGAACGCTTTGATGGTCTCGTTCACGTACGGTGCTGAGTGCCCTCCTGCGACCGTCTGCACGACCGTTGCGGGCTTGTGCTTGAACGACGTTCGGAACGTGCCGGTCTGCTCCGACTCGTAGAACACGCACCCCGGGAGCTGTGGGACTGTGCCCCGCCATCCTGGCTGGAACAGTTCTCCGGGGACGTTCGGGTCGTCGATGGTCTCGACGTTCTCGGTGATGCCATCCGATCCGATGGTCATGATCTCGTGGATCAGGCCGCCGAAGATGTCGCCGCGGAAAGCGGTCCCAGTGTTGAACCCGGACTTGTCGACGAGATCCCACACCAGGCAGCCGTGGCGGAGGTTCGCACCGGGCCACGGCGGAGGATCGCCCTCGAGGTACCGCCGGCATACCCACGTGAGCTGCGAGTCGTCGACGATTCGCCGGCACGCCTCGTGCCCGGTCTTGAATCGGGAGACGAGGATCGCGATCAGCGAGTTGTCCACCTCGCCGGGTTGCGTCGGCTTGACGGTCATCGACCAGGTGGACTGGTTGAAGTTGAACCACTGCGATGCGTCGAGCGGGTTGTCGGGCAGCATGAACGCCGACGACTCGAGACGCATGATGTTCGCGAGAAGCGCTGTCTTGCATACCTGTTTCGCGGTGCCGAACCCGATCCACGAACCGGGCTGGACCTCCGCCGGGAGCCAAGGCAGGCTCCAGAACAGAATGTGCTTTAAGTGCTGGTAATCGTGCTTGAACGTGACCTTCACGACGGACTTGCCGATGTCGTCGTGGAGGAGCTCGAACTCCTCCATCATTCCGGCCCAACGCATCCCGTCCTTGTCGACGGTGATGAACACGTTCGTCGTGCCTCGGGATTCGACGTCGACGAGCCAGTCCGACAGGTAGTAGCCCTCGGGCAGCTCGATCGTGCCGATGCCGGTCTCGTTGTTGACGAGCTGGAACGACGCCGAATTCTCCTGCGCACAGATACCGCGGAGGTTCCAGTCGCCGTCCCACAGGCGCACGAGCGGTGGCTTGAGCCGGTTCCGTTCGTCCGCGGCGAGGCGGTCGGCGATCTTCTGGAACTCGAGGTCGAAATCGATGGCGTCGGCTACACCGACGCCACCGACCTGACCGCCGACTGTGTCGACAGCCACCGATCAGCCTGCGACGAGGTCGAGATTCACGATGTGCCCGGGCAGCGGGACGACGAACTCGAAACGGCCCTCACAGCGTGCGCGTAGCTGGTTGCGGAACGCGTCGTCGTTGTGCTGGGCGAACCACAGCGTTTCGATGCCCTGCAGGTCCGTGTTGAGCTGCGTTGCCCCGGGGCCAACGAGGAAACCGGCGCCGAATTCGAGTCCGGGTACGGTGACCACGGGTCGACTCCACAGCTGCTTCGCTGCGACGTTGACGGGGCTGCCGAGCTCGAGGTGGCCGTCCGCGGTGCGCGAAAGCTCGAGTGCCTCCCAGTCGTCCGGGCTCATCACCCAGTAGCTGCCGGCCGGTGATGTGACGCCGATCTTTTCGAGCTGCGTCACGGCCTTGCGGGTGGTGACGATCCGGTCGGTGGCGAACCCCTGCTGGCGGATTCCGCTCGTGCCGAGCAGTCCTTTCAGCTCGGTGGCGTCATCGCTGCCGTCGCCGGTGCCCGCGATGATCTGACGCTCGAGCTCCGAGTACAGCCCGTACAGCAGCTCGTTGCCGATGAACTGGCCGAGCCACGGCGAGTCGGCGAGTAGGTACTTGTCGAACGGAGAGGACGTGTGCGCGAGGACCCGGAGGCGGCCGCCGCGAGACTCCATGTCGTACTGCGAGGTTGGCTTGAGCGCGCCCGGGGCGACGATCTTCGCGTTGTTCGTGCGGGCCGTCTGCTGCAGCCAGTCGAACCGCACGGTGCCGCGCTGTACGACGGGGATCAACGCGAGGAGGTTTCCGGCCGGCTTGTCCATCGGGATCGGGTCGGTGTTGAGCGTGACCGGGGTGATCGTTTCGACGTCGATCGACTTGCGGCCGTTCGCCTGTACCTGCTTGGCGATGCGGCGCGCGAGCTGGTCGAAACTCTTGCCCTGCGCCGGCAGAAAGCCCGTCTTCAGGCTCTTCCCACCGAGCGGGATCCGGTGCCTATCGTCGTCGTCGTCGTCGCCGTCGTCGTCCGAGTCTTCGTCGTCCCTGTCGGCGTTGATGCTCTTGAGCTTGTCGGCGATCTCGTCGTTCTTCTCGATTTCCTTTTCGAGACGCTCGCTCTGGTCGAATAGATCGTTGGCTTCCTTCATCTCCGCGTCAGTGAAATCGCGCTCACGGCCGATCGTCCGGAGCTCTTTCATCCGGTTCCTGATTGCGTCGTACTGCTGTTTCAGATTCATTTGTGGGTCCTCGATGGCATTGCGCTGCAACAGAATTGCGCGCAAGAAAAGTGGGTGGTCAACCGGCTCGGCGGCTGGCTGGCGGTTCCCCACGGCTGGCGGCGCTCCAACTACGAGCGGCTTCGCGGGCCAGAACTTCGCGGACCATTACTCGAAACCCGGTGAGTGAGAACGCGGCAGGCGCATCGCTGGCGGCGCTTCGACATACAGCGGCTACGCGGACGATGCACCTACTCGCCATCACTCAATTATCAGGGTAACGCATTGCCGCGTCGATGAGCTGTAACAGGGGCGCGGCAACATCGTTCGGCGAGAGCTGGTTCGAGAGTGACCTTGCGAGCGCTGCGAGCGCCGAGATCAGTCGGGCGAACCCCTCGTCGTCGGCGGCCGCCTCGCGTAGCACAAGCTGCATGCCCGGGCCGTCGTTGTTCTGCGATGCCAGGGCCATCCGGGCCGCGCGTGCAACGTCGATGTTGCGGATCTGCTCGAGGTCCGCGCCCTCGGTGTCGTGTCGATCGGTCATGGTGGTGAGTTCCTCTCGTTGTGTCTGTGCCCCTCCGGGTTGATACCCCCCATGCGCCCCAACCTGAGCGCGCACGCGAAGAGCCACCGAGTCGCTGTCCGTGGCTGAGGGCGTCCGTTCGGTGGACGCCCCTACGGGGCGGGGGCGGGTCGGGTCGCCGCGGCTCGGCGGAGTGCCGCTTTGAGGTTGGGGCTGACGTCGTCGACGCCGTCCCAGAGGTGCTCGACTGCGGCTCGCATCTGCTCGCGGAGCTCGGCGTCCTGGCTGTGCTGTGGGTCAGTCATAGTTCGTTCGCTTTCGTTCGGTGGCGGTCTTCTCGGCGTGGTGTGGTGGGCACAGCGACTGCAGTGGGCCCGTGTACATCTCACCGCCGCCGGCGAGGTTGTCGACGTGGTCGACTTCGCGGGCGAGGCGGTGGCATCCTGGCCGTTGGCAGATCGGGTGTTGCTCGAGTTGCTCGGCGCGGAGCTTGCGCCAGCGTCGTGTGCTGCCGTTCTTCCAGGCCGAGCCGGACCACGCGGGCCAGCACGTCGGGCACTTGCGTGCGGTGGTGGTTTGTTTGCAGCGTGGGCAGATGCGTGCCGGCGCGTGGGGCATGGGACCTCCTACAGGGTGGGGCGGTCGGGGTCGATGCCGAGTCGTTCGTCGAGCTCCCGGACCTCGTCCTGGCAGACGCTGCAGAACCCGCTCGGCTCGTCGGTCCAGATGGTGCAATCGGCACTGCGGCATTCGGTGTAGGTCGGCTGGTCAGGCATGGTGGTCGTCCTCTGCGCCAGTGATTTCGTGGAGTTCGTGGAGGATGCGGCGGCAGGTGGTGCAGCGGCGGTCCTCGTGTGTGGTGGCGTTAGTGCAGCCGTTGCCGAGGCATGGCTTCGGTCGGTTACCCACGGTCGGTCTTCTCGGCTGCGTCGACGAGCTGGTCCGCCAGGGTGAGCGCTTCGGGTCCGGTCAGGGCGAGGGTCAGTCCGGCTATGCGCAGGCCGATTCGATGCGTGCCGGAGCGTCGGCAGTTGACTCGGGCCTCGGGTTTGACGCTGATCTTCATGCTGCCTTTCGGGTTGGGCGTCCGTAGACGCGGCCGGCCCAGACGCCGGCGACTTCTCGTACGGGTAGGGCTTGGCGTGCGGACTCGCATGCTGCGTGGACGGGGCAGGTTGCGCAGAGCTGCACCGCTGCATCGAGGCGAATGGTTGCGGCGGCGGCCTTTTCGCCGTCGATCTCGGCATCGAACATCGGCCACCGGCCGTGGCAGGCGGCGTCTCGAAGTGTCGGGCTCTTGAGGATCTTCGCGGCCTCGGGTGTCTTGGAGTACGTCATCGGTACCTGTTGGGGTCGCAGTCGTTCACCTTCGCCGGCTCGGCGAGGTGCGGTCGGCACTGGATGCACGGGATCGGGTTGCCGTCCGGGTCCTCGCCGAGCCAGCCTTTCCGACAGCCGGGATGGTGGTCGTCGAGGGGTGGTTCCTCTTCGGTCTCCCCGTATCGATTGGGCATCTGGTTTCCTCTCTCGCGTGCGGTCAGTTAGTTGCGCTCTCAAGCCGGGAACCGATGGATCTATTGCTGGGTAACTGCAGGATCTACAGGATGGGGCGACACTGGTGTCGCTCAGACTCGTCTCAAATGTCGTCCAGACTTGCTGAGTTGTCGTCCAGACTTTGCCCAGATGTCGCTCAGACATTGCGGCTCTCAACGAGTCTGAGCGACATCGGTGTCGGGTGGACTTCGGGAGTCTGAGCGTCATCGGTGTCGCTCAGACTCCCGTCGTACGGTCGACTGTCCGGGTCGAGTTGCATCACCTCGAGCACGTTGCTCGGGAGTGACAACCGGTACTCGTCGGCCTGGTTTTTCCACCGGTTGCCCTGTCGGACACGGACGATCCAACCGTGGTTTCGGAGCCAGTCCATGCCGCGGTTGACGGTCCGTTCGGAGACCTCCATTTCGCGGGCCAACCGGGCCACGCTCGGGTGAACGTTCGACCCGGTCCTCGAAGAGCTGAACGTCGCGAGAACCAGCGCCAGGAACTTCGTGCTGCCCGGCATGGGTGTGCGTTTGACGCAGTGCTCCCACTCGAACCTGGACACTGACTCGGTCGCGTTCATTCGCCGGCGGTGCCGTTCAGGGCTTCGACAGCGTCGACGATCGCGATGGCAAGGGCGGCAGCGCTTTCGGGGTCGAGCTCGGTGTACTCCTCGACGGAGACCGCGATCCGCGGACCGGACGTCTCCCACTCCTCCTGCTCCTCGTTGTAGACGTCGTCGCACACGATCGCTACCGACCACCCCTGGTCGGGGACGTCGAACGAGCGTGTCCACGTTCTGCAGACTTCGTGGGTGTCGAGGAGCATGTGGTCGAATACCGGTGTCTCGCCGACGAACCACGCCGGCCGGCTCGCGTCCGCCGCCGGGAATTGCAGGTTGGCGATCGCGCACAGCCGAGCGCCCTCCTGTTCCTGGATCTGCATCTGGTGCATGGTCGCGGCGGCCATCGCTCGGTTCCCCTGCCCGTGCTCGGCGCACATCGCGTCGAGCGTGGCGAGATTCCTCTTGCTGAGGTGGGACTCGAATGGGTTCGTCACTTGTCGAACTCCTGGACCTCGGTGAAAGCGATTGCGGGGCGGGTAATTCCAGCGGGGCGGATCACGTGACTGAGGGCGGTGAGGAGTGAGCCGAGAGCGGCAGCCGCGTCGAAGGTGATCTCGTACCGGTGGCGGCGGTCGTCGCTGCCTTCGTCGATCACGAAGCGAACGTGTAGGTCGTCGACGAGCTGCACGATGGCTGTGGTGTTCTGGTCGAGACGGGTCCTGCCGCCGATCGCCCAATCAGGCTCGTTCGTGTCGGTGGTCTGGTTTACAGTGGTCATCGGAAGTTCCTTCTGGTGGAGTTTCGTGTGAGTGATTGGCATGCCCCCGTTGCCCTGGCCGGCAGCGGGGGCGTTCTTGTGGTGGGGTTCGGGTGCGGTCAGGTCCATCCGTTGGCTTCCGCCTCTTGTGTCCGGAGCAGGACTGCTGCGGAGAGAATCGCCAGCGCAAGGCTCTCGGCGTCGTGGGCATTGAATTGCTGTGTGCCGGCGGATTCGAGTTCGACGTTGACGGTGGGTGTACCGATGACGACGTGCCTACCGTCGACGGCGAGGGTGTCGTCGCGGCGGATCCACACGTTCGTGTCTTCGGGTGAATCGAAATCGATGGCCCACTCTCGGAGCGGCTGTCCCGTCTCAGCCAGGACGGTCGTGAATGGTTCGAGCGGCCCGGTGTGTCCCGCCGGCCGGTCTTGTTCCGTGACGGGGTGCGCGGCCTCGGCGACCGCTGCGACCGCTTGTGCTTTCCGGCCTGCGGCGTGCTGCAGCTCGAGCATTTGCGAGGCGTAGGCGTATCGCTGTGGCGCGGTCCATCCGGCGGTGACCTGCTTGAGCTTCTCGCGATTGAACGCGTTGAGTAGGGCGATGATCGTGGCGAGGGCGTCGGCGATCGCGGTAGGGTTCGTCATCAGATCGGTTCCTTCGTGAGAGTTGGGTCGGTCCTGGTTGCCCTCGATGCCCTGGCCGGCATCGGGGGCAGTTTCGTAGGGGTCGGGGGTGAGCGGCATCAGACCGCTACAGGACGGTCGTCGGTGCGCTGGAATGTGTTCGCCTCCACGTACGCATGGAGGTCGACCCACTTGTAAAGCACTCTGCTGCCGTGCTTTACAAACTTGGGACCGACTCCTTTGAACCGATTGGCTGCGAGGGTCTGTTTGCTGCATCGCAGAAACTCGGCGGCCTCGTCGGGTGTCGCTAGGGGGGATGGGGTGCTCATCCTGTCTCCTTGCTCGGGAATCCTGAATATCCATTGGGATATCTGTATTCCTACTCCACGATTTCCATGCTTGCAAGTTCCTCGCTATATTTCGATCATGGCAGCAAAGCGCGTGGAAATCGGAGCAACCGGCGAGACGGTCCGTAAGAACATCGCCAGGGTCCGTAACGACCGGGGGATGACCCTGCGCGCGCTTTCGGACACGATGAGCGAGCTCGGACACCCGCTCAGCAACTCTTCGATCAGCCAGATCGAGAACGGGTCCAGACGAGTCGACGTCGACGACTTGATGGCGCTCGCGATCGCCCTCGATGTTTCGCCAAATACCTTGTTGATTGAGCCTGCCTACGATGGGGACTTAGAAGTCAATGCGTCTGGTGCCGAACGTGTTTCAGTTCGCTCTCTGTGGTTCTTCCTCGACGGGATGCGCTCGCTACGGACGTCCAATCTGGACTTCGCGGTAGCCTCACAACCGCCGTTCCTTCGACCCGCGACGTACGCATGGCGGAGCACCAAACCCGGCGACGGGCCGTTGCTCGTCAGCCGCATGATCGAGTCGGACGGAACAGACGTGTCGATCCGGGCGAGCTTCGGCTACGGCACGATCTTCACCGAGGATGACTAGTGGCGACCGTCGAAAGCTACGAGACCGCGGGCGGCAAGCGGTGGCGAGTCCGCTACCGAACCCCGGAGCGTCGGCAGACGGATAAGCGAGGGTTCACATCGAAGCGGCAGGCGCTCGACTTCGCCGCGACGGTGACCGTGGAGATGATGACGGGCCAATACGTGCCACCGAAACTCGGGAAGATCACCGTCGCGGAGTTCGGCCCGAACTGGTTGTCCCGCAAAGAATCCGACCTCAAACCGTCCGCGTACAAGTCCCTCGAAACGGCGTGGAGGATTCACGTTCTGCCTCGGTGGGGTCACGTGCAGCTCGCCGACATCACGCTCGATTCGGTCGAGCGGTGGATCGCGGGTATGACGCGGGCGGGCAAGGGTGCGACTGTCGTCATCCGCGCCTACGGTGTCCTCGCCGGCGTGCTCGATACCGCGGTGAAAGCGAAGCGGCTCGCGAAGAACCCGGCACGCGGTGTCGAGAATCTGCCACGCAAACAGCGCAAGGCGCACGTGTACTTGTCGCACGCCGAGGTGGCCGAGCTCGCGACCGCCGCCGGCCAGTATCGCGTCCTGGTGCTCGTGCTCGCCTACTGCGGCGTCCGGTGGGGCGAGGCGATTGGCCTCCGTGTTCGCCACCTTGATCTGCTCCGGAGACGAATCAACATCGTGGACAACGCCGTTCAGGTCGAACAGCAGATCCACGTCGGTACGCCGAAGTCGCACAAGTCGCGGGTAGTGCCGGTGCCGGCATTCCTCGTCGACGAGCTGGCGAGGGTCTGCGAGGGCAAGGGCCGCGACGATCTGGTGTTCGCCGGCCGCGGTGGCGACTACCTCCGGCGATCGGTGTCGTCTACGGGATGGTTCACACGGGCCGTAGCCAAGTCGGGCGTACCTCGGCTCACCCCGCACGATCTTCGGCACACAGCGGCGAGCCTGGCCATCAGCGCGGGCGTGAACGTGAAAGCGCTACAGCGGATGCTCGGGCACGCCTCCGCGGCTATGACGCTCGACGTCTACGCGGACCTCTTCGACGACGATCTCGACGCTGTGGCGACCGCTCTCGATGCCGCTGTATCCGCACAGAGTGTGGGCAAAGCGTGGGCAGCAGGGATGGGGTCGGCCTGACCGAGGACAGAGAAAAGGCCCTGACCTGCACCGCTTGGTGAGATCAGGGCCTTGCCCGTTGGCGGAAGCGGAGGGATTTGAACCCCCGGACGCTTTTACACGTCTCTCGCTTTCAAGGCGAGTGCATTGGGCCGCTCTGCCACGCTTCCGTGTGCGATCTTAAACGGCTGGGCGGCCCGAGTCCCAATCGCCCCTCATCGTCGCGGTGCCGCCGCCGAGGTGTCCATCGCTGCGTCGACCTTCTCGAAGATGGTGCCGAGCACTTCGAGTTCTTCTGGAGAAAGCAGATCGACGAGATGTCGGCGCACACTGCGCACATGGGTGGGTGCCGCCTCCGCCAGTCGTCGACGGCCTTCCTCGGTGATCACCGCGAGCACACCTCTGCCGTCGTCGACGCAGGTACTGCGAGTGACCATGTCCTGAACTTCCATTCGCCTGATCTGATGCGTCAGACGACTTCTCGAAGACAGGACACCGTCGGCCAGCTCGCTCATTCGAACCGAGCCGTCGACCGATTCGGACAACATCACCAGGATGCGGTATTCCGCCATCGACAGATCGTGGCCATCCTGCAGATCCTTGTTCAGTACCCCCATCAATCGTTGCCCGCCGTCCATGTAGGCGCGCCATGCTTTCATTTCCGCAGTGTCGAGCCACTGCGGGTCCCCCCCGGAACCAATGGCTAGTTCGGCTGTCACCCGTGACATCTTAGGCAAGAAATCTACCGACGAGTAGCTTGCACTGGTTGAATGTTCGATTCGAGTCCGAGACCTATGGTCGAGTTATGACAGATCCCAACATCGAACCGCCGTACGTTGCCGCAGCCGACAGATACGAGTCCATGCACTTCCGGCAAGTGGGATCACGCGGACCGAAGCTCCCGGCGATCTCGTTGGGACTGTGGCACAACTTCGGCGACGACGTTCCAGTGATGAACCAGCGCGCGATCCTGCGTCGCGCCTTCGATCTGGGGATCACGCACTTCGATCTGGCCAACAACTACGGCCCGCCCTACGGCAGTGCGGAGAAGAATTTCGGCCGCATCTTCTCGGAGGATTTCGCCGGCTATCGCGACGAATTGATCATTTCGAGCAAGGCCGGCTGGGACATGTGGCCCGGCCCGTACGGCTTCGGCGGCTCGCGCAAGTATCTGCTGTCCTCGTTGGACCAATCGTTGACGCGCATGCGCCTGGACCACGTCGACATCTTCTACAGCCACCGCCCCGACCACGACACCCCGATCGAGGAAACCGCGGGCGCGCTGATCAGCGCGGTTCAGCAGGGCAAGGCCCTGTACGCGGGCATCAGCTCCTACAAGCCCGAGGGGACGCAGAAGATGGCGGATCTGCTCGCCGACGCGGGTGTTCCCCTGCTGATTCACCAGCCCAGCTATTCGATGGTCAATCGCTGGATCGAGCCCGAACTGCTCGGCACACTCGACGCGATCGGCGCAGGCGTCATCGCGTTCTCTCCCTTGGCGCAGGGCATGCTCACCGACAGGTACCTCGACGGTATTCCTGCGGATTCGCGAGCAGCACAAGGCAAGTCGTTGAACCCGGATTGGCTCACCGACGACCACATCGGACACCTTCGGGCATTGAACGACATCGCCGCCGACCGCGGTCAATCCCTCGCACAGCTCGCGCTGAGCTGGGCCCTGCGCGACCCGCGGGTGACGTCGGTACTGATCGGCGCATCGAGCGTCGAACAGCTGGAGAACAACGTGGCCGCGCTGGACAACCTCGACTTCACCGAGGACGAGCTGGCCCAGATCGACCAGCACGCCGAGGACTTCGGGATCAACCTCTGGGACCTGTAGAAGTGCCTGCGGCAGTGGTGCGGTTGAGTGCTCCAGAGGGCACTTAACCGCGCCACTGCGCCGGAGGCGCACTATGGAGACATGCGTGCCATCACACTCAAAGAATTCGGCGACCCCGACGTCATGGAATGGACCGAGGTTCCCGACCCACGTCCGAGCCGCGGGCAGGTGATCGTCGACGTCTCGGCCACGGCCATCAACCGTGCCGATCTGATGCAGCGTCAGGGCAATTATCCGCCGCCCCCTGGTGCCAGCGACATTCTCGGCCTCGAATGCTCGGGCATCATCTCCGAACTCGGCGAAGGCGTCAGCGGTTGGAACGTGGGCGACAGAGTCTGCGCACTCTTGGCCGGCGGTGGTTATGCGGAGCAGGTCGCAGTACCCGCCACTCAGCTGTTTCCGATTCCGCAAGGGCTCGATCTGCATGTGGCAGCGGCACTTCCAGAAGTCGCCTCCACAGTGTGGTCCAACCTGGTGATGGATGGACACATGCGCTCGGGCCAGGTATTGCTCATCCACGGTGGTGGTAGCGGAATCGGTACGCACGCAATCCAAGTGGCCAAGCAGATGGGCGTCACCGTCGCGGTCACCGCCGGCTCGAAGTACAAGCTGGACATGTGTGCCGATCTCGGCGCGGACATCCTCATCGACTACAAGAACCAGGACTTCGTCGACGAGATTCGTTCACAGACAAAGGATCACGGAGCAGACCTGATCCTGGACAACATGGGCGCGAAGTACCTCGATCGCAATCTCGACGCCCTGGCCATGGACGGCACCGTCGTCACCATCGGGATGCAGGGCGGCGTGAAGGGAGAGCTGAACTTCGGCAAACTCCTCGCCAAGCGCGGATCGGTTCACGCAGCCGGGCTGCGCGGGCGCCCCGAAACCGGACCGTCGAGCAAGGCCAACATCGTCGCGGACATGACGGAGCACCTGTGGCCGCTGATCTCCGAGGGACGCGTCACTGCCGTCGTGCACGCCGAAATCCCGATAACCGAAGCGGCGCAAGGGCATCGAATGCTCGACGACGCCGAGACGATCGGGAAAGTGATCCTGCGAGTCCAGTGATGTGCGCCTGAGGTCGTGCGCGGAACCTCGTAGTGGGCTACGAGGTTTCGCGCACGCGCGGCGCAGCCGCTCAAAGAGCGAGCGCAGCGAGAGCTTTGACGAGCTGATCGATTTCGTAGCGGGTGGTGTACGGAGCCAGACCGATGGAGACGGCACCACCCTCGTCGTTGACTCCGAGTGCGTCGAGCAGACGGCTGCCGCCGTGAACTCCGCTGACACTGCCGATTCCCGCCTGCGCGAGTTGCTCGGACACCTTCACCGCAGGCACACCCTCGACCGTGAAACTCACGGTGGGGACCCGCGTGGGCGCATTGCCCAGCACCATGACGTGATCCAGCGAATTCAGCGCCTTCATCAAGTAGTCGAAGAGCCCGTCGTGGTAGTACTGCAACGATCCGATCGAGAGCTCGAGACGCTCACGACGGGTTCCTGTCGCGGCGTCGTCGAGATTGGCCAAGTAGTCGATGGAGGCCACCACACCGGCCAACAACGCGTACTGGTGACTGCTGACCTCGAGCCGCGCGGGCCCCTTGGCCGACGGGTTGAGCGACATCGACGGAAGCTGCTCCAGCAGCGTCGGATCGCGAAAGATCAGCGCGCCGACGGACGGGCCACCCCACGCAGCAGCATCGATCGCAACGACGTCGGCTCCGAGTTCCTTGATGTCGACGTGAGCGTACGGAGCAGCACCGGCTGCGTCGACGACGATCAGTCCGCCCACCTCGTGCACCAGATCTGCTGCAACCCTGACATCGGGTGCGCTGCCGACGATCGGTGACGCCGCAGTGACCGCGACGAGCCTGGTGGTGGAGGTGATCAGTTCGTCGAACTGCCACGTGGGCAGCTCGCAGGTATCGATTTCGACTTCGGCCCATTTGACGTGCGCGCCGGTTCGGCTGGCCACCCGCAGCCACGGCGCAACATTGGCTTCCTCGTCCAAGCGCGAGAGCACCAGCCCGGTTCCCAGACCGAGCCGTGAGCTCATCGATTCGGCGAGCCACGACAGCAGCGTCGCGCGGTCCGGTCCGATGACGACCCCGGACGGATACGCACCCACCAGATCGGCAATCGCCACACGCGCGGATTCGAGCAGAGCTGCACTCCGCTTGGCTGCGGTGTTACCGGCCGAGTGGTTGGACGCGCTGTGCCGAAACGCCGTGGACACCGCGGTCGACACCCGATCCGGTATCAACATCCCCAGCTGAGGGTCCAGATGAATCCACCCGTCGCCGAGGGAGGGAATGGACCCTCTTACCCGCGCGACGTCGTACCCCATGCCGGACACTCTAAGCGCCGACCGGTGAAGCATGTGTTCCACGTCCCGTTTCGCCAGGGAACGGTTGCCCACTTCGCACGCTCGATCCCTCCCTGCTTCCACATCTGTCCGACGAGCCCCGGTTGTTTTCTCGACGAACTACTGTTCCCGGCGACCGAACCAGGATAATCGCCCCGGACGATCACGCAACGACGAGCGACGCGTAAAGATGGATACATGACCCAATCCGAGTCGAACAGTGCCCCCGATGACCACGTCGTTGTGATCGGCCCCAACGGAGAACCGCTTGCCCTGAGCCGCGAGGAAGCGACGGCCGCAGCGGCCCGCGCCGCCGGATCGTCGGCGAACGACGATTCGGACGACGGGTCGGGCCTGTCGGAGATGGTCGAGCAGCCCGCGAAGGTGATGCGCATCGGCACGATGATCAAGCAGCTGCTCGAGGAAGTGCGCGCCGCTCCGCTCGACGACGCCAGCCGGACGCGTCTCAAGGAAATCCACAAGTCGTCGATCCACGAACTCGAACAGGGACTCGCGCCGGAACTGCGCGACGAGCTCGAGCGTCTGGTGCTGCCCTTCGGGGACGACGTCATCCCCACCGACGCGGAACTACGGATCGCACAGGCGCAGCTCGTCGGCTGGCTCGAAGGACTGTTCCATGGCATCCAGACGGCACTGTTCGCGCAGCAGATGGCCGCCCGCGCCCAACTCGAGCAGATGCGGCAGGGCGCGTTGCCTCCCGGTGTGATGCCCGCACCGGGTGCCGGCCAGGGCGGCAGCGGTACCGGCCAGTACCTGTAGAAGGTGCGAGTTGCGCCTGCGGAATGAGCTAGAGCGTTTCGACAGGTAGTGTCGACCGTCGTGTCGGCACCAGCGAAGGATCCCGAGAGCGAGGCAGGAGAACAGATGCCTGCTCCGGTTTCGGACTCACAGACTTATCGGCGCGCGTTCGGCGATCTGCGAACCGGTTTCAATCAGCGCGAACTGTGGCTTCATCTCGGCTGGCAGGACATCAAGCAGCGTTATCGACGGTCGGTGATCGGTCCGTTCTGGATCACCATCGCCACCGGCGTGCAGGCCATCGCCATGGGTCTGTTGTATTCGGTACTCCTGGACATCGACCTGCGCTCGTTTCTGCCGCACGTCACCGTCGGTCTGATCATCTGGAACCTCATCAGTGCCGCGATTCTCGAAGGCGGAGACGTCTTCGTCGCGAACGAGGGTCTGATCAAGCAGCTGCCGAGCGCGCTCAGTGTGCACGTGTATCGCCTGGTGTGGCGTCAACTGCTGCTACTCGGCCACAACATGTTGATCTACGTGATCATCATCGCGATCTTCTGGCCCGAGGGTGGGCTGCACTGGACCGTGATCTTCGCGATCCCGGCGCTGGTGCTGATCCTGCTCAACGCCGTGTGGGTGTCCATCCTGTTCGGCATCATCGCCACCCGCTACCGCGATATCGCCCCGATTCTCGGCAGCTTCGTGACGCTGATGTTCTTCATGACGCCGATCGTGTGGACCACATCGGGCCTGCAGCAAATGGGCGGCGAGGCCGCGAACCGCGCCAAGCTCGTGGAGATCAACCCGCTGTTCCACTACCTCGACATCATCCGCGCCCCGCTGATCGGCGAGGATCAGCAGGCGTACCACTGGTACATCGTGCTCGGCTTCACCGTCGTCGGCTGGGCGCTGGCCATTCTCGCTCTCAAGAAGTACCGGGCCCGCGTGCCCTACTGGGTTTAGGGGTCAGCAGTTGTCCATCAGCATCAGTACCCATGACGCATGCGTCGACTTTCCGATCTTCGACGCCAAGACGCGGTCACTGAAGAAGGCATTCCTCGGCAAGGCCGGCGGTGCCATCGACCGCAACTCCTCCGACGTCGTCGTCGTCGAAGCACTCAAGAACATCACGATGAACCTGAAGGACGGCGATCGCGTCGGACTGGTGGGTCACAACGGCGCGGGCAAGTCGACGCTGCTGCGTCTGCTCTCGGGCATCTACGAGCCGACGCGTGGCAGCGCCACCATCCGCGGCCGCGTCGCGCCGGTGTTCGATCTGGGCGTCGGTATGGACCCGGAGATCTCCGGCTACGAGAACATCATCATTCGTGGCCTGTTCCTCGGCCAGACCCGCAAGCAGATGCTCGCGAAGATGGACGAGATCGCCGACTTCACCGAACTCGGCGACTACCTCGACATGCCGCTGCGTACCTACTCGACAGGTATGCGGGTGCGCGTTGCGATGGGCGTGGTCACCAGCATCGACCCCGAGATCCTGCTGCTCGACGAGGGCATCGGGGCCGTGGACGCCGAATTCATGAAGAAGGCGCGTCATCGGCTGCAGCAGTTGGTGAAGCGCTCGGGAATCCTGGTGTTCGCCAGCCACTCCAACGAATTCCTGGCTCAGCTGTGCGACACCGCGATGTGGATCGATCACGGCCAGGTACGGCAACAGGGCGGCATCGAGGAAGTGGTGCGGGCATACGACGGCGACGACGCGGGCGATCACGTCGCGCAGATCTTGAAGGAGATCGAGCGGGAAGATGCAGCCGGTGCCTGACCGGATCATCGGGGTTATCGTCACGCACAAGCGGCGCGAATTGTTGGCTCTCTCGCTCGAAGTGATCGGTGCGCAGACGCGTCCGCTCGATCATCTGGTCGTCGTCGACAACGCCGACGAGCCCGCTGTCCGTGAGTTGGTGGAGTCGACGGCCCTGCCGACGACGTACCTGGGCTCGCAGCACAATCTCGGCGGCGCGGGCGGGTTTGCCCTCGGCATTCTGTATGCGCTTTCGCTTGGTGCTGATTGGGTGTTTCTCGCCGACGACGACGGTCGCCCCGAGGGACCGAAGGTGCTCGAGACTCTGTACGACTGCGCCCTCGCCCACGGCCTCGACGAGGTCTCCCCCGTTGTGTGCGACATCGACGATCCGGACCGGCTGGCGTTCCCGCTCCGCCGCGGCGTCGAGTGGCGCCGGCTGCGGTCGGAGTTGATCGACCCGGAGAATCCGAACGACGATCTTCTGGAGGGTATTGCGTCGCTGTTCAACGGTGCGCTGTTCAAGGCGTCGACGATCGATGCGGTGGGCGTGCCCGATCTGCGGCTGTTCGTGCGCGGCGACGAGGTGGAAGTGCATCGTCGGTTGCAACGCTCGGGCCTGAAGTTCGGCACGTGCCTCACCACCGCCTACGTCCACCCCAATGGGGCCGAGGAGTTCAAGCCGATCCTCGGTGGACGGATGCACACGCAGTACCCGGAGGATGCGACCAAGCGGTACTTCACCTACCGCAACCGCGGTTACCTGATGTCGCAGCCCGGCATGCGAAAGCTGTTGCCGCAGGAGTGGATTCGGTTCACCTGGTTCTTCCTGATCACCACTCGCAATCCCAAGGGACTGGCCGAGTGGTTCCGGCTGCGCGGGCTGGGGCGTCGGGAACACTTCCGCCGACCCTGACGCTGCCTCCAAGGGGTGCGCGCACCCACGTGATACCGCTACCGTGTGCCCATGACGGAACCTCGGAAGCTCGCGGATCGCATCAAGTCGTCGGCACGGGAGAAGCTTCAACGAGCGATCGGCGAGGTTCTGGCACAGCAGACCGCCCAGCTGGCCGAGCAGACCAACGATCAACAGGCGAAATTGCTCGACGTCCTCGAACGCCAGCGTCGCGAGATCGACGACCTGCACGCCTTCATCCGCGGTCTCGAGATGCGCATGCGTCGCGACATCCCCTATGCCTCCGACGTCGAAGCTGCCGCGCAGAGCGCCGAGTTCGCCGAAGAGATGATGCCGCAGGCCCCGACCTTCCTCCGGCCGCACGCCACGCTGCGCTTCGCACTCGGCGAGGTCTCCATCCGCGGCATGGCCCTCGAATTCGGTGTTGCCAGCGGCACGACGCTCGAGATCATCGCCGAGGAGTTGGCGTCGCGCAAGGACATCACCGTCGTCGCCGGCTTCGATGTGTTCTCGGGCCTACCCGAGACGTGGCGTACCGGTTTTCCGAAGGGACTGTTCGAGCAGGAGAGCATTCCCGAAGTGCCGGGCGCGCAGATCGTGCCGGGATTGTTCGAGGATTCTCTGCCGGGCTTCCTGAAGGGCCACCACGAGAAGCTGGCTTTCCTGCACCTCGACGCCGACCTGTACTCCTCGACGGTCACCGTGCTGGATCTGGTGGCCGACCGACTCGCAGTGGGCACCGTCATCGTGTTCGACGAGTACTTCAATTTCCCCGGCTGGCGCAACCACGAGTACCGGGCGTGGACGGAATTCGTCGCACGCACCGGCACCGAGTTCGACTACCTCGGCTACACCGCCGACAACGAACAGGTCGTCGTGCGGATTCGTACGGCACCCAGGCTTCGATCGAACTAGCTACTGCCCGTAGAGGCGAGCCCAGTTCTCTCGGCTCGTCAGCTTCGGCACGGCGGCACGGTACGACGCGGCAACCGTCGGCGTCTCGGTGCGCAGACGCTTGAGTGCGGTCACTCCGCGCTTGAGCAGCTCGGACGCATGTGCCTTGTTGCGCTTGCGAACTCGGACGCCTTCTTGCGAGCGGTCGGTGACGATCGCGTGCGAGAACAGCGAGACGTGCCACCAGTGCGCGTCGTCGGCCGAGATGGCGACGGGGCCGGGGTTCACCGTCCCGCGCCACTGATTGAGCACTCGCTTGGCAAGCACGGCGAATTCCATGCTCTTCTTCGGGTGCGGTCCCGCAGGGGTGATGAACATATCGGCCGGACGCACCCCGGGAACGTCGTTCGCGTTGTGCCGCTTCGTTTCTCCGTAAGCGGCACGTTCGCGTCGGATCGAACCGGCGGCGTCCATACCGCCGTCGAGCAGATTGTCCGGGCCTGCCAAGAAGTCTTCGACGGCCTTGATCAGCGTGTACGCCATGCCGTATTGCATCGACACCAGGTAGCGGAGCAGGTCTGTGAAGAGTTGCTTCGCGAGCGTCTTACCGTCGAGTTCGATGTGCAGGGCGGCGGTGATCATGCCGTTGCGCAGGTTGAAGTAGCGGTGCCACTCGTCCCAGTCCTTCCACGCGAAGTCGGCGTGCCAGACGGCCGCACCCGGGAGCGTGACGGTGGCGAATCCGTTTGCGCGAGAGCGGTATCCGTACTCGATGTCATCCCACTGGAAGAACAGCGGCAACGGGTACCCCACCTGTCCGACGATCTCGGACGGGATGAGGCACGACCACCAGCCGTTGTATCCGGCGTCGACACGGACGTCCTGCTGGCGCTTGCGCTTGAACGCACTCTTGTCCGAGATCGCGTTCTTGACGTGGATTCCGGCTTCGAGCTTCTGCAGGTTCGCCACCTCGGCACCGACGTGCACACGGTCGGGGTGGAGCAGGTACAGCATCTGCGCGCCGATGATGGCGGGCTCGATGGTCATGTTGGCGAACGAGTTCATGCGCACGATCGCCTCGGGCTCGCACAGCACGTCGTCGTCCATGAAGATCACGTTGGCCGGATCGCCGCCCTTGCCCTGTACCTCGTAGAGGCCACGGGTGAAGCCACCTGCACCGCCGAGGTTGGGCTGGGTGATGTAGACGAGCTTGTCGCCGAGCTCGGCCGCCACGCGCTGGAACTTCTCCCGCGTCTGCACCTGATCGGTGCCCTGATCGATCACGTAGACGTTGTCGACACCGAGCAGCGCAATCGGGTCGTCCGCCATCGCGGCAACGGTGTTGGCGCAGTCGTCGGCGCGGTTGAACGTGCAGATCACCACCGAGGTGGGTCGCAGCTTCTCGGGCGCGGCGACGGTCCACTCGGCGTCCTGCACCGACAACTCGGTCGACGTGGTGGTGAAGCGGACGTACAGCGCGCCGCCGTCGAGGAACTGCGTGGTGGCCACCGGTACGGCCAACTGAGTCGACGCGTTCGCGGAGTCCACCGTCGTGCTGGCCATCGTGCGCTCGTGGCCCTTGTAGTCGGTCGCAACCAGATCGACTCGGCCGGCACCGGAGACGTTCGCCTGGAAGACCACCTCGGTGACCGAGGTCCACCGCTGCCAGTAGCTGGCCGGGAACCGTCCGAAATAGCTGTTCGTGTGCAGCACGCTGCGCTTGCCGATCCGCGCGCCGGTGCGGGTGCGTTCGGCATTGCCCTTGCCGACGGAGCTGTACATATCGGCACTGACCAGGGGCGACGGGCCGTCGAACAGAAGTCTCTGAACAGTCAGCTCGGACCGGCTGTCACCGCCGGAAGAAGCGGACACATCCGATGCGGAGCCGAGACGATCGAGAGCAGTGCCGTCCATACCGAGAAATACCCCATCCAGTTCGAGTAGTGGCTCTGTGAGGCCGTGGAGAGAAGAAGACCACTGACCATGGTTGCACAGCCCACGGCCGAACCGTCCGACGCTCGCCGTCTACTCCGCGTCCCGAACCCTGTCCATCAGCACGCGAGCAGCATCGACCGGGTGTGTGTACGGCCACCAGTGGCCTGCGTCGACCTGGACGACGCGCAGGTCGGGGATCCATCGATCCAGACCGTCGGTGAGGTTCGGCGACAGCATGCGGTCGTGTGTAGGAGCCACCACGGTGGTCGGGACGACGCACCGCGCAGCAGGCCCGCGGAGCACACGCCGCAGCACGTTCGCGCGGTACAGGGCGATGCCGCGCTGTTGGTCGGCCACCGTCGGGGTCGGGTCACCCTCGGCACCCAGTCGCGCCAACAGAGCAGGTACCCGGGTGCCGACCACGGGCAGGTGAAACCCGAAGACGTACCAGGACCGTGCCAGCTGCCCGATGAGCGACGGCCAACGCTGCGGCCGCACCAGCCGCGTCCGCGCGACCTGCCGCAAATGATCCAGACTGGGCCCCGACACCGACGTGTACGACGCGAAGGCGGTGGTTGCCCGAGGAGCGGCCATCGCCTCCCACATCTGGACCGACCCCCAGTCGTGAGCAAAGACGTGCACCTTGCCGGTGAGCCCCGGAATCGACTCGACCACCGCGAAGGCGTCTCGCGCCAGCTGCTCGATGGCAACGTCCGCCGCAGGCTCGAGCACGGCCGCTCCGCTGCCTCGCGTGTCGTAGGCGATCACCCGAACCGTATCGGCGAGCTCGGCGATCAGCGGATCGAACACGTGATGATTGTCGGGATAGCCGTGCACCAGCAGTACCGTCGAGCGCGCGGACGGGTTTCCGTATTCGAATACGGGAAGCTCGGCACCGGACGTGCGTACCGTCCAGCCCGTCATCCTGCGTCCGTCAGGGCGTGCAGAGTGCCACCGCGCAACAGGTGAGCAATCATTCTCAGCCGCATGGCTTCCTGCTCGGGCTGCGGATGGACCACGGCCGCCAACGCCTCACCGTCGAGTAGATGCACCACGGTGAAGATCACCGTTTCCAGATGCCGTGGATCGATCACGCCGGCGACCGGTAGCGCTCGTGCGAGTTCACCTATCTGCTCGTGATATCGAACAGTGAACGGCTGCAGTCTCTCTCGTAGCTCCTCGTCGCTGCGGGCGGCGGTCAGCAGCTCGTACCAGGCCCCGTTGATCGGGGCGCGGCACGCAGCCCTGAGCAGTTCGAGGCAGTGCTCGATCGACGCGCTGCCGAAACCGGACAGGCCGCGGCGAAACTCCACGAACTGACGTCGGCGAACCTCGTCGGCCGCTGCGACGATCAGGTCGAGCCTGGTGTCGAAATGCCGAAACATGGCACCGGACGACACCCCCGCGCGGTTGACTATCTCGCTGACACTGGTTGCGGCGTAGCCCTTCTCGCACAACGACGCAATGGTCGCGTCGAGCAGTTTTCCGATGGTCTCGGTGCGGCGCTGCTGTTGACTCGGGCTCACACACGCTCCCGGCGACGAGGAGCCGTTGAAGTGCCTGCCCGCAGGAAGCTACCTGCCCGCTCCGACACACCGAACCACGGCGCAAAGGTGCCGCCGGAGAACACCACTCGGCCCGCGACCAGGGTGGCGGTGACAGCGCGGTCGTTGCGATTGACCATTCGACTCAGGCCACCGAACTCCGGCATGGTCTCCTCCCGGTAGGCCAGGACCTCCTCGTCCAGACCCTTCGGGTCGATCACGACGATGTCGGCACGATCGCCCACCCGAAGGTGTCCGGCGTCGACACCGTAGAAGTCGGCCAACTCGCCGCTGAGCTTGTGCACCGCCTTTTCGACGGTCATGAACGGCCGTCGATCGTTGCGTGCGTCGTGCACGCGGTGCAGCAACCGGATGCCGAAGTTGTAGAACGCCATGTTGCGCAGATGCGCACCGGCATCGGAGAATCCCACGGTCACCCCGGGCTGATTGATCAGCTTGTCCATCTGCCGCTTGCGATGATTGGCAACCGTTGTGTGCCAGCGCAGCTTTCGGCCGTGCTCGACCACCAGATCCAGGAACGCGTCGACCACGTGCACACCACGCTGGGCCGCGACCTCCGCGATGTTCTTGCCGACGACCGACGCGTCGGGGCACTCGGTGATCTCGGCGTCGGCGAAGTCTCGATGCCAGACGCGTGAGCTGAACTTCTTCTCGAAATCGGCACGGAACCAGCGGCGGTAGGCCTCGTCCGAGAGCAACTCGTTGCGGCCCAACTCTTCTCGTAGATGAAGAGCTGCACGGCCGGAGCCGAACTCCTCGAACACCACGAGGTCGATGCCGTCGGAGTAGACGTCGAACGTGGTGGGCAGGTGCTGCCAGCGGAACTGCCCCTTGCCCGGCCCGTTGACCATCCGAGCGAGTGGACCGAAGACACGATGAATCCAGGGCGACGCCTTGGCGTCCGCCGCGGCAAGCAGCGAGATCTTGAGCGGAGTGCGGCCGATCCCGGTGGCCGAGGCGAGGAAGAACAGCATGTCGTACTTGGTGTTCAGGTTCGGGATGCTCTGCAACAGCCGCCCGCGTCGACGCAGAATCTTGTGGAGTGCACGGAACTCACTCCACCGCGCGTACGAGGACGGCAACGACCGAGACCGGTACCGATCCCCGTCCAACTTGTCCCACGGGTTCGTCATGGTCGACATTCCGAGCAGCCCGGCATCGAGTGCCTGCTCGAGCGCGTCGGACATGGCGCGCCATTCCTCACGGGTGGGCTTCTGACTGCGATCGGTCGAGCGGTCCAGGCCCATCACGTGCGCGCGCAGATCCGAATGACCCACCAGCGCTGCGATATTGGGGCCGAGAGGCAGCCGCTCGAGCGTTGCGATGTACTCGTCGGGGCTGTTCCACGTCTTGTGCGTATCGACCGCTTTGAGCACATGATCGCGCGGCAGCGCCTCGACCCGACTGAACAGGTCTGCGATGTCGACCGGGGTGGAGTAGAGCGTCGACAACGAACAGTTCCCCAGCAGAACCGTCGTGACCCCGTGCCGGACGGACTCCTCGAGACCCGGCCCGACGAGCACCTCGGCGTCGTAATGGGTGTGTACGTCCACGAAGCCCGGCGTGACCCACTTGCCGGTGGCATCGACCACCTCGGTCGTCGCGCCCGCCTCGAGCGGTGTGGCCGACACGGCCCGCACGACACCGTCGACGATGCCCACATCCGCTCGCACTCCCGGGCCGCCGGATCCGTCGTACACGGTGCCGCCGGTGATGACGACGTCAAAAGGGATGTTCGCGTTCATGTGACCTCCGTCATAGGATGCCGACACTCTAACTTAGAGAGTGATCACTCGCAATAGCCGCGTTGCTGCAGACATCGGCGTCGTGCACGACTCGACGTTTCGGTTACCGGGCACCTCGAGAGCTAGAGTCGGGTGTCTTTGCCCGAACTCACGGAGTTGACCTTGCCCACCACGGATACCCAGATCGCGCGCGGCTCTCTGCCCGACGGCAAACGAGAGCGCCTCGTATGGGGCGCGGCGATCGCCGCAGTCGTCGTGTTGGGCTATCTCCTGATACTCAGCGTCGACCCGCGCTTCTTCTACATCGACGACACCGAATCCGGAGCCATTCCCAACTGGCTTCAGCTCGGGCGCATCATGCGCGACGGCCACTTTCCGTCCCTCGTGCTCGATCAGTGGATGGCGGGCAACTATCCCGTCGAGGGCCAGGGCGGTCTGTGGAACCCGGTGCAGATGGCGATCAACTACATCTCGCCGTCCATCGACGACCTGGTACTGCTCGCAACGGTGGTCAAACTCGGCTTCTCGATCCTGCTGGCCTGGGGCGTCTATCGCGTCGCACTCACCTACGGAGCGCGCGCCAACTGGGCCGCCGTCGCGGGCGCGAGTGCACCGTTCGTCGGCTTCACCCTGTTCTTCGAGAACACCTCGTGGGTGACCGCACTCATCGGCACCGCGTACATCACCAACGCGTGGGCGAGCTCGGTGAAATACGCCCGCGGCCGCAGCGGCCCCATCGTGCCGTTCGTGTTCCTCTACCTGGCCATCAGCGTGGGTTACGTACACGCTGCGGTCATGGCCGGCGTGATGATCGGCTCCGTCGCGATCGGCGAACGCCTGTTCCAACGCCTGTGGCGTCCCGCTCTGACGGTGTGCAGTGTCGGTATCGCAGCGGCCGCGTGCGGGGCTGTGACCTTCCTCCCTGGAGTACTGACCTCGGCGGTCACCTGGCGCAGCGGTGACGAGGGAACGTTCAACGACAACTTCCTGACGGCACCGTGGTCGGAATCGCTGACCGCAAGCATCCCCACGGCCGTGACGAGCATCGAATCGTGGGCGGGCGAGACCACCGAGTCGCCGGTCACCTACATCGCCTGGTTCGTCGTCCCCGCGCTCGCGTTCATCGCGTGGCGTCGGGTGCCCGCGGCCTTGCGTGAGCTGGCCGCACCGCTGATTCTGCTGGCGTTCGCGCTGGTCTTCACAGCCGGGCCGAGCGACATCGGCCCCATCCGCTGGCCCGCGCGCATCCTTCCCTTCGTCGCCATCGTCGCGCTGATTCTCGTGGTCACCCTGATCAGTCGATACGGAACTCTCGACAAGCTGCGGCCCCGGCTGCTCGCGGCCGGTCTGTTGACACTGGTGTTGTTGCTGCGCGCCGGCTCCTCGGGACCGGAGTTCTTCGGCCGCCACATCCTCGCCGCGCTGGCGATCCTGCTCGTCGGCGCACTCGCGCTGCTGCTGGCCCACCGCTTCTCCACCCGGGCGACGGCAGCGCTGCTCCTCGTCACGATCGCGCCGGTTGCGATGTACCAGGTGGCAACCTACGAGCCGCCGTTCGACAAATGGTGGCTGCCCGCATCTCAGTCCGAAGCCAAGGCGCAATTCCCGCAATGGCAGGGCTCGACGTTGCAACTCGGCAGCCGCGCTCTGACCGAAACTCAGGCCGACGGGCCGGACGACCCCCAGCTGCCGTGGCACTCCCAGGTGTACGGCAACTCCGCCAAGGTCATGGGCCTGGACTACGTCAACGCCTACACCCCCGTCGGCTACCTCGATTTCGCCAATCTGCTGTGCTTCGAGCACGAAGGATCGACCTGCACGGACGCCTTCGGCCGACTGTTCGAGATCGAGCCGTACACCGGCAAGACCTACGCGGATCTGATGCAACTCGACCGCGTCGTTCTGCAGAAGCTGCAGTATCCGTTCGCGGATTCCCAACCCGCGCCCGCAGGCTGGCAGTGGGTGACCGCACCCACCCCCGAGTCGGCTCGCCAGGTCTTCGTCCTCGAACGTGTCGACGGGCTGATTCCCTCGACGTCCGGACGCGTCGTCGCGACGGTGGACGCCACAGCCGAACCCCGCAGCTCCGACGCCGACTCCGAGCACGTCGACGTCAGTGCACCCGACGGCGGAAGCGTCGTCTTCTCGCGGTTGGCGTGGCCCGGGTACACCGCGACGCTGAACGGTGAAGAGCTGCAGACGAAGGGCTTGGCCGACATCTTCCTGTACGTCGACCTGCCGCCCGGCACCGAGAACGCGGACCTCGAGATCACCTTCCGGCCGCCGGGTGAACGCCTCGGACTGGCCGCGATGGCAGGCGGAGTGCTGGTGCTGATCGGCCTGGTGGTGCTCGATGTGCGACGGCGCAGAAGCTCGAGTTCTCCGGAGTTCGGCAGTACGACGTCCAGCAGATAGGCTCAGACCTCGTGATGTCCGACGACGCTGCTACTGCTGATCCGCACCGCATTTCCATCGTGGTTCCGGTCTATCAGGGCGAGCGGACACTCAGCGCGTTGATGGACGAGATCATTCCGTTGACCCAGGTGGCGCACACTCCCCTCGGCCGGCCGATGATCGTCGAAGAGGTTCTGCTCGTCTTCGATCACGGACCCGACAACTCCGCTGCCGTCATTAGGCAGCTCACCGCTGCGCACACGTTCGTTCGCGGCGTATGGCTCAGTCGCAACTTCGGCCAACACCCAGCCACGCTCGCCGGTATGGCATCGAGCGGCGGCGAGTGGATCGTCACCATGGACGAGGACGGTCAACACGACCCGGCGGCCATCGGCGGCATGCTCGATACCGCCCTCGACCGGCAGTCCACCGTGGTCTACGCCAAGCCCACCAATGTCGCACCGCACGGATTGTGGCGTAACGCCGCCTCCCGCGGTTCGAAGTGGCTGATTGCCAAGGCTCTGGCCGGGGACAACACCGTCGACTACCAGAGCTACCGCCTGGTGCTCGGTGAAGTCGGTCGTTCCGTCGCCGCGTATGCCGGTTCCGAGGCCTACCTCGACATTGCACTGGGGTGGATCGCAGGCGACGTCTCGACGAGTCCGGTCGCTTTGCGGGAGGAAGTTGATCGTCGATCGGGTTACCGACTGCGGACACTGCTCTCGCACTTCTGGCGGATGGTGCTCTCGAGCGGCACCAAGGGACTGCGAATGGTCAGCTTCATCGGCCTCGCCTTCGCGCTGCTCGGCCTGATTCTCGTGGCCTACGTGCTGATCTCGTACTTCGTGTTCGATTCGGGTGCCGAGGTGCGAGGCTGGGCATCGACCATGGTGATCCTGCTGTTCGGCTTCGGGGCAACCCTGTTCTCACTCGGAGTAGTGGCCGAGTACGTCGGCGTCAACGTCAAGACCGCCATGGGTAAGCCGCCGTACCTGATCGTCACCGATCCCGGAAACGGCCCACTCGGACGCACCGCGCCTGCAGAATCAGTCGAGAATTCACAGTCGACCGACAACACACCCTCGACGTGACCGCGACGCACACCTGGATCGTCGGCAGCGGCGGCCTACTCGGCGCAGCAGCGACCCGGGAGGTGCAACGCCGCGGGCATCGCGTGCACACCAGCACGATCCCTTGGACGAACAAGGCATTGGCCGAAGAAGCTCTGCTGCAACGCTGTTCGGAATTTTTCGACTCGTTCGACGACGGTGCATGGAACGTGATCTGGGCCGCGGGTGCGGGTGTGAACGGCACCAGCGCAGCGCAATTCGCTCAGGAGAACGAGCTGATTCGCACAGTCCTCTCGCGCATCGAAGCAGTAGCCGCCGAACGCGCCGACACCGGAACGGTCTTCCTCGCCTCGTCCGCAGGCGGCGTGTACGCGGGCGCACTCGGAGCGCCGCATCATGAAGGAACGCAGCCGGTTCCGTTGGGCGACTACGGCTTCGCGAAGCTGCAGTCCGAAGCCATCGCGACCGAGTTCGGTGAACGCACCGGCATCAATGTGGTGATCGGCCGCTTTGCGAACCTCTACGGCCCGGGTCAGAATCTCGCGAAACCGCAAGGCCTGATCTCACACCTGTGCCGCGGATACCTGATGGCCTCGCCCGTATCGATCTTTGTGCCAATGGATACGCTGCGCGACTATCTCTACGTGTCCGACGCGGCCGAGATGGTGGCCGACACCCTCGAGATGTCTGCCGGGCAACACCTTCCGCCGACGGTCAAGATCTTCGCCTCCGGTGAGGCCGTCACGATCGGTTCGATCCTCGGAGCGTGCCGGACAGTCTTTCGCCGACGGCCGAACGTGGTGCTCGCGGCATCTCCCCTCGCCGCCTTCCAAGGCCGCGATCTGCGACTGCGGTCGACGGTCTGGCCGGAAATCGATCGTCGCACCCATCGAACGTTGCCTGCAGGCATCGCGTCGACGTTGTTCGCGACGCGTCAAGCATTGGCGGTCGGCCGATGACCGAATCGCAGACTCCCGCTCCCCCGGCCGGCATGAGCGGTGCGCCCGGGCCCCTGATGCGCATCGTCAAGAATCAGAAGATCGCATTCCTGCTCGTCGGCGGCGTCAACACCGGGTTGGGCACCGCGTGGTTCATCCTGTGGCAGTTGCTCATCGGTGAGCAGTACGGCTACCACGCCGCCATCGTCCTCGGCTATCTGTGCAACGTGCTGTGCGCGTTCGCGATGTACCGCTACCTGGTGTTCCGCGTGCGCGGGCACTTCCTGCGAGATCTGCTGCGGTTCTTCGTCGTCAACTTCGGCGCGTTCCTGGCGAACATATCGTTGATGACCATCGCCGTATCCGTGCTCCACTTTCCGCCCATCCCTTCACAATTGGTCGTCACAGCAGTGATGGCAGTCGTCAGCTTCTTCGGCTACCGCGACTTCTCGTTTCGCAGAAAGAGCCAGGCCCCCACACCATGACCCCCCGTGTTTCCGTCGTCGTCCCGGCGTACAACAACGCCGAATACCTGGCCGAGACCATCGATTCGATTCTCGCCCAGACGTTCACCGACTTCGAGCTCGTCATCGCCGACCACTCGTCGACCGACGACACCCTCGCCGTCGCGGAGAAGTTCGACGACCCCCGCATCCGTGTTCTGACGACCCCGGCCGGTGGTGGCGCACAGGCCAACTGGAACCGCGTCACCGAGGAAGCCACGGGCGATCTGATCAAACTGGTGTGCGGCGACGACACCATCGCGCCCACCGCGCTGGCCATCCAGGTGCAGGCATTCGACGACAACCCGGCCGCCGTTCTGGTCGCCTCGCAGCGCACCCTCATCGACGCCTACGGCAAGACGGTCATCGCCGCCCGCGGGCTCGGCGGACTGCAGGGAAGGGTGTCGGGGCGAGTAGCGGCAAGAACTGCAGTTCGAGCCGGTGCCAACATCTTCGGTGAGCCCGGCGGCGTGATGATGAAGCTGTCGGAGCTACGCGACATCGGACTGTGGGACAACAGCCACCCCTATCTGATCGACCAGGCCACCTTCATCGCGGTCGCCCTGCGCGGCGACATCGTCGCCATCCCACAGCCACTGGCGTCGTTCCGCATCAACTCGGGACAATGGAGCGTCGAGCTTGCCACCCAGCAGGCCCGTCAGGCGGCGGACTTCCATCGCTCGCTGCAAGCAAGCGATCCGACGTTGCTGTCCAACGGCGACGTACGCATCGGAAACGCCAAGGCTCTGATGACGTCGTTCATGCGTCGCGCGGTGTATCTGCTACTGCGCCACCGGATGTCGCGCAGCAGCTAGTCCATGCTTCAGGGCAGTACGGATTCTTTCGTCGCGTAGACCGCTTCGGTGGCGTCTTTCTGCGGTCGCCACCACTGCTCGTTGTCGCGGTACCAGTCTACGGTTGCCTTCAAGCCGGCCCGGAAGTCGACATAGGTTGGCGTCCATCCCAATTCGGTGCGGAGCTTGGTCGAATCGATGGCGTAGCGCAGGTCGTGGCCGGGGCGGTCGGTGACGAAGTCGAAGGCGTCGGGTGCGTTGCCAGTTTCTTCGAGGATCGCTTCGAGGACGGTGCGGTTGTTCGCTTCGCCGTCGGCTCCGATGAGGTAGGTCTCGCCGATGCGCCCACCGTCGATGATGGCCCAGACGGCACTGTTGTGGTCGTCCACGTGGATCCAGTCGCGCACGTTCTGCCCGGCACCGTAGAGCTTGGGGCGGGAGCCGCTGAGGATGTTGGTGATCTGACGCGGGATGAACTTCTCCACATGCTGGTACGGGCCGTAGTTGTTGGAGCAGTTGGAGATGGTGGAGCGGACCCCGAACGATCGGGTCCAGGCGCGCACCAGCAGGTCGCTCGATGCTTTGGTGGAGGAGTACGGGCTCGACGGGTTGTACGGGGTCGATTCGGTGAAACGTGCCGGATCGTCGAGTTCGAGGTCGCCGTAGACCTCGTCGGTGGAGATGTGGTGGTAGCGGACGTCGTGTTCGCGGACCGCATTGAGCAACGTGGTGGTGCCGATGACGTTGGTGTGCACGAACGGCCACGGGTCGGTCAACGAGTTGTCGTTGTGCGATTCGGCGGCGAAGTGGACGACCAGATCCGTCTCGCGAACGAGGCGGTCGACGAGGTCGGCGTCGGCGATGTCACCGTGCACGAAGTCGATGCGGTCGGCGACTGGCTCGAGGGATGCCTTGTTGCCGGCGTAGGTGAGCTTGTCGAGCACGGTGACCTGCGAGTCGGGGCGCTGCGCGAGGGTCTGATGTACGAAGTTCGCGCCGATGAACCCGGCCCCACCCGTGACAAGAATTCTCATGAACAGGCACTTTACCGGTGGAGACTCGTGCGGGCCGTTCTTGTCGGGCGCGCGTGCTAGCTTCTGTTCGACTTCGGGGGGAGTACGTCAATGGGTCTCGGCAAAATTCTGATTCGTCTCGCGGCATCGGTAGCGCTGCTGTTCGGGATCATCTGGGCAATTCCGCAGCTGGCACCTCCGGTGCCTGAACCGTACGAGGGTGTGCAGGTTCTGCCGCCGGTGTCACCGAAACCCACGGGCTCGACGACATCGCCGCCGCCGTTGCCGCCGGGCTTTCCCTCGATGAACCGTCCGCCACCGAAAATCGAGGTACCCGCCGGGCAGCCGCAGCCCATTGCCACCAAATTCGGCTGGACTTACGAAATACCGGCGGATTGGGAGAATCAGTACGACGCGTTCTCGGAGTGGACCGGCGAGGACGGGTCCACCGCTACATACGGCGCGCTGGGGCTGCACGGGCGCTTCGACTGCGAAGGTGGCGAATTTCAGACCTCGGCAATCACAGGGATGACCGGTCGACGCGTCGGAGACTTGACGGTGCTCGCGTTTCAAGAGGTGCATAAGGCCTCGATGATCTTCACCAACAGAGACGGATCCGAAACACCTACTGTTCGGATCAGCGACCCTCGGTACTTGGAAGTGGACGGTGAGCCGGCCGTCCGTTACTCAGCCTCGGTCGAAGACATACCCGACACGCCTGATTGCCCACCTCCCAGCGCAACATTCGACGTGGTCACCACAACCGGTTTCGCCACAGCAGAGGTGGCGGTCTTCGTAGTTCTGGCCGACCGGGACGTCGAGGATGCGCTGAACGACGAGGACGTCGACAGCCTTATCTCCACTCTTCGAAAGAGTCCAGTGCAATGACCGAACCTCTTTACGCTAATTCCTCGGAAATAGCCGGTCTCGGCAATCTTCTCGATCGCATCGGCGTCGACCCTGGCCAGTCATCGTTATCTGATCGACAATGCGGGCCTGAGCGAGAACGTGGTCGGGCAGATTCTGCAGCGACTCCAGCCGTATCTCGCCGGCTTCCAGGAGTTGACACGCACTCGGCAGGTTCACCTGTCCGCCAATTGCGGCGAGATGGGTGTCGAACTGAACAAGGCTGCGTGGCTGTACGCCGATCAGGATCAGCGAAACTACGACCTGTTGAACACTCACACGACACTTCCGCCACTACCGGGCATCGACCGCGGCAGTTCGGATCGTGCCGCGGTCGGGCACGTGGACGAATTCGAAGGACCCGCCGACTACGGCCGGCCCCACGGGATCGACTACCCACCAACGAATCCCGTGCTCGACGACCTCCGCGACGTACTCGCCGATGCCTCCGAGTGGCTCGGCGAGATCGACCGCACGATCTTCGAGCTCTCCGGGTGGAGCCCACTGAACGAGGCGACCATTCCGATCACCGGCAACTGGAACGAAATCCGTCGAATCGGTCAGGCGTACGAGATCGCGGGTGACGCGATGGAAGCCGCAGCAGAGTCGTTGGCTGCAGGGGTGCGCCGCGTCGACGGCTACTGGAACGGCGCTGCCGCACAGGCATTCACCGACTACGCCGACCGGCAACTGGCCGCAATGCGATGGGAAGGTCCGGCCGGACGAACGATCTCTGCGATCTGTGCGGCAATCTCCGACCAGCTTCGCGAAGCCGCCTCGGCAGTGGTGCGCAAAATCGTCGAGTTACTCGAGTCCGAAGTGGCCGTCGACAACGCCCGCGGTGCGTTGAAGGTCATGCTCAAGAAGGTTCCGGTGGTCGGTACAGCATGGCAGGTCGAAAGCATCATCGAAATATGCTGGACAGCAATGGATCTGACCATAGAACTCATCGTGAAGATCGAAAAGGTGGTCGACGACTTCGGAGCATTCCTCGACGCGCTCGGCGACCCCGAAGGCCAGGTGGGCCAGAAGATCGACGACACACTGCGGCCGCTGAACGACTTCCTCGACTACGGCGAGCAAGCCGTCGAAGCGGGCAAGACAGCGGACATCCGACCAGTACTCGACACACCGGACGAGGACTTCTCCGTCGGAACCGGCGACGAACCATGGCGGGACGCATGATCGAGTCCCTGCCTCCGCACGCCCGACCCGCATACGACCGTCTGATGGCATCCTGCGGCGAGCTCGAGGCCACGCGTGTGCGAGCCCTCGACACCGACCTGAAGGCTCCAGCGAAAACCCGCACCGTCACAACGGAACTGCTCGTGCGCCTGTCGTCATCACCGCGAGCGTCGGCCGACCTGATCCACTACGCGAGCCGCGTCGCGTCGGGTGACGGCAGTTGGGAACGAATCGAGGTGGACGCGGACCCGGTACCACCGGAAGTCGAGGAGCTCAAAGCCGATCCGCAGATCGTGTGGCCGTTGGAATGGCCGACATCGACGACGGAAGTCCTGTCTCAGCCCTATCGAATTCCATGGGAGTGAGCGCCGTTGGAACTTTTCAGGAGCGCTGAACTGTGCGCCCGGCGAAAGCCGCCAGGCGCTCGTACGCGTTTGCGTCGTCGGGTGCCGGCTGCTCAGGATCGAAAGCGCCGCCTCGCCGTTCGTCGGTCATGTTGGCCGACATGAACACCATTCCCTCTTCCGGAACGGTCTGGTCGAGATCATCGGTGCCGCGACCGAGTGCGGTCGCGAGGTCCCACGCGTGCACCGAGAATTCCGCAGCGACCATGCCGAGTGGCAGCGGTGAACCTGCGTCGATCTCGGCCAACAGTTCGCGGGTGCTCTCGGTCCACAGGGGAATCGGGTCCGAGGACGGTTCGGGCGACGCCGACCAATCGATCTCGTCGCCCCGCGCCATCGTCACCAAATTGGTCGCGGTGTGCACCAGGTGGTCGGTCAGGTCGGCGACGGTCCAGTCGGTGCAAGGCGTGGCCGATGCGCGTTCGTCCTCGGTCACTGCGGAAAGCAGAGCGGTGACCTGGCTGATACCGGTTTCGATCTGGGTGCGGCTCGTCACGATTGTTGTCCTCGGTTCTCTCGGAAGGCTGGGTATGCGGCGAGCGTAGGTGCACCTCGGAGCTCACGCAGCGGAAACGGAACAGCACAATCGAGCGGCGGACCGGAGGGTCTGGAAGACTGCGCTCTCATGCGGGGAATCATTCTGGCGGGCGGCACGGGCTCGCGTCTTCATCCGATCACGATGGGCGTCAGCAAACAGCTGGTCCCGGTCTACGACAAACCGATGATCTACTACCCGCTCTCGACCCTGATCCTCGCCGGGATCCGCGAGATCCTCATCATCACCACCCCCCAGGACGCCGACCAGTTCACCCGCCTCCTCGGTGACGGCTCCCAATTCGGTATCTCCCTGACCTACAAGGTCCAGCACGAGCCGAACGGCCTCGCCCAGGCATTCGTCCTCGGAGCCGAGCACATCGGCACCGACTCCGCGGCATTGGTGTTGGGCGACAACATCTTCTACGGCCCCGGCCTGGGAACCCAACTGTCCCGCTTCGAGACCATCGACGGCGGAGCCGTCTTCGCCTACGAAGTCTCCGACCCCACCGCCTACGGCGTCATCGAATTCGATGCGAACCGCAAGGCCATCTCGTTGGAAGAAAAGCCGGCCGCACCGAAATCGAACTACGCCGTCCCCGGCCTGTACTTCTACGACAACGACGTCATCGCCATCGCCCGCGACCTCACCCCGTCCGCCCGTGGGGAATACGAGATCACCGACGTCAACCGCCACTATCTGGAGGCCGGCCGCCTCCAGGTCGAAGTCCTGCCCCGCGGCACCGCCTGGCTCGACACCGGCACCTTCGACTCCCTCCTCGACGCCTCGAACTACGTGCGCACCATCGAACAACGCCAAGGCCTGAAAATCGGATCCCCCGAAGAAGTGGCCTGGCGACGCGGATTCATCACCGACGACGAACTGCGCGTGCGCGCCGAGAAGCTCGTCAAATCCGGCTACGGCACCTACCTGCTCGATCTGATCGACCGAGGGAACCGATGACCTTTCGTGAGTTGAGCATCGCCGGTGCCTACGAATACACCCCACGCCAGTTCGGCGACGACCGCGGCGTGTTCTTCGAATGGTTCAAAGCCGGCCTCTTCGAGGACACCACCGGTCGAGCGTTGGAGTTGAAGCAGGCGAACTGTTCGGTCTCCGCCGCCGGCGTGCTCCGCGGGATCCACTTCACCACCAACCCGCCCGGGCAAGCGAAATACGTCACCTGCGCCCGCGGAGCGTTCCTCGACGTCATCGTCGACCTGCGGGTCGGCTCCCCGACGTTCGGGCAATGGGACTCGGTGCTGATCGACGACATCGACCGCAAAGCGGTGTTCCTCTCCGAAGGACTCGGCCACGCCATCTTGTCCCTGGAAGACAACTCGACCGTCATGTACCTGTGCTCGCTGGAGTACACCCCGGCCCTGGACCGCGACATCAACCCTCTCGACCCCGCGCTGGGCATCGACTGGCCCACCACCGGACGCGACGGCACACCACTGACCTACGAGCTCTCCGACAAGGACACAGCCGCCCCCACCCTCGCCGAAGCCCTCGCACGCGGAGACCTGCCGAACCTGTCGTGAGCGTTTTGCGTAGGTCTGGCTACGCAAAACGCGCACGAGGGTGAGCTAGCGAATCTTGAAGATCACGAATCGCTGAACAAGGAAGTTGATGACCGTCGCCGTGCCCTGCGCGATGACGAAGGCAACGTTCGCGTACCAGAAGCCGTCCGGAAGAGCCTGGTAGAGCCGGGTGTAGATGCCCACCTGGACGGCGAAGGTAACTCCGTACAGCGCGACGACGGCGAAGAACCGGGCCCGTGACGGAGCCGCATTGAAGGTCCAGCGACGATTGATCAGGTAGGCCGTCGTCGTTCCGAGCACGAAGCCGATGGCCTTGGCCAGCGTCACCCCGACCCCGAACACGAAATGCAGGATCAGGTTGACGCCCTGGTCGACGATGGCCGACAGCACACCCGTCGCCAAGAAACGCAGCACCTGCGTCTTGAAGTCGAGGGCGGCGTCGGCGATGTTCTCGGTGAGCGGCAGCTCGACGGGTAGCGGAACGTGATGCTGCAGCTCTTCGTCCTCGGGCGACCAGTCGTCGTTCCCGGAGCCGTCTTCGATGGAGCGATCAGGGGTGGACACGAGGACTGACACTAGCCGCTGCCGCGGTGCGGGTACCCTCTTGAGCGATGTCCACGACAGCCGACGACGCACTCTTCCCCCTGGAACCACAGGCCGGGAACACTGCGCCGCTACCCACGCAGACCCGCACGATCTCCGGATTCGGCCGCACCGCGCGATCGACCGGAGAGGTGCTCGCCACCTCCGACCCCGAGCTCATCGCGAACGCGGTCAAGCAGGTCGCCGAGCAGAACGACTCCAAGCCCTCGTACCTGCGACGAGGCGTCATTCCACGTGGCCTCGGCCGCTCCTACGGAGACAACGCGCAGAACTCCGGCGGGCTCGTCATCGACATGACGGCACTCAACCGCATCTACAGCATCGACACCGCGACGCGGATCGTCGATCTGGACGGCGGCGTGAGTCTCGACCAGCTGATGCGCGCCGCGCTTCCGTTCGGTCTGTGGGTCCCGGTGCTGCCCGGTACGCGTCAGGTCACCATCGGTGGGGCCATCGGCTGCGACATCCACGGCAAGAACCATCACAGCGCGGGTAGCTTCGGCAACCACGTCCGCTCGATGGAACTGCTCACCGCAGACGGTCAGATCCGCCACCTGACGCCGTCGGGAAAGAACGCCAAGCTGTTCTGGGCAACGGTCGGCGGCAACGGCCTGACCGGCATCATCCTGCGCGCGACCATCGAGATGACGCCGACGGAAACGGCGTACTTCATCAACGACGGCATCCGCACCGAGAGTCTCGACGAGACAGTCGCCGCTCACCAGGACGGCACCGAGGACAACTACACGTACTCGAGCGCCTGGTTCGACGTCATGAGCGCACCGCCCAAGCTCGGGCGCGCAACGATCACTCGCGGATCGCTGGCCAAGTTCGACGAACTGCCCGCGAAACTGCAGAAGGATCCACTGAAGTTCGACGCACCCCAGCTGTTGACGGTGCCGGACATCTTCCCGATCAGTGGTTTGAACAAGCTGTCGATGAGCATGATCGGCGAGGCCTACTACCGCATGGGCGGGAACTACACCGGCAAGGTGCAGAACCTCACGCAGTTCTACCACCCACTGGATCTCGTCGGTGAGTGGAACCGAGGCTACGGGCCCAAGGGATTCCTGCAGTACCAGTTCCTCGTTCCGACCGAGGCCCTCGAAGAGTTCAAGGACATCATCCGGTTCATTCAGCGCTCCGGTCAGTACTCGGCACTCAACGTCTTCAAGCTGTTCGGCCCGGGAAACAAAGCGCCACTGAGCTTTCCGATGGCCGGCTGGAACGTCGCGATGGACTTCCCGATCAAGGCGGGCCTGAACGAGATGGTGCGCGAGCTCGACAAGCGCGTGCTCGAATTCGGTGGCCGTCTGTACACCGCGAAAGATTCGCGCACCGACGCCGAGACGTTCCATTCGATGTACCCGCGGATCGACGAGTGGATCAAGGTCCGTCGATCCGTAGACCCCACAGGCGTTTTCGCCTCCGATATGGCTAGAAGGCTGGAACTGCTGTGACGATAGACGCCGTAGGTAACCCCCAGACGATTCTCGTTCTGGGTGGCACCAGCGAGATCGGTCTCGCGATCACCGAGGAGTACCTGTCGAAGTCTCCGGCACGTGTCATCCTCGCCGCGCTGCCGAACGACCCGCTGCGCGAGAGCGCCGTTGCACAACTGACCGCCAAGGGCGCGAAGTCCGTCGATGTCATCGACTTCGATGCACTCGACACCGCATCGCACCCGAAGGTCATCGACGCCGCCTGGGCCAAGGGTGACGTCGATGTCGCCATCGTCGCCTTCGCCGTCGACTTCGATGCCGAGCAGCTCTGGCAGGACCAGCGCAAGGCCGTCCTCGCCGCGAACATCAACTACACCGCTTCGGTGTCGGTCGGTGTGCTGCTGGGCGAGAAGATGAAGGCCCAGGCGTACGGCCGCATCATCGTCATGTCCTCGGTGGCAGGCGAGCGGGTTCGTCGCTCCAACTTCGTCTACGGCTCCACCAAGGCCGGCCTCGACGGGTTCTACCTCGGGCTCGGAGAAGCGTTGCGCGAGTTCGGACCTCGGGTCACCGTCGTTCGTCCGGGCATGGTGCGCACCAAGTTCAGCGCGCACGTCAAGGAAGCGCCGATGACCGTCGACAAGGAGGTCATCGCGAAGCTCGCGGTGAACGCCTCGCGCAAGGGCACTCCCCTCATCTGGACGCCTGCTCCCTGGCGTCTGGTGATGATGGTGCTGCGGCACGTACCGCGGCCGATCTTCCGCAAGCTGCCCATCTAACTGCATGACTGTCGGGGTTGCGCCGGCGCGCAGAACTGCTTCTGCCGTCGGAGAAATAGTTGCCGGAATCCTCGTCGCAGTCGTCGTGGCTACGGTCGGGTTGTACGCCTTCTCACTGGTTCAGTGGCCGGCGTTCAACTCGTCCAACGTCACTCGCGCTCTGACGACCCTTGGCCAGGTAGTAGCTGCGGCGCTGTTCGCCACGTCGATCTACCTGTACCGAATCCATAAGTGGCCGTGGATCGCTCGACTCTCGGCGTGGGTCGGCCTGTCCGGCTTCGTCACCGTCACCCTCGGCATGCCCTTGGCGGCAACCAAGCTGTACCTGTTCGGTATCTCGGTCGACCAGGAGTTCCGCACCGAATATCTGACGCGCCTGACCGATTCGGCGTCGTTGCGCGACATGACGTACACCGACATCCCGCCGTTCTACCCCGCCGGTTGGTTCTGGCTCGGCGGACGCGTCGGCAACGTGTTGGGCATGGACGGGTGGGAAGTATTCAAGCCCTACGCAATCGGGCTGCTCGCCGTCACATCGGTGGTCGCATTCGTGTTGTGGAAGGCCCTGATTCGCAGCGACTGGGCGGTCGCCGTCAGTGCCGTCACCACTGCGCTCGTCGTCGCCTACGCCTCCCCCGAGGCCTACAGCGCCGTCATCGTGCTGCTGTTCGCCCCCGCACTTGTGCTGGCATGGGGTGCGTTGCACAGAAAAGCGGCCGGCGGGTGGGGAGCGGCGGCAGGCACCGGCCTCTTCCTCGGACTGGCTGCGACGTTCTACACCCTGTACCTGGGCCTGGCCGCATTCACCGTCGTACTCATGGCGCTGTTCGCCGCTGTTCTCGCCTATCGCGAGCGCAAGACCTGGAACGTACTGGTGCCCATCGCGATCAAGGTCGCCTCGATCGCCGCCATCTCCGGCGTCATCGCCGCGACGGTGTGGCTGCCGTATCTCATCGACTTCCTGCGCGGAGCACCGTCCACATCGGGCACGGCGCTGCACTATCTACCCGAAGCCGGTGCAACACTTCCCTTCCCGATGTTCGAGTTCTCCATGTCGGGTGCGCTGTGCCTGATCGGCACGGTGTGGCTGGCAGTGCGCTTCTCCTCCTCGCGTCGAGCGCAGGCACTCGGAGTCGGCGTCGTCTCGATCTACCTGTGGACGCTGCTGTCCATGGCTGCCACGGCCGCAGGCACCACGTTACTTTCCTTCCGGCTCGAAGCGGTCTTGATCGTATTACTCGGCAGCGCAGGCGTTTTCGGCTTTCTCGAAGGTAGTCACGCGATCTACCAGGCCATCAACGAACCGCCCAAGTTCCGTATCGCGGCCGTCGTCGTGGCGATCATCGGTGCCATGGCCTTCGCGCAGAACATCCCCCAGGTACTGCAGAGCGAGATCACCGTCGCGTACTCCGACACCGACGGTGACGGCAACCGCGCCGACATGCGCCCACCGAGCGCGGTCTCGTACTACCGCGAGGTCGACGACGCCATCACCGAGCAGACTCAGCGCCCACGCGACGAGACGGTCGTGCTGACCGCGGACACCTCGTTCCTCAGCTACTACCCGTACTTCGGCTTCCAAGGACTGACCTCGCACTACGCCAACCCGCTGGCGCAGTTCGATCAGCGAGCCGACGCCATCGAGCGGTGGACCGAGCTCGAAACACCCGACCAATTGATCGAGGCGTTGAACACCAGCCAGTGGCGCGCGCCGGACGCCTTCCTGTTCCGACGCGGCGCCGACGGCTACACACTGCGCCTGGCCGAGGACGTCTACCCCAACGACCCCAACGTGCGTCGCTACACCCTCACCTTCCCCGAGTCACTGTTCGAGGATCCACGCTTCACCGTCACCGATATCGGGCCCTTCGCGCTGGTGGTGCGGACCGGTTGATCGCTCGGTAGTCGCGCACAGAATCGCGTCCCCGGATGCGCCCGGCGTGTGGATCAGTGCGGGTATCGCTCCTCGCCGGTCACGACGATCGGTACGGGCGAGTTGTTGTTGCTGCGACCGAGTTGTGCCGCGGCATCGACGATCCAATTGGTGAACTCGACCGCCAGATGCATACGGTGTCCTTCGATCAATTCCTCCGGTGCGGCGTCTGGGAAGTAGATTCCCAGCCGAGCGTCGAATCCATCTGCGGTGTGCCTCAATTGGTGCAGCGCGTGTGCGACGATGGTGCCGTCGGCCGTCGAATTTCGGCAACGACGCGGTGCTGATAGTTCGGGTCGGGGGCTACGACTGCGTGAGCCTCGTCGGTCCACATGACCCGGGAGTCTGAAATGTGCGGTCCGATGTTTTCGACCACCTGATAACCACCCTCGATTGTTGCCATGACGAAATGCTCGGGATGAGCTGCACGTTTCTGGGCCTCGGTAGTGGACGGTGAGCGGAAGTACGCCAGGAATTCTGCGGCGCTGATTCCTGTCACATGGAGTTCGGTCTGCGCGCCGTGCCATGCGCCGTTGGACGCCGCGGTCCACGAAGCAAGCTTGTCGCCCGTCGACTGGATGTCGGACGCGAGCAGTTCCAACAAGCGCTCCTGTCCCAGCTTGGATTTGAGCGTTGCCAGGGCGCGCCGAGCGAAGAACAATTCCCAGTCGGTCACGCCTGACGGCGTTCGAGGCGGCGCTTCCCGCGGAGCTGCGGCACGGCGGGCAATCTCGCATCGCCAGTTCGGTCCTGCCAAAATCGGTCGTACCCATTCTGGTCGAACCGGAATCGACGATTATTCGCGATTCGACTACTCCAGTCTCAAGAACCGAACAGGAGATCAGAACCGTGAGCGATCTAAGTAGTCGACCAGACGGCCCGCCCATCGACGACCATACGGACGACGACTACGACCCCGCCCGGGAAGAACCGACCATCGACGGTGACGAATCACGGACCGCACGTGACCTTATCGAGGACTCGCGACCCGATTCCAACACCGTCGACGACGGATTCCTTGCGACCGACCCCGAAGAGGAATCAGGTCTGGGCGAAGGGTGGACCTCGTACAACCCTGGCCCATAGGCATTCCAGCTGCAGTGGTGTCCGTCAGAGCTCGCTCCAACCAACTGTCCTACGGCGGCGAACGCCGGCAGTCCGGGCGCATTAGCCTGTTCGTCGAACTCGCTACATTGGAATTTCCGACTGGTTTCGGCGCCAGCGCATTAGCGAAACATGTTGCTGCACGGCATATTCAGACGCTTACTCGACGTAATATTCGTTATCGGCATCGAACGATCATGCTAAATATTGAGTTATACAGTCGTTTTGAGTAGCCGACCTTCTCGTGTTGCCCAGGAAGGACGCCAGCTCGGCTCGGCGGCTGCTTCGAGCGCCATGAAATGCTGGACGACCGCGGCGAGTTCGGTGTGCGGCGGCGTTCTTTGAATCAGTGAGATCAGGTAGACCAGGGTTGGCTTGCTGATGGGGATTCGGCGCAGTTCGTGTGTCGTCGGCCAGATATATCGATCTCGTGAGCCGACGAGGTTAGCTTTCTCTGTGGATTCGGCGAGGGTGTCGAGGAGTACTTCGTCTCCGAAGTGCGGTCCTGTTGCGTCGATGTGGAGATCAAACTCTGCGGCCAGTTCTTCGTAGAACAGCTGCCACTCGCTGCGAGGTGCGATGCCCGGCAACCAGATCCGGTGTCCTCTTAGCAGTCGTGGTGTGAGCGTCTTTGCTTTTGTCAGTGGATGACGAGGACCGACGAGAAGTTGCGTCGGTGAGTCGAGCACGTGGGATATGTGTACGTCCCGCGGCAGTGTGGCCGAGTTGGTCACTGTCCGAAAGGTGGCGTCGATGCCTCCGGCCGCGACGGCGGCGGCTGATGCGTGAGGGTCGTTGACCCGCAGCGTCACTACGTCCAGGTCGAGGTCCGGGTGTGCGCGCCAGTGCTCGTGCAGGACGACCGCTTGTGCGGTGCGCAGGCCCAGGACATCTACGCGAAGTGCTCGTGAGCTGGGGCTGATCGCGGCGACGGCTCGATCGACATTCGCGACGATGCTGCGCGCGTGTGGGAGGAAGGCTTGGCCGTCGAGCGTCGACTCGACGCCGAGGGCTTTGCGTTGAAACAGTCGGGCCTCGAGCTGGCGCTCGAGCGACGCGACCCGCTTGGAGATAGCCTGCGGCGTCACTCCGAGCTCGGCAGCCGTGTGTTGAAGTTGACCGGAATCGGCGGCAATCACGAACGAGCGCAACGCTTCCGTATCCACGTCTTCAGATTAGGCGCTGTACCACTATTTGTTGTGGCTCGCGCGCATTGGGTTGATTCATCACGAGGGCATTGAGCTGGTGTGATTCGACCTGTCCGCAGATGTCGGGTGTTGAAGCAAGCCGGTGTTGTCCTCCTCGCGGCGGGGTTGGCAGTCCTACTAGCGCGCCTTGGCTCTCCTCGACGTCATCCCACGCGTGCGCATTGGAATGAGATTAAAGCCAATTGGTCACCGTCAGATACGTCGCGTTACCGGTAATTTCCAATGTCGTTCTTGCAACTTTTGACACCAACTGTGTCGCCACCGCCACTGTCCGTGGGAGGAGGCCCGATCGGAAAGTGACAGATGCCGGCCAGCCGGGAGGCCCTCAAGAACCGGGCAATTGAACAACCTTCGCGACTTTTAAATCTCAAACCGTCAGAGCCGCGCGACCGCTTTGCGTGTTCGATACGCCGCTACCGCTACGCGATTACCGCATGCAGAACTGCAAAATCTTCGAGATCTGTTGCGAGATAGATCGAACACAATCCCGCCGCAGTCGGTAACGCCGCATGTGTGGAGCCGGGACATCTCGTTAGCGCGAATGACATCGATCACTGCCATCGCCGTTTCTATCATTATTCGGTCAGCGAATGACTGCTGGTCGTCGATAGCGTGTAGATGCCAGTCCATGTTCCCGTGGCGAACGAGCTGTGGTTGCAGGGGGGCTGCAGCGAGCATGTCGTTGACGATGCCTACTGCCGTGTCACGTTCACTGAGTAGCAACCGTCCGAGAAGGGGCCGAATCTTGCGCACAGCAATCAGTTCGGCAATGTCACCGTCGAACCTGCCCATATAACCGTGTTCGAGATAGAACTCGGCGAGCTGGTCAGTGGTAGTCAACGTATCTGGTTCACCGTCGGTGTTTACCAGGTCGACAGCCGAGATCAGGGCTGCCGTCGTGTCACCGGAAAAGGCCATCTTTACTCACTACTTCTAACTCGACTGAAACCATCTGATGGGCAGAGCAGGCAGGTGCATCGGCACTGGTTGATCGGCCACACTTCTGTGCGATGCGCTAGCGCGCAGGACCTTCGGGCCCGTCCGAGCAGCAGGCCAAATGGGCCGGCGTAAGGGCACCAGCAGCACTGAGATGTCGATTGCTCGGCACGTCCAATCCAGTTCCCCCGCTACAGCGGGGTGCCCCGGTGTTTGCCCGGCCAGCCCCAAGGCTCGATCCACCGTGGCTCATTGCGGTTGCACTGCAGAGCCTTTCGGTGCAATCAATCAACAGACTCGAGGTTGGCCGGGCTTGGGTCACTGATTACTGGCTGACCCACGCCGGAAGCTGACCACAGCTGCCGTCACGCCCATCATGCACGCGATTCCCAACGGCACCAGCAGCGCCTGTGCCCAGTCCAGGTGAACACCTACTGGACTTCCTGTGGTGTTCGACAGACCGGCCGCCATCTCGTGTAGCGGCACAAGGGTACATAGCGCACCCAGCAGCACTCCGCACGCGCCGGCGATGATAGCCTCTATGACTACCACTCCGCTGATTTGCCGTTTGGTGGCACCGGAGCGGGCCAGTGTGCGCACTTGGGTCTGCCGATGCCGCATGGACATCGCGATGGTGATGGTGGCTGCGAGTACGGCGTAGCTGACAGCGACGGCGATGAAGGTCATGACGTAGCGATTGAGCAGAGTCAGGTCCTTGTCGTAGCGGGTCGAAGACCAGGTGATCGCATCCGTGACGCGGGTTCCTGCGGGGGGCTCGACGGAGGTCTGGACAGATGACGATTGCACGAACACCTCGTCCGCCACGGCCGAGGGGTCATGGAGACGAATGATGCCTTCGGACAGGGCCACACCAGGATGCTCGCCCCTCGGTTCGTCCACGATCGACGTGATCTTCGGGTTGAGGTCGGTCCCATCCGCCATTACCAGCGCAACGGAGTCGCCTGTCTGCCAGCCGTTCTCGTCGGCCAGATATCGGGGCACCTCGAAGGCAGAGGGCTCGGCCGCACTCGGAAGTGCCGTGACGGGAAGCGCGACAGTCGATCCCGGAACGACAAGTCGGGCGCGACTGGATATCCCGACCTCGATGACGTCGTACTTGTCGAACGCTTGGGACACTTGGTCAGCCGTGAGGTAATCGCCATCGGACACCACCACCGACTGGCCCTGTATCTGATTTGCGGTTTCCGCGGGGTAGGCGATTCGCATCGTAGGAATGAATCCACTGGTCAGGATGGCGAGAGCGGCCGCGATGATCGCCGGAGCAGCGATCGAGGCAGACCGGCGCGGGTTGGTGGTGACCTCGGCGCTGCCAACCATGAGAGGGGCTGACGGCCGGATCCGCCACGGCAGCCAAAGCAAGATTCGTGCCAGTCTAGGCACCAGTACCGGTGCGAGACACGCAGCAGCGATAGCAGCAGTGAGAGCGATGACGATCGCCATCAACACCGAGTCCAGACCCGGCACCGTGCGGCCAGCGATCACCTCGATCACGACGAGTGCGGCCAATGCGGTTCCGCTGATTGTTCGTAAGCGCCCGTGGCCCTTACGTGGACGAGTCGACTCGGGACGCATTGCGGCCAGCGGGCTCACCCGCGAAGCGCTCACCGCCGAGATGGCCGCTCCGATCACGGCGATGGCGATACCGCCCAGGGTCGTCGCCAAGACGGTGGGCACGTCGACCGTCACGCTGAGCTCGGCCGGCAAAATCCCCCACGATCGCAACATGGCGGCCAACGGCACCGTCGCCAGCACCCCGGCGCCAGCTCCCGCGACCGATCCCACCGTCCCCAGCAGCGCGGCTTCCAGCAGCACCACGCGGCGCAACTGCTTCGGCAACGCTCCGGTTGCGCGAAGGAGACCGAACTCCTGAGTGCGCTCGTCGACGGCGAACTTCGAGGTGACCGCGACGACGAAGAGACTCACAACCAACGACGCCAGCGCCAGCGCCGTCAGGAACTGACTGCTTAAGTAGCGGCTTTTCGCGATCGAGTCATCCTGCAAGGCACTGCGATCCGTCACCACCTCGCCACCGAACTGCGCCGCAACCGCCTGCACCGAGGCTTCTGCCGACTGATCGGTGACCTCGATACCGAGGAGGCTGGCGGCCGGGGCCAACTGCGCGGCAGTAGCGTCGTCGAAGTAGACGCCAGGACCGTCGGTGGTACCGGCGACTGTCACCTCGATATCGCCCTGTGCGGTCCGAAGAGTGACCCGTTCGCCAACGGAGGCACCGAACTCGGGCCCGAGCGCGATCTCCGACGCCTGCTGCGGTTGCTCGCCGGAAGTCAGTCGGTAGGGAGCCAGCGACGTGCTCGACCACCCATGCCCGGCGACCTGTGGATCAGCACTCGGCAGTGCTCCGGACGGGGTAACGATCTGCGCAAGGAAGCTGCGGTCCGCCACAACATCGGCGATACCCGGGATCGAGCGGACTTGCTGCGTCAGTTGGGCGAGCCGGTCTCCGCCCCACGCGCTGCGGTCACCCGCCTGTCCCAGCACATTCGTTGCTCGCTCGCCGGCCACCACCAACGACGCCCCTTGTAGCCGCTCGGGTGGCTGCGGTCCTGCGGCAGCCATGACTTGTGCTGTGGCAGTGGTGATCAGAACGCCGACGAACACCGCCAGCAGGACCCCCAGCGCGGCCGTGATCCGGCGTCGGAAGGACGCCAATGCCCAGGTGATCATGCTCTGACCTCGGCCATCCGAGCTGCGATCTGGGCGGCGGTCCGGTTGTCGCCCGGGAGGCCCCGGCGGTGCTGTAGATCGTCGACCACTTTCCCGTCACGGAGAAACAGCACTCGATCGGCGAACGAAGCCGCGGTCGGATCGTGGGTCACCATCACCACGGTCTGGCCCTCGTGATCGACGACGCTTCGCAGTAGCTCCAGGACTGACCGCGAGCCGGCAGAGTCCAATGCGCCCGTGGGCTCGTCCGCGAACACCACTTCAGGCTCGGACACCAGGGCTCGAGCGACGGCCACCCGTTGCTGCTGGCCGCCGGATAGCTGAGACGGCCGATGGTGCATCCGATCCCCCAGCCCGACCCTCGTCAGTCCTGCGGTGATTCTGGAACGCTCAGGCTTGCGTCCGGCAAGCCGCAGAGGCAGCTCGAGATTCTGGATCGCTGTCAGCGAATCGATAAGGTTGTAGGACTGAAAAACGAAACCCACCTTGGATCGGCGCAGGAGGGTCCGTGCCTGCTCGCTGAGGGATCCCACCTCCACGTCGCCTATGAAGGTCTCCCCGCCGTCCAATCTGTCGAGCCCCGCAGCGCACTGCAACAGAGTCGATTTGCCCGATCCCGATGGGCCCATCACCGCAGTGAAAGTTCTGCGGTGAAAGTCCACGCTGAGATCGTTCAGGGCGTTGACGGTCTCGTCGCCCAGGTCGTATCGGCGACGCGCGGCACGCACACGCACCGCAGGCTGCTCACTGGTGGTCCGATCGATGCTGTTGTCCATGTCCTCTAGCCAAGCGCACCGGCCGAGCCTTCGGTACGCGGAAAGTCGTACACCTTCATTGCGGAAAACCGCAATGAATTGAGCACGCACAATCGACTCCCGCCGTCGCTGGTCATCGATCGATGTGAACATGCCCAACGCACCACAGCGAGCGGGTCAGTGCGGTCGAGGGGACGCCGGAAGGGCGGAGCCTCCGTTGAGGGGATTACGGGCCGCAGCGGGTCTTCCTGCACCGCGTCGAGCGGAGAACTTGTGGGCCGTCCACCAACCTGTGGTGACAACCTGCACAGGTTGGTGGATGTCAGCAAAGGCCGCCTGTGACTTACAAGCGCGTCGGTCCAACTCGGTGCACAACGTCTGATGCATCGGAGATGCGGAGACTTCCCTGGCTTCGCCTTCGGCAAGTACAGGATTTTGAGTCCACAGAATCGGGCTTACCCACGGGGAAGACGCGAGCCATCTACCCACCATCGCCCTCGTTACCAACCCCGGGAGAATTCAGAGTGTCTCTCGATCACGGTGCAGAGCCTCCAGGTCACGGCGAACGAACAGCTCTCGCATCGCGGCACGTTCGACCTTTCCGCTCGTTGTCCGACGCACCGCTCCAGGACGGAGCAAAGCGACTTCCAGAACTCCAACGCCGAATTCACGAACGACAGTCTGACGAACGCCGTGGGCGACTCGAGCGAGCTCGTCCTCGTCGAGCGATCCTTTGATCTCATGTGTCACCACAACCGATTCCTCACCAGGAACCGAGAAGACTGCGCCGACCCCCGCATCCAATTCATGGTGGTGCGCGCGCAACTCGTGTTCGATGTCCTGAGGATAGAGGTTACGGCCGCGAATTATTATGACTTCTTTGATTCGACCCGTTACGTATACCTCGCCGTCGTGCACAACGCCGAGATCCCCCGTCCTCATGAACTTCTCATCGCTGTCACCGATACGGAGGCCAAAGGTGGCTGCGCTCGCCGCTGGATTATCCCAGTATCCGGAACTCACACTAGCGCCGCTCAGACAAATTTCACCGATTTTTCCTGCATCGAGCACTGCCAGAGTGTCGGGGTCGACAACCTGTACATCGCATTCGTGCACGGCACCACAGCTGACGACCTCTCTTGCGGCACTTGGGTTCGTCGCTGGAACGAATCGGTGTTTCTGCAGTTCGTCAGCATCAACCTGGCGGACTACTGGCGGCCGGTGGGGTGTGCCTGAGACGAACAGCGTTGTCTCAGCAAGACCATAGCAAGGCACCATTGCGTCGGCCCGAAAGCCTGCGGTGGCAAACCGCTGGCTGAACGCGGCCAACACTTCTGGCCGGACTGGCTCGGACCCGTTGATTGCATACTTCCAATTGGACAGGTCTATTCCGTCCATTTGTTCGTCGGTTATGCGCCGTCGACAGAGGTCGAATGCGAAGTTCGGTGCCGCCGTCAAGTGAATGCCCAGATCATCCATCATTTCCAACCAGAGATGCGGCCTCTTGACGAATGAAGCGGGACGCATCAACGCGGTGCATCCGCCGAGCAGGAGCGGCAGAATGATCAATCCGATCAAACCCATGTCGTGGTAGTTAGGGATCCAACCGCCGAATCTGGTCTTCTCGTCCAGGCCTAACGACCGCGCGATCGCGGCGGCGTTCGACAGCAGATTTCCGTGGGAAAGAACCACGCCCTTGGGGTCTGCGGTGGAGCCAGATGTGTACTGCAGCATGGCGATTTGAGCCCGATCCGTACTGATGACGTGGCAGTCATCGGGCGCTCCTTCGAGCCGGTCAGTCGCGGTGACGATCGCATGGGGCAACACTGAAGCAGCCCAATGTGTTACGGCTGCCAGATTCTCCTCGTCGGTTAACACCAGGGTTGCACCCGAATTCTCCGCGATCGCCTTGACGCGCCGAAGGTCATGCTGTTGCCCACTGGGGACAGGAGCGGGTACGGCCACCATCCCCACGTACAGACAGCCGACAAAGGCAGCAACGAAGTCGGGTCCGCTCGGGTAGAACAAGAGGACGCGCTCTCCTGAAGAACCGTGCCGTTGCAGACGACTACCTACCCGACGAGCATGTTCATCGAGGTCACCGTAAGTCCACCAGGAGACATCGCCGGCTCGTGAAGAACCAGCCACCCGAGCGACCGCCGGTCGCGCCGGCGAGCGGCGAGCATGATCACGGATCACGGTAGTTAGGCTCAGGGCACCGGACAATTCATCAGTCGTCATTGCTCAGTTCCTTATTGTTGCAGGACGGTTGCTTCAGCTCCGCCACTTGTCGACTCGATTGTCAGTAAATCGAAGGCTGCATCCGGCCACGAATTGGGTCTACCTAGGGGAACCTTGCGCAAGAATGCAGGCAATCCTTGGGCGTTGCGATTAGATGCCCTAGCGATGAGTAAATGCACTTCCCACCGTCGAACGCACGTGCAGGTCCCGCGAAAGATCGTGAACGCAACAGAGCATACCTTTGATTTCACGCGGTCATCAACCCCTGAATTTGTCAACATCCACTGAGCCACTGGGGTATTCACTAGACTGCCACCAGCGTCGACCCTTCAGGAAGAAGGTTCGACTACGGTGTCTTTCAGAATTATGATTCGCGCTGCGGAAAGTCCAAGCATACGGAAAAAGCAAGTGCGATCCGCGTAAATCGGCCTTTCGTCAATTTAGGAGCCGTGCTTTGGCCACACCGATGATCGAGACGGAAAGCCTGTGTCGAGACTTCGGCGAGCGCACGGTACTAGACAGCGTGAACATCAGTGTCGATCGCGGGCAGGTTCTCGGATTGCTCGGGCACAACGGCGCTGGAAAAACTACTCTGGTGCGTCTCTTGACTACCATGCTGCCACCGAGCGCCGGTTCGGCACGTGTCGCCGGACACGATGTCGTACGAGATGCGCACAAAGTGCGTCGCCTCATCGGGCTGACCGGACAGTACGCCTCGATCGATGGTCAGCTGAGCGGCCGCGAAAACCTGATCTTCATCGCACGTCTTCTCGGCGCGGGCCGTTCGGACGCCCGTCGACGCGCAGACGAGCTACTCGAGTTGTTCGAGCTCACCGGCGCATCGCGTCGGAAATGTCGGACCTACTCCGGCGGAATGCGGCGACGCCTCGACCTCGCGGCCAGCCTCGTCGGAAATCCCGAACTGCTATTTCTCGACGAACCAACCACTGGCCTCGATCCGGTCAGTCGTGGGATGATGTGGAACCTGGTCGAGCACCTTGTCAACGAAGGAACCACAGTCTTGTTGACTACTCAGTACTTAGAGGAAGCTGACCGGCTAGCTGACCAAATCACCGTGCTCGCGGGTGGCCGAGTTGTTGCCGAAGGCACTGCAACAAAGCTGAAATCTGATGTCGGTCAGGGCACTGTGCGGTTGACCGTCGCTGACACCGACCAGGCAGTTACTACGGAAGGCATGCTGCGCCGGAACGGACACGCTGCAGTAATCCACCAGGATGGTCTCACTGTCGTCGCTCCGATCGAGCGTTCCGCCGACGTCGTTCACATCGCCCGCGCACTCGATGTTCTGACGATCGAGATAACCGATCTCGAAGTCAGGGAACCAACTCTCGAAGACGTATACCTTGCCTTCGCCGGCCAACCGACCGGGGTGATACCCACACAATAGGCAATGCCTGATTGCTATCCCTGCCTTCACCTAGTCATCGATCCGCGTCGGAGCGCAAGAACAGAGAAACTGCGTTCGATACCATTCGATTAAGCACCCACCATAATCATGGGACAGAGAGCAACCGCGGCGGCCAGACGGAGCGGTCTAGGATGTTGAGTTCATACGCTTTTGCGATCAAGGCCGGTCGGTTGGCCACTTTCAATCTTCTCAACATACTGCTGACGTGATACTCCACGCCTTGCTTACTGAGGTGGAGATCCGAAGCTATCTCAGCTGTTGTGTTCCCGCCTGCGATTCGCTCGACGATTCTGAGCGCGATTTCGCTCAGTTCCAAGTCTCGTGGATGTCGATGGTTTGTCGAAGCTGACGATTTGATGATCACAACATTGAGCCAGACTCGCCGATCCGCCATCGCGTCACGCACTGAGCGATTTTCACGGAAAGCGATAAGCCTCGCGGGGGTGCTAGGCAGCGTCGCATGTTGCAGCTGCGCCTCCAGCACAACGGGTCCAGCGATCGCCGGGACCGAATCGTGATTGAAAGCTTCGACCAACCCGGCGGAAATCCGCCCCCGTTCATCAGGCTCGACCCGGCGCGGAAATTGCAGCCCCCTCAGCTCTCGGTGCTGACATCCAATAACCTGACATGCCCCCAGATCCCCAGCGACAATTCTCAAGTCACGGTCGAGAGTTATGATCCCGACTTCTGAGTGACCCACAACGCTGCTGACTAAAAGTTGAATCTGCCGTGGGACAAAACTTGAGGTCATAGTTGGCTGACGTGCCACATCGACCTTCGGTTCAAGCACGTGGGAATTCTTGTGAAGCATTGACTCCCCCAGAGCCAAAACGTCTTCACGTTCCGGCAAGTCTGTAGTCACTAAGAACGGTCATGAGGCAACATACCATTTGGATTGTTTCCTCACAACCGCTCGAACCAAGTCACCGTGACAAAATTCGAGGGCGCGCCAAGAGGTCCACTCGAGGTGCTATTCGGGTGTACCGAAGGTAAACATTTGGTGTATTTAGGCAATATCGACGCAGTCGACATCTTTCGGCTTGGAGATCGCGCATTTGCACAGAAACGCCACACTCACCGCGCAGCGTTTGGGACAATCCGGGAGCAGTAGGAGATCACCAAGAATGGCAGAATCTCCGCGATTGTCGGCCGTCACGACGCGGGATGCCTGTTAAGCACAAAGGACGGCAGCCCAAGCAGGTTCAGCCCCCTGCCAGTGCCCACCAAGAGCATCACCGCGCCGCGAGCGACTGCGCTCGTCGAGATGCACGCCGACCCCGTTTGCACGGTTTGTGGCCGTGACGTTCAGCGGCGGCCTGCTGCCTCGGCATCCATAGCTTCGACGAGGGAGAGCGGCCGCATGTCGGTCCAGTGGGTGTTGACGTAGTCCACCGCGGACTCCCGGTCGGTCTCTTCCAGGACGATCCTCCACCCCGCGGGCACCTCGACGAAAGAGGGCCACAGCGAATGCTGGCCCTCGTCATTGATCAGCACCAGGTAACGGCCGTCGGGATCGTCGAATGGGTTCGTGCTCATTGTTGTCTCCTCTGTTCGACCTTCAGGAACTCTGAAGGTGGTTTGTAAGCAGGCACGCGACCTGCGCGACTGCGGTCTCGTCCGTCATGAGTGCCCCGTGTGCGGCGTCGATCCGGTGCACCTCCATCGCCTCAACGTGCGGTGTCCAATCCCGCGGGTCGAGTCCGGATGCCGACTCCGGTTCAGTTCGAGTCGCCTGTAAGAACAGCATGGTGGTGTCGACGCGGCGAGGCACATGACGGCGCATGATCCGCACATTGTTGACGTAGGTGTCGCGGACTGCTGCCATCTCTCCGGCTTCGAGGTGTCCGATGGACACCCCCTCTGCGAGCAGGTGATCCCGAAACCGAGAGAGCAATGCTGTCTCGTCGCCGTCGAGTTCAGCGGGGTCGAAGGCAAATCCGAAGTGCCGGAAGTTGCGCTCGATCAGCTCACGTTCGTCGAGTTCGGCTGTCCGCAGGTTGATCTCGGACGGGTATGCATCGAGGATGGCCAGCAATTCCACCTCCTCGCCTGCCTCGAGCAGATGCCCGGCTAGAGAGTGGGCGACATTCCCGCCGAACGACCAGCCGAGCAGGCGGTAGGGCCCAGACGGCTGGACTGTTCGGATCTGGGCCGCGTAGTCAGCTGCCATCTCCTCGATGCTTGCGGCCGACCGATCGCGGCCGTCGAGCCCTCTGGCCTGCAGCCCGTAAAGCGGGACATCGGTATCGAGATGGGCAAGTAGTCGCGCGTAGCACCAGCCGTAACCAGCGCCGGGATGCACGCAGAAGATCGGGGTGGCTGTTCCGGCTGCACGCAGGGGCAGAAGTACACCGTGCGCATCGCCGACAGTGCTGTTGTCTTCGAAGGATGCTGCCAGCATCTCCACGGTTCGAGCCTCGAAGATCCGGCGGACTGGTAAGTGGATTCCAAGCTCGACCCGAATCCGCCCGATCAGTGCAGCCGCGAGGAATGAGTGACCACCGAGTTCGAAGAAATCCTCGTCGATACCGATGGTGGCCAGGCCGAGTACCTCTCCGAACAGGCGTGCCACGACCGCTTCCCTATGGTCGCGCGGACCTCGTCGCGCAGTGGCCGGCTCTCGGTCGGGGGCCGGCAACGCCCGGCGATCCAGCTTGCCGTTGGAGTTCAGCGGCAGCTCATCCAACGAAACGTACGCTGCGGGCACCATGTGTTCAGGCAGAGACTGCCCCACATGCTTGCGCAGAGTTGACGGTTCGGGAGCTTCTCCGGTCGGCACGACGTAGGCGATAAGTCGTGAGCCGGCATCCACAACGACGCGTACGGACGCCACATCGGGGTGCTGAGAAAGCACTGACTCGACCTCACCCAACTCGATCCGGAAGCCGCGAACTTTGACCTGATCGTCAGCCCGTCCGAGGAAGTCCAACTCGCCGGCACGAGTCCAACGAGCGAGGTCCCCGGTCCGATACATACGCGTGCCCGGCAACCCGAACGGGTCGGCCACGAACCGTTCGCCGGTACGCGCCGCTTGATTCAAATAGCCGCGTGCTAGACCAGCACCTGCTACATACAGCTCACCGGTAACCCCAGGGGGCACCCTTCGCAGCCGTTCGTCGAGTACGTGAATCAAACTGTGGCACACCGGTTGGCCGATTGACGGGACCGCGGACCACAAATCCACGTCGGCCGCCAACGCGGTTGCCGTCACGACATGCGTCTCCGCCGGACCGTAATGGTTGTGCAAGCGTCTGTCCGGGACTGCAGCGACCCACCGCCGAAGCAATGGGCTAACCGTCAGCGCCTCTCCAGCTTGGGCCACTGTCGTCAAAGCGGGTAATGCAGTGCCGGCGGCCTCGGCCGCTCGAGCCAGTGCCTCGATCACGACTGTTGGCGAATACAGCTCGTTGACTCCGGTATCTGCGAGCCAGCTGACGAAGACCGGGGGATCGCGGCGGACATCCTCAGGGCAGGAGACAAGCGTCTTACCGAACAAGACCGAGGACAAGATCTCCTGGACCGAGACGTCGAAACTCACTGCTGTGAACTGGGCGACTAGCGATCCCGGAACGGCGGGCACTGCCTCGGCGTGCCATGTCAGAAGATTGAGGACCGCCGACGCGGTCATCGTGATGCCCTTGGGCCGGCCGGTCGAACCCGAGGTGTAGATCACGTAAGCAGGGTGCGACGGACGAAGAATCGCAGTGCGCTCCGCGTCGCTGACGGGCCCGGTTACCTCTTCGGAGTCGCCGTCCGGATCAGTGGGATGCGACCCGAGATCACACACGTCCATCCACTTCACGTCGCGCAGCGGAATACGCTCGGCAAGCTCGGCCGATGTCAGCACAATCGACGGCTTTGTCTCTGCCAACATCAGCTCGATACGAGCGGCCGGATACTCCGGGTCGAGGGGCACGTAGACCGCACCGGCCTCGAGTATGGCGACCAGGGCGGTCACCAACATGGCCGAACGTGGCAATGCCACCGCCACAAGGGATTCCGGTCCGATGCCCTGGCCGATGAGGGTGCGGGCGAGTCGCCGCGACCGGCGGGCCAACTCCCCATATGTCAGCCTGACGGATCCGTCGACCACGGCCACAGCGTCCGGGCAGCTGATCACCTGCGTATCGAACAGCTCGGGCAGGGTGGTCATTGGATGCTGATGGACCGGCCCCTGCCAGGTCACGGCAAGCAACTCTTGCTCTTCAGCGCTGAGAATATCGAGCTCACCGAGGGGTCTGTCGGGCTCAGCGAGGGCACGCTCCGCGAGTCGCAACAGTCGCTGAACCAGCGACCTGGCGGTGTCCTCGTCGAACAGATCGCTGCTGTACTCCAGCCCGGCACCGAGACCGCCGTCCTCCTGCCGATCGGAGAAGGCGAACATGAGGTCGAACTTGGCAGAGCGTGATTCCGCGTTCACCGCATGTGTCCGCAATCCAGCCAGCATGAACCCCGACTTCCGGCCGAGATCAGCGGTATTGTTGAACGTCAACATCACCTGGAACAATGGATGCCTGGCCAGTGAACGCTCTGGATTGAGCAGCTCGACAAGTCGCTCGAACGGCACGTCCTGATTGTCATAGGCGGCCAGGTCGGTCGCCCGCACCCGGGCCACCAGCTCTCGCAGGCTCGGTGCGGACGAACAGTCCGTACGCAGTACCAGTGTGTTGACGAAAAAGCCCACCAAGTCATCGAGTGCTTCGTCCGTGCGCCCAGCGATCGGGGTGCCCAGCGGAATATCATCTCCGGCACCCAACTGTGACAACAGCGCCGCGACCAACGCCTGCATCACCATGAAAGGGCTCGCGTTGCACTCGGCGGAATAGGCGATGATCCTTCGATGTAACGCCGGTTCGATCTCGAAGCGCACCACCCCGCCGCGATGAGTCGCTACCGCAGGTCGGACTCGGTCGGCGGGTAGCTGTAGCTCCGTGGGCAGGGCCGCCAGCTGCTCGCGCCAGTACGTGAGCTGCCGGGCAACGGTACTGCTCGTATCGTCCTCGGTACCCAGCAAGGCCCGCTGCCACAATGCGTAGTCGGCGTACTGAACGGGGAGTGGGTCCCAAGCGGGTGCCTTGCCTTCCAGGCGCGCTTGGTACGCCGCCCCGAGATCACGGGCGAGTACTGGCACCGACCAGCCATCACCTGCGATGTGGTGCACGAGCACAAGGAGCACCTGTTCGTCCGGACCGAGTGTGAACAGATGGGCGCGCATAGGCGGTTCGGCACTGAGGTCGAATCGGTGTCGGGCCACGTCAGCGACCTCACGGTCCACCGCGTCAGGGGCGATAGCGGTGACCTCAAGTCTGGGACGGCTCGCCGCGCTACTGAGCACGACCTGGTGAGACTGGTCGCCCTCGACGACGAACACGGTGCGCAGGCTCTCGTGCCGCTCCACAACATCGCCCAGCGCACAACGAAGTGCGTCGACATCGAGCAGACCGGTCAGCCGCACCGCAAGCGGAATTGTGTATGCCGCTGCCCCGTTGTCGATCTGGTCAAGAAACAAAAGTCTGCGCTGCGCGTACGACGCCGGCACCCGCTCGGGCCGTGGCATCGCCCCGACAAGCGGTTTCCGGTCGCTCCGTTCGATGTCCAGCGCCGGGCCCAGCGACGCTACAGTCGGGGTCTCGAAAAGCTGCCGGATGCTGATCTCTACTCCCAGAGCAGATCGGATGCGGCTGACCAAACGCGTCGCGAGCAGAGAGTGCCCGCCGCAGGCGAAAAAGTCGTCGTCAATATCGACAGCCGGGATCCCCAACACGGCCGCGAACAGAACACACAGAATCTCTTCGCGTGGGTCACGGGGCGCGCGTCCAGCAGGCCGTGCAATTTCGCTGGGGGCGGGCAGTGCAGAGACATCCAGCTTTCCGTTACGGGTCAGAGGGAACGTCGCGAGGGCAACGAACGCGGCCGGTACCAGATAGCCGGGCAAGCGAGCGGCCAAGCGAGCGCCGAGGCCCACCGTGACGTCGGGATCGCCGACGACATAGGCGACCAGTCGTCGATCCCCTTGCCGATCCTCTCGAGCCAATACCGTGACACGTGCCACACCCGGCTCGGCAGCGACGGCTGCCTCCACTTCACCCAGCTCCACACGGAACCCCCGCAGCTTCACCTGTCTGTCACCGCGTCCGACGTAAGCAAGGGTGCCGTCGGCGTCGCGGCGCACCAGGTCACCAGTGCGGTACATTCGCTCTCCTGGCGCGCCGAAGGGGTCCGCAACGAAGCGCTCGGCCGTACGGTCTGGCCGACCGAGATAGCCGCGCGCCACACCGTCACCTGCGATGTAGAGCTCACCCACGAAGCCTGGATCCACAAGCCTCAGCGACGTATCGAGAACTAGGGTGCGCATACCATCGAGCGGCCGACCGATCGGCATGATCGCCGGGACCGGCTGGGTCGGCGGTAGTGCGTGACGGAGCGCAAACGTCGTGGTTTCGGTGGGGCCGTATCCGTCCACGACGGTCGTCGACGGGCACGCGCTCCGTACCTTCGAGATTGCGTCAGTGGCAACGACATCGCCCCCGGTCCAGACCTCGTGAACCCCGAGGAAGGATTCTGGGGCCTCGTCAGCGACCAGGCCGAAGAGCCCCGCTGTGAGCCATAACGCAGTCACCCCGGATCCGGTGATCAGTTCGGACAACTCTCGCACGCTCAGTTCGCCGGGTGGGGCGACGACCAGTGTGCCGCCCGACAGTATCGGCACCCAGAACTCGTAGGTGGCGGCGTCGAAGGCATGTGGTGCATGAAGCAAGACCCTCCGTTGTACCTCCGGATTCCAGCACCGGTCTCGGGCGAGGGCTGCGACATCGCGGTGAGTCACCGCTACTCCCTTGGGGCGTCCGCTGGAGCCCGAGGTGTACATGACGTACGCAAGGTTGTCGGGCCGCACCGTCGACTCGGTTACGAACCTGGGCTGCTCGTCGGGGGAGCACCGGTCCTCCAGACCAAGGATCGGCGCGCCGACGCATGCCGCCTTCTCACCGTTTGCGGCGTCCGTTAGTACAAGCAGCGCCCCGGTCTCTTCGACGATGAGCCTCATGCGCTCGACGGGATCATTCGGATGAAGGGGCACGTAGGCACCTCCCGCCATGGCCACGCCGAGTGTCGCGACGACGAGTTCGACGGACCGGTCGGCCAACAGCCCGACCCTGGCTTCCGGCCCGACCCCGCACTCAACGAGCCGTGATGCAAGATGGCGTGCTTGCCCGTCGAGCTCGGCGTAGGTCAGCGAGTTACCGCCCGCGACGACGGCGACACCATTCGGAACACGCCGAACGCATTCGTCGAACAGCGACGGCAGTGTTGCGGGTTGGCGGCCCGGAGCTCCTGTGGACGCCTCGATGATTGCCGCAGTCTCGTCGGGTGCAAGGAGCTCGAGGTGGCGCACCGATCGCGTGGGGTTCTCTGTGAACTCCTGCAGTACTGCGAGGAATCGGCGCAGCACTGTCTTGGCGATGGCCGGGTCGACGACGCTCGGGCGAATATCAAGCCGCAGGTGGACATTCCGGCGGGCGACTGCGACGAGAGTGAGGGGGTAATGGGTGCCGTCGGCATTGCGTCGTCCGACGATACGTAACCCATGGTCCGCGCCGTTCGGCGGCGGACCTGCCACATCGACAGGGTAGTTCTCGAAGACCATCGAGGTGTCGAACAGCTCGCCGTGGCCGGCCAATTGCTGAATTTCTCCAAGCCCCAAGTGCTGGTGAGCTGACATCCGAGACTGTTCGTCCTGTAACCGTGCCAGCAGCTCGGTGAGCGACTCGGCGGGGCGCAGACTCACTCGCATCGGCACTGTGTTGATGAACAGGCCAACCATTGTCTCGATCCCCGGCAGCTCTGGAGGGCGACCCGACACCGTCACACCGAAAACGACATCGTCGCGGCCCACTAGCCGGGCCAGCGCGATGGCCCAAGCGCCCTGGACAATGGTGTTCAAGGTCAGGCCGAGCTCTCTTGCCTTTCGGGTCAGCGCGCCCGTCGCTGCTTCGTCGAGCTCGTGTTCCACCCTTTCCACGCCCATGCTGATGGCACCTGTGCGACCCCCAGCCACCAGTGTCGGATCCGCAAGCCCGGTGAGGTGGTCGGACCAAGCCTGTCTGGCCTCACCTCGATCGCGGCCGGCCAACCAGGCCAAATAGTCCCGAAATGGGCGTACATCGGGCAGTCCTCGGGTGTCTCCGCGTTGCAGGTAGAGCTGGAACAGCTCTCGCACAAGAAGCGGCTTGGACCAGCCGTCGAGCAGAATGTGATGGTTTGTCAGAACGAACCAGTACCGGTCGGCAGCCAGCCGGATAAGCATGAACCTGATCAAAGGTGGCCGCGCCAGGTCGAACCGTTTCGCGCGGTCGTCCGCCATAACACGCTCGATCTCGGCAGCTTGGTTCTGACCGAATAGCCCGGAGAGGTCCACATCGGTCCATGACACCGTCACCGCTTTCGGGACGATCTGCACGGGCTGCTTCACCCCGTGGTGGCGGAACGCTACACGTAGGTTCGAGTGACGAGTGAGCAGTGACTCGGCCGCCGCTCGCAGGGCGACGGCATCCAGCTCGCCCTCCAGGGAGAACGACTGCTGAACCGCGTACGCATCGGGAGCCGATTCGTCGAAGACGCTGAGGAACAGCAGCCCCTCCTGTAGCGGCGACAGCGGCAGAATGTCCTGCACCCCAGAGCGGCTCATTCCTCGTCCTCCCAATCTGCTTCGAGATGGTCGATTTCGCTTTGGTCCAGCAGAATCAGACCGACGTCCGACGGGGTGAGCCCGCCGGACGCCCCGTGCCTGACATGGTCGACAAGAGCGGTCAGCGCGCGGAACCAGGCATTTGCCACTGTCTCCACCACGTCTTCGTCCACGAGTCGACGGGCCCACGTCCAGGTCGCTCGCAGCACGGGGCCATCGGGACCGTCGTTGGTGCGAGCGTTGAGCTCGACTACGTGCCCCAAAGCTTGTCTAGGGTCGACAGCTCCGGCACCGGCCGCGCCGCCGAGATCGGTCCACGCAGGGATGTCTATGGGGTCGGATGTCGGGCCCACCGAGCCGACCGTGAATCGACCCAGATAGTTGAATCCCAGTTCAGGGTCCGGCAGTCCCTGGAATGCCGGACTGGTGTGCGCGTTGAGGTAACGCAACAACCCGTACCCCATGCCGCGGTCGGGTACTGCTCGCAATTGCTCCTTCACTCGCTTCAGCAACGTGCCGGCGGCTGCGCCGCCCGCCCATGCCTCGGCCCGGTCTACGCCGCCGATGCTGAGCCGGACTGGATGCACCGAGGTGAACCATCCGACTGTGTTACCCAGATCCACGTCACCGGCAAAGTCCTCTGCCCGACCGTGGCCCTCGAGATGCAAGAGCGCCGAGTCGTCGCGGGCGCCGGGACGGTCAGCAACGGCCAACAGAAACGCGGTGAGCAGCACGTCGTTGATATCTGCGTGATAGGCCGCCGGCACGGAGGTGAGCAGCTGCTCGGTGATCATGGTCGGCAGCTCCAGCGTGAGGTGCCCCGCAGAGGCCTGGGTGTCGAGAGCTGGATTCAACGGGCCTGACCCGATGGAGCGCTCGGCTTCACGGGAAAGCGTATGCATCCAATGCGGAACCTCGTCACGGCGAGCCGGCGCGGTAGAAGCCTCGATCAGCCGTAACGCCCACTGCCGCACCGAGGTACCCACTGGATACAAATCGGCCGCTCGTCCAGCCAACGCCGACCGCGCGGATTCGACCAGATCTGGAATGAGGATCCGCCATGACACCCCGTCTACGACGAAGTGGTGCACGATCAGCAGGACCAGCCCGGTGCAATCGGGTCCACGATCGAACAAGACGGCGGCAAGCATCCGACCCTCGCGCGGCGCGAGACGGTCGCGGGCCTCAGCGGTGTGCTCGGCCACCGTCGTCCGCAGTGCTTCGCCGGGAAGTCCAGTGGCGTCGACATGCGTAACCATCTGGGAGGCCTCGATCGAGCCCGGATCGGAGATGTGCAACCCGCCGGCGTCGTCCAGGAGTGTCGCGCGCAGGGCGTCATGGTGATCCAGCAGGCGCTGCACGGCTCCGGCAAGGTGTCGTTCATCCAGTTCGGCAGGCACGCTGAGCAATCGTGACTGGTTGATTTGGTCAACAGGCCCTCCCCTGCCCAGCGTCCAGTGCATGACTGGAGTCAGGGGCATCGCACCGAGTGCGGACCCGGGGCCTTCGGCCCGCTCCGCGGCCGTATCAGAAAGGATCGTGGCCAGTCGCGCTACGGTGCGGTGTTCGAATATGTCCCGAATGGAAAGGACCAGACCAGCCCGGCGTGCTCGACTCACTAGCTGGATGGACATGATGCTGTCACCGCCGAGGTCGAAGAAGCCGTCATCGATCCCCACCTCGGTCAACCCCAGCACTTCGGCGAAAAGCCCTGCCAGGGTCGTCTCGCGCGCGGACCGCGGTCTGCGGTCGGTCGCGGTCCGCACCGCGTAATCCGGAGCCGGTAACGCAGCGCGATCGAGCTTGCCGTTTCGTGTGAGGGGTAGAGCGTCCAGCAAGACGAACTCGCTGGGCACCATGAACGCCGGAAGACGGGTAGCTAGGTACTCCCGTAGGTCGGGGACACTGCTTGCCACGACGTACGCCACGAGCCGCTTGGCACCCGGGTGGTCCTCTCTCAGCACCACAGTGGCGTCCCCGACTTGCGGGTGGCTAGCGAGTGCACTCTCGACCTCGCCCAGCTCGACCCGGAAGCCGCGCAGCTTCACCTGGTCGTCCCGGCGACCGCCGAACTCCAGCATCCCAGAGGGCAACCAACGCACGATGTCGCCGGTTCGGTAAAGGCGGTTACCGGAGCCAAATGGGTTTGCGATGAACCGGTCTGCTGTCAGCGCGGGGCGGCCCAAGTATCCGCGGGCGAGCCCGGCACCACCGATATACAGCTCGCCGAACACACCGGGCGACACCGGGCGAAGTGAGTTGTCCAGGACAAAGGTGGTGGTGTTCCAGAGTGGTCTACCAATCGGCACGATGGCGGGTACATCTGTTCCCGCACGCATCTGGTTGACCGAAGAGAACACGGTGGTCTCGGTTGGGCCGTACTCGTTTGCCACCACGGTGTCGGGGCAGGCCTCCAGGACTCGGCCGACCGCAATCGGGGAGACGACGTCGCCGCCCGCCCACACTTCCCGAACCTCTGAGAAGCAACCGGGGTGTTCATCGGCGAGCACTCGGAAGAGCCCGGCACTGACAAACAGTCCGCTGATTCCGCCCGCCGTGATCTCTTCTGCAAGGTCGTGTACGGCGAGTCGACCCGGCCGTGCGACGACAACCCGGCCGCCGTTGAGCAGCGGCACCCACATTTCGAACGTCGAAGCATCGAAGGCGAACGGAGAATGCATCAGCACCCGGTCGTGATTTCCTCGGCACCAGTACCGGTTCACCGCGAGGTGAGCAATGTTGCGGTGGGTGTTTGCGACGCCTTTCGGAAGGCCGGTCGAACCCGAGGTGTGCATCACGTAGACGAGCTGCTCGGGTCGGACAGACACCGGGGGTGGACTGACCGGCGAGCCGGAGCGGGTATCCGCTGGATGGACAACTGTTACGTCCAAATCGGCAGGCAGATCCGCAGCGACGCGATCGGTGAGCAGCACTACCGTCTCGGTGTCTCGAAGGACCCAGAGTGTTCGGCTTTCAGGCTGTTCAGGGTCAAGTGGCACGTATGTTCCGCCCGCTTTGAGCACTGCCAGGGCCGAAGCCACCATGTCGAACGAGCGTTCCATGAGAATCGCGACGCGGCTCTCCGCAACGACTCCAAGACCGATCAACTCCTGGGCAAGTCGATTGGTCCAGGAGTCCAGTTCGGCGTAACTGAGTTGAGTGGAACCGAGTGTGAGTGCGACGGCGTCCCGATCCCGCGCCACCTGATCGGCGAAGAGCGCCGGGATCGACCGATCGGCCGGGAAAGACTCGGAGGTGGTGTTCCATGTGGAGACCACCAGCTCGTGTTCCTCGTCACCGAGTATCTCGACATCGTTCACGGGTGTATCGGGGCGTGTGACAGCCCCTTCCAACACTCGGACGAAACGCTCGGCGAGCGACCGGGCCATGTCGCGATCGAACAGGTCGAGGCTGAACTCCAGCTCGGCCCGAATCCCATCCGGACGTTCGCGCAGCTCGAACGACAGGTCGAACTTGGCGAACTCAACCTCGGTCGACAGTCCGGTCACCGTCAGGCCGATCGGCTCTGAGACGCGTTCGGTCTCGGTTGTGCGGAGGTTGTCGTAGGTCAACGCAACTTGGAACAGTGGGTGGCGGCCTGTGGATCTTTCCGGGTTGAGTGCTTCGACGACCCGCTCGAACGGCACGTCCTGGTGTGCGTATGCGTCGAGGTCTGTCGTGCGGATCCGATCGAGGAGTTGCCGGAAGGTCGGGTCGCCCGAGAGGTCCGTGCGGAGCACGAGTGTGTTGACGAAGAAGCCGATCAGGTCGTCGAGTGCGTCGTCGGTGCGTCCAGCGATGGGGACTCCGATGGGAATATCGGTGCCCGCACCACTCCGGTAAAGCATGGTGGACACCGCCGCCTGCATGACCATGAAGGTGCTGGTTCCAGAGCTTTGAGCCAGAGTGTGTACGGCACGTCGCAGCGCATCAGGAATGTCTATGGCAACCCGACCACCGCGTTCGGTTGCCATCGCGGGACGAGTACGGCTGGTGGGTAGGGTCAGTTCCTCGGGTGACCCGGCGAGGCGTTCGCGCCAGTACGCCAACTGCCGAGCCAGAACACTGTCCGGATCGTCAGCGGTGCCCAGGGCGGTGTCCTGCCAGAGCGCGTAGTCCGCGTACTGCACCGGCAACGGATCCCACCCCGGCTCCTCTCCGGACCGTCGGGCTTCATAGGCCGTGGTCAGATCCCGGGTCAGCGGACCGGTCGACCACGCATCGGTCGCGATGTGGTGCGCGAGCAGGAGCAGCACATGCTCGTGTGGACCCACCTCGAACAACGTGGCTCGGAACGGGGTCTCCACCGAGATGTCGAAGCCGTAACGGGTTGCTACTGCCAGGTCCTCCTCCAGCCCGGCCTCCGAGGAGCTGACGATGGTCAGCCTCGTGCTCGAGTGCTCGAGCACCGTCTGGACCGGCCCGTCGTCGCCATCTGTGATGACCGTCCGCAACACCTCGTGCCGCCCGACGACATCGCCCAGCGCCGCATCCAATGCGTCACGATCCAACTCACCACTCAGCCGCAGCACCAACGGCACGTTGTAGACCGCCGAGGGACCGTCGAACCCGAACAAGAACCACAACCGTCGCTGCGCCGCCGACAACGGCACTGTCACCGGCCTCGGCACCACAGCCCGCACCTGCACCCGCGCCGACTCCGACCCGTCCAGCAACCCCGACACACCCGCTACCGTCGGGGCCTCGAACAACTGCCGAATCGACAACTCGACACCCAACACACCCCGCACCCGCGACACCAACCGCGTCGCCAACAGCGAATGACCACCCAGCTCGAAGAAACTTTCATCGATCGACGGTGCAGCAAGACCCAGAACCTCACCGAACAATCCGCACAGAATTTCCTCGCGCGGCGACCGAGGACCCCGTCCGGTCACCGAACCCCACACCGGAGCCGGTAGAGCTCGTCGATCCAATTTCCCATTCGGCGTCAACGGCAACTCGTCCAACACCACGAAAGCCGACGGCACCATTACCTCCGGCAATCGCCCCCGCACCGATTCCCGCAACATCCCCACATCGACCCCGGGAACCCCGCCAACCCCCGCCGCCGGCACTACATATGCCACCAACCGCACATCACCCGGCGCGTCTTCCCGTGCCACCACGACAACGTCGCCCACCGAGTCGCACTCACCTACACACGACTCGACCTCACCCAACTCGATTCGATGACCCCGCACCTTCACCTGATCATCGACCCGGCCGACGAATACCAACTCCCCCAACCGATTCCACCGCACCACGTCTCCCGTGCGATACAACCGGCCACCCGTGCCGAACGGATCCGCCACAAATCGCTCCGACGTCAAACCCGCCCGGCCCAGATAGCCCCTCGCCACACCCGTTCCCGCGATATACAACTCACCCGCCACGCCTACCGGAACCACCCGCAAACCCGCGTCCAGAACGAATACCTGCGTGTTCGCCACCGGTGACCCGATCGCTGGAACGTCCGCACCCGAGACGCCACCGGACACCGACCACACCGTGGTCTCCGTCGGCCCGTACACATTCGTCACCGAACCCACCGGACCTACGGCCTCGACCAGACGCGCGGCCAACTCCGCAGACAACGCCTCACCACCGACCAGAACCTGCATTCCGCTCAGCGCATCCGATCCGGAGCCGGCGACCGCGCGCCACCAACTCGGTGTGGCCTGCACTGCCGTCACCCCAGATCCGGCGATCAACGCGCGCACCGCGTCCGGATCCCGCACAGTGTCTCGATCCGTGAGCACCATGGTCGCCCCGGATACCAAGGGCCCGAACAATTCCAGACCCGCGATGTCGAACCCGACCGTCGTCGCAGCCAACACCCGATCCCCCGGCCCCCACCCGAACCGGTCCACCATGTCGACCAAGAAGTTGGTGAAAGCGCCACCGGGCACCACCACACCCTTCGGTCGCCCGGTCGACCCGGACGTGTAAATCACATACGCCGGCGACTCAGGCCAACTGCACATCGACTCGAGACCGTCACCACGGTCCTGTTCCATGAACTCCAGCTCGGCGAGGTCGACCACGGGCACATCGAGCGCCGGCAACCGATCACCCGTCCCATCGGCCGTCAGAACCAACAGCGGGGCCGCATCCGCCACCATGAAGCTCAGCCGCTCCGCCGGATAGTCCACATCCAACGGCAAGTAACCCGCCCCGGATTTCAACACCCCCAACAATGCAGCGGGCAACCCCGCAGTGCGCGGCACTGCCACACCCACCAACCGCTCCGGACCCGCTCCTCGTGCCACCAAACCTCGTGCCACTCGATCCGACCACGCATCCAGCTCCGCGAACGAGACCACCACGTCGTCCACCACCACAGCCGCCGAATCCGGCGACATGGCCGTTCGCCGCGCGAACATTTCCACCACCGACAGATCCGGCACCGACACCGACGTGTCGTTCCACCGCTCCACCAACTCCACGAACTCTGCGTCGTCCAGAACCGTGACCGCCCCGATCTGCGCATCCGGATCGGAAACCACTTCGGCCAACACCCGCACGAATCGATCAGCCAACGACCGCGCAGTCACCTCATCGAACAAGTCGCATGCGTACTCGACGACTCCGGAGGCCCCACCGGCATGGGCGTCGTCCACCAGGCCGATGCCAAGGTCGAACTTCGCGAGACCTGAGGTCAGCGGTTGAACTGTGGCGGTGAGATCGGGGAGGCCATCGAGGCTGTCGAGCGCTTGGCGCAGATCGGTGTTGTTGAGGGCGAGCATCACCTGGAACAGCGGATGCCGAGCCAACGACCGCTCCGGGTTCAGCACCTCCACCAACCGCTCGAACGGCACATCCTGGTGAGCGAACGCAGCCAGATCAGACTCTCGAACCCGCCCCACCAGCTCCCGGAACGACGGATCTCCCGAGACATCGGTCCGCAATACCAACGTATTCAAAAAAACTCCGACCAAATCGTCGAGAGCATCATCGGTACGCCCGGCAATCGGTGTCCCCACCGGCACATCCGCCCCTGCACCCGATCGCGACAGCACCACTCCCAGCGCCGCCTGCACCACCATGAACGGCGTCGCTCGGCACTCTCGAGCTACGACCCCGACCCGCTCCCAGACGCTCGGTGCGATACCGAAAACCACCCGACCACCCCGATAACTGGCCACAGCAGGCCGCGGGCGATCGGTCGGTAGATCCAGTTCCTCGGGGAGGTCCGCCAACTGCTCCCCCCAAAACTTCAACTGCTCAGCCAGCACCCCATCGACATCGCCTTCTTCACCCAGCACCGAGCGCTGCCACAACGCGAAATCTGCGTACTGAACAGGCAACGAAGCCCACTGCGGAGCCTCACCCTCACACCGCGCGGCATAAGCCACAGCCAAATCCCGGGCCATCGGGCCCCGCGACCACCCATCGCTTGCGACATGGTGCACGACCAAGAGCAGGACGTGTTCGTCTGCACTCACCGTGAACAACCAAACCCGGATCGGAATGTCCGAAGACAGGTCGAACACATGCGAGACTGCCTCGGCGAGTAGCCCTTTCACCTCGTCTTGATTCGATGACAGAACGTCGACCACGGGACGGGCACGATCGTCACTGGCGTCCAGCACGACCTGATGCGGTCCATCGGCGTCCTCCGCGAACACCGTGCGCAAACTCTCATGACGAGCCACGACATCACCGAGTGCAGCTCGCATCGCGTCGATGTCGAGGTCGCCATGCAACCGCAGGGCAACCGAAGTGTTATAGGTCGCCGAGCCGCCCTCGAACTGTTGCAGGAACCACAAGCGTTGCTGAGCGAACGAGAGCGGCACCCGATCAGGCCGGGGCAGCACCGCGATCACGGGAGGTCGGGACTCCCCGGCACCATCGACGGCGTCGGCGAGGCCGGCAACGGTCGGGGTCTCGAACAGTTGGCGGATCGGCAATTCAACCGACAACGTGCTCCGGATCCGCGCGACCAACCGGGTGGCGAGCAGGGAATGCCCGCCGAGATCGAAGAAACTGTCGTCGATCGTGGGTGCCGATACACCCAACACCTCGACGAACAACCCGCACAGAATTTCCTCACGGGGTGAACGCGGCGCTCGACCCGACCGGATCGCAATGTGCTGCGGCACAGGCAATGCCGCACGATCCAGCTTGCCGTTCGTAGTCAGCGGCACCGCATCGAGCGTGACGAAAGCGGACGGAACCATATATTCCGGCAGCTCCTGAACCAGGTGCTTGCGCCACGACGTGACATCTGCAGATCCGGAAACAGCGGGAACAACATAGGCAACGAGGCGGACATCGCCGGGGACATCCTCACGGACCACCACCACAGCTCGAACAACATCGACCCGCTCGCACAACCGGGCCGCGATCTCACCGGGCTCGATCCGATGCCCCCGCACCTTGACCTGATCATCCGCCCGACCTGCGAATACCAACTCGCCCGCAGCGCTCCACCGCGCCAGATCCCCCGTCCGATACATCCGCTCACCCGACGGACCGAACGGATCCGCCACGAACCGCTCCGATGTCAGACCCGCCCGCTCGTGATACCCACGAGCCAACACCGACCCCGCCACATACAGCTCACCCACAACACCCGGCGCCACCAAACCCAACCCAGCATCCAACACATACGCCCGCGAATTCCAGAACGGACGCCCCACCGGAACCGCACCCACCAATGCGCCCGACGGCACCCGATAATCCAAGCAATTCACCGTCGCCTCAGTCGGACCATACGCATTCACCACCACGACATCCGGATGCGCCGCCCGCCACCCCTCCAACAACTCACCCGACAACGCCTCACCACCGACCACCAACAACTCGGACGGCGAAAACTCCTCAGGCAACACCTCCAACAACGGCAGATGCGACGGCGTGACCTTCATCAACGAAGGCCGCACATCCACATCCGCGCGATCGTCCAACACCCCCAAATGCACACAACCACCCGACACCAACGGCGACCACAACGCCGTCACCGTCAAATCGAAAGCCAACGACGAATGCACCAACGACGACCCCGACACCGCAGGCTGATACACCACACGGGCCCGCTCCAGATACGCACCCAACGACCGATGCTCGACCACCACACCCTTCGGTCGCCCGGTCGAACCCGACGTATAGATCACATACGCCGCATCACCCGGATCCACCACCACATCCGGGACCCCACCGATGACCGGCAGCATCTCGACCTCATCGACCACGAGCACCGGAACCTTACTGCCCACAACCAATTCACGAGCCGACGAATCAGTCACCACCACCACCGGAGCGGCATCACCCAGCACGAACGACACCCGCTCCGCCGGATGATCGACATCCACCGGCACATACGCCGCCCCACGACGCAACACCGCCAACATCGCAACCACAGCACCCAACGTCGCCGGCAACACAACGGCGACACGATCACCACGCCCCACACCGCGATCACGCAACACCCGGGCCAACCGATCCACCCGAACGTCCAACTCCGCATACGTCACCGAAACCGAACCATCCACCACCGCCACCGCCGACGGCGTCGCCACTACCTGCTCCGCCACCAACTGCGGCAACAACACACCCCGAACAACCCGCCGCTCACCCGAACCCCAACCCAACAACTCGGCCCGCCCACCAGCACCCACAACATCGACCGCACCAACCGAAACATCCGGATCGACCACAACAGCACCCAACACAGCAAGCAACTGCCCCGCCATCCGGTCCACCGTCGCCCGATCAAACAAATCAGTGCTGTAATCGAGTACCCCGCGCAAGCCGGTGACACTTTCGGAAAAGCGGAAGGAGAGGTCGAATTTCGACGATTCACCAGGACCGGGCATCGAAGCAATCTCTAGACCTTCGACGCGGCCCGCAGTAGTAGCACTGGGGTCATCGCCGTTGTGAGCGACCATTACTCGGAACAGTGGGTGGCGGCCTGTGGATCTTTCCGGGTTGAGTGCTTCGACGACCCGCTCGAACGGCACGTCCTGGTGTGCGTATGCGTCGAGGTCTGTCGTGCGGATCCGATCGAGGAGTTGCCGGAAGGTCGGGTCGCCCGAGAGGTCCGTGCGGAGCACGAGTGTGTTGACGAAGAAGCCGATCAGGTCGTCGAGTGCGTCGTCGGTGCGTCCAGCGATGGGGACTCCGATGGGAATATCGGTGCCCGCACCACTCCGGTAAAGCATGGTGGACACCGCCGCCTGCACCACCATGAACGGTGTCGCCTGAAGCTCACGAGCCAACTCGGTGATACCACGATGCAAGTCCGCCGGAACCGTGAAACTCACCCGGCCACCACGGTGCGACGACACCACCGGCCGCGACCGATCGGTCGGCAGATCCAAGACATCGGGTGACCCGGCGAGGCGTTCGCGCCAGTACGCCAACTGCCGAGCCAGAACACTGTCCGGATCGTCAGCGGTGCCCAGGGCGGTGTCCTGCCAGAGCGCGTAGTCCGCGTACTGCACCGGCAACGGATCCCACCCCGGCTCCTCTCCGGACCGTCGGGCTTCATAGGCCGTGGTCAGATCCCGGGTCAGCGGACCGGTCGACCACGCATCGGTCGCGATGTGGTGCGCGAGCAGGAGCAGCACATGCTCGTGTGGACCCACCTCGAACAACGTGGCTCGGAACGGGGTCTCCACCGAGATGTCGAAGCCGTAACGGGTTGCTACTGCCAGGTCCTCCTCCAGCCCGGCCTCCGAGGAGCTGACGATGGTCAGCCTCGTGCTCGAGTGCTCGAGCACCGTCTGGACCGGCCCGTCGTCGCCATCTGTGATGACCGTCCGCAACACCTCGTGCCGCCCGACGACATCGCCCAGCGCCGCATCCAATGCGTCACGATCCAACTCACCACTCAGCCGCAGCACCAACGGCACGTTGTAGACCGCCGAGGGACCGTCGAACCCGAACAAGAACCACAACCGTCGCTGCGCCGCCGACAACGGCACTGTCACCGGCCTCGGCACCACAGCCCGCACCTGCACCCGCGCCGACTCCGACCCGTCCAGCAACCCCGACACACCCGCTACCGTCGGGGCCTCGAACAACTGCCGAATCGACAACTCGACACCCAACACACCCCGCACCCGCGACACCAACCGCGTCGCCAACAGCGAATGACCACCCAGCTCGAAGAAACTTTCATCGATCGACGGTGCAGCAAGACCCAGAACCTCACCGAACAATCCGCACAGAATTTCCTCGCGCGGCGACCGAGGACCCCGTCCGGTCACCGAACCCCACACCGGAGCCGGTAGAGCTCGTCGATCCAATTTCCCATTCGGCGTCAACGGCAACTCGTCCAACACCACGAAAGCCGACGGCACCATTACCTCCGGCAATCGCCCCCGCACCGATTCCCGCAACATCCCCACATCGACCCCGGGAACCCCGCCAACCCCCGCCGCCGGCACTACATATGCCACCAACCGCACATCACCCGGCGCGTCTTCCCGTGCCACCACGACAACGTCGCCCACCGAGTCGCACTCACCTACACACGACTCGACCTCACCCAACTCGATTCGATGACCCCGCACCTTCACCTGATCATCGACCCGGCCGACGAATACCAACTCCCCCAACCGATTCCACCGCACCACGTCTCCCGTGCGATACAACCGGCCACCCGTGCCGAACGGATCCGCCACAAATCGCTCCGACGTCAAACCCGCCCGGCCCAGATAGCCCCTCGCCACACCCGTTCCCGCGATATACAACTCACCCGCCACGCCTACCGGAACCACCCGCAAACCCGCGTCCAGAACGAATACCTGCGTGTTCGCCACCGGTGACCCGATCGCTGGAACGTCCGCACCCGAGACGCCACCGGACACCGACCACACCGTGGTCTCCGTCGGCCCGTACACATTCGTCACCGAACCCACCGGACCTACGGCCTCGACCAGACGCGCGGCCAACTCCGCAGACAACGCCTCACCACCGACCAGAACCTGCATTCCGCTCAGCGCATCCGATCCGGAGCCGGCGACCGCGCGCCACCAACTCGGTGTGGCCTGCACTGCCGTCACCCCAGATCCGGCGATCAACGCGCGCACCGCGTCCGGATCCCGCACAGTGTCTCGATCCGTGAGCACCATGGTCGCCCCGGATACCAAGGGCCCGAACAATTCCAGACCCGCGATGTCGAACCCGACCGTCGTCGCAGCCAACACCCGATCCCCCGGCCCCCACCCGAACCGGTCCACCATGTCGACCAAGAAGTTGGTGAAAGCGCCACCGGGCACCACCACACCCTTCGGTCGCCCGGTCGACCCGGACGTGTAAATCACATACGCCGGCGACTCAGGCCAACTGCACATCGACTCGAGACCGTCACCACGGTCCTGTTCCATGAACTCCAGCTCGGCGAGGTCGACCACGGGCACATCGAGCGCCGGCAACCGATCACCCGTCCCATCGGCCGTCAGAACCAACAGCGGGGCCGCATCCGCCACCATGAAGCTCAGCCGCTCCGCCGGATAGTCCACATCCAACGGCAAGTAACCCGCCCCGGATTTCAACACCCCCAACAATGCAGCGGGCAACCCCGCAGTGCGCGGCACTGCCACACCCACCAACCGCTCCGGACCCGCTCCTCGTGCCACCAAACCTCGTGCCACTCGATCCGACCACGCATCCAGCTCCGCGAACGAGACCACCACGTCGTCCACCACCACAGCCGCCGAATCCGGCGACATGGCCGTTCGCCGCGCGAACATTTCCACCACCGACAGATCCGGCACCGACACCGACGTGTCGTTCCACCGCTCCACCAACTCCACGAACTCTGCGTCGTCCAGAACCGTGACCGCCCCGATCTGCGCATCCGGATCGGAAACCACTTCGGCCAACACCCGCACGAATCGATCAGCCAACGACCGCGCAGTCACCTCATCGAACAAGTCGCATGCGTACTCGACGACTCCGGAGGCCCCACCGGCATGGGCGTCGTCCACCAGGCCGATGCCAAGGTCGAACTTCGCGAGACCTGAGGTCAGCGGTTGAACTGTGGCGGTGAGATCGGGGAGGCCATCGAGGCTGTCGAGCGCTTGGCGCAGATCGGTGTTGTTGAGGGCGAGCATCACCTGGAACAGCGGATGCCGAGCCAACGACCGCTCCGGGTTCAGCACCTCCACCAACCGCTCGAACGGCACATCCTGGTGAGCGAACGCAGCCAGATCAGACTCTCGAACCCGCCCCACCAGCTCCCGGAACGACGGATCTCCCGAGACATCGGTCCGCAATACCAACGTATTCAAAAAAACTCCGACCAAATCGTCGAGAGCATCATCGGTACGCCCGGCAATCGGTGTCCCCACCGGCACATCCGCCCCTGCACCCGATCGCGACAGCACCACTCCCAGCGCCGCCTGCACCACCATGAACGGCGTCGCTCGGCACTCTCGAGCTACGACCCCGACCCGCTCCCAGACGCTCGGTGCGATACCGAAAACCACCCGACCACCCCGATAACTGGCCACAGCAGGCCGCGGGCGATCGGTCGGTAGATCCAGTTCCTCGGGGAGGTCCGCCAACTGCTCCCCCCAAAACTTCAACTGCTCAGCCAGCACCCCATCGACATCGCCTTCTTCACCCAGCACCGAGCGCTGCCACAACGCGAAATCTGCGTACTGAACAGGCAACGAAGCCCACTGCGGAGCCTCACCCTCACACCGCGCGGCATAAGCCACAGCCAAATCCCGGGCCATCGGGCCCCGCGACCACCCATCGCTTGCGACATGGTGCACGACCAAGAGCAGGACGTGTTCGTCTGCACTCACCGTGAACAACCAAACCCGGATCGGAATGTCCGAAGACAGGTCGAACACATGCGAGACTGCCTCGGCGAGTAGCCCTTTCACCTCGTCTTGATTCGATGACAGAACGTCGACCACGGGACGGGCACGATCGTCACTGGCGTCCAGCACGACCTGATGCGGTCCATCGGCGTCCTCCGCGAACACCGTGCGCAAACTCTCATGACGAGCCACGACATCACCGAGTGCAGCTCGCATCGCGTCGATGTCGAGGTCGCCATGCAACCGCAGGGCAACCGAAGTGTTATAGGTCGCCGAGCCGCCCTCGAACTGTTGCAGGAACCACAAGCGTTGCTGAGCGAACGAGAGCGGCACCCGATCAGGCCGGGGCAGCACCGCGATCACGGGAGGTCGGGACTCCCCGGCACCATCGACGGCGTCGGCGAGGCCGGCAACGGTCGGGGTCTCGAACAGTTGGCGGATCGGCAATTCAACCGACAACGTGCTCCGGATCCGCGCGACCAACCGGGTGGCGAGCAGGGAATGCCCGCCGAGATCGAAGAAACTGTCGTCGATCGTGGGTGCCGATACACCCAACACCTCGACGAACAACCCGCACAGAATTTCCTCACGGGGTGAACGCGGCGCTCGACCCGACCGGATCGCAATGTGCTGCGGCACAGGCAATGCCGCACGATCCAGCTTGCCGTTCGTAGTCAGCGGCACCGCATCGAGCGTGACGAAAGCGGACGGAACCATATATTCCGGCAGCTCCTGAACCAGGTGCTTGCGCCACGACGTGACATCTGCAGATCCGGAAACAGCGGGAACAACATAGGCAACGAGGCGGACATCGCCGGGGACATCCTCACGGACCACCACCACAGCTCGAACAACATCGACCCGCTCGCACAACCGGGCCGCGATCTCACCGGGCTCGATCCGATGCCCCCGCACCTTGACCTGATCATCCGCCCGACCTGCGAATACCAACTCGCCCGCAGCGCTCCACCGCGCCAGATCCCCCGTCCGATACATCCGCTCACCCGACGGACCGAACGGATCCGCCACGAACCGCTCCGATGTCAGACCCGCCCGCTCGTGATACCCACGAGCCAACACCGACCCCGCCACATACAGCTCACCCACAACACCCGGCGCCACCAAACCCAACCCAGCATCCAACACATACGCCCGCGAATTCCAGAACGGACGCCCCACCGGAACCGCACCCACCAATGCGCCCGACGGCACCCGATAATCCAAGCAATTCACCGTCGCCTCAGTCGGACCATACGCATTCACCACCACGACATCCGGATGCGCCGCCCGCCACCCCTCCAACAACTCACCCGACAACGCCTCACCACCGACCACCAACAACTCGGACGGCGAAAACTCCTCAGGCAACACCTCCAACAACGGCAGATGCGACGGCGTGACCTTCATCAACGAAGGCCGCACATCCACATCCGCGCGATCGTCCAACACCCCCAAATGCACACAACCACCCGACACCAACGGCGACCACAACGCCGTCACCGTCAAATCGAAAGCCAACGACGAATGCACCAACGACGACCCCGACACCGCAGGCTGATACACCACACGGGCCCGCTCCAGATACGCACCCAACGACCGATGCTCGACCACCACACCCTTCGGTCGCCCGGTCGAACCCGACGTATAGATCACATACGCCGCATCACCCGGATCCACCACCACATCCGGGACCCCACCGATGACCGGCAGCATCTCGACCTCATCGACCACGAGCACCGGAACCTTACTGCCCACAACCAATTCACGAGCCGACGAATCAGTCACCACCACCACCGGAGCGGCATCACCCAGCACGAACGACACCCGCTCCGCCGGATGATCGACATCCACCGGCACATACGCCGCCCCACGACGCAACACCGCCAACATCGCAACCACAGCACCCAACGTCGCCGGCAACACAACGGCGACACGATCACCACGCCCCACACCGCGATCACGCAACACCCGGGCCAACCGATCCACCCGAACGTCCAACTCCGCATACGTCACCGAAACCGAACCATCCACCACCGCCACCGCCGACGGCGTCGCCACTACCTGCTCCGCCACCAACTGCGGCAACAACACACCCCGAACAACCCGCCGCTCACCCGAACCCCAACCCAACAACTCGGCCCGCCCACCAGCACCCACAACATCGACCGCACCAACCGAAACATCCGGATCGACCACAACAGCACCCAACACAGCAAGCAACTGCCCCGCCATCCGGTCCACCGTCGCCCGATCAAACAAATCAGTGCTGTAATCGAGTGAGCCCCGCAGCCCGGCCGGGTCGCCGTTATCTTCGCGATACTCGGCGAACCCGAACGACAAATCGAACTTGACGTGCTCCGTCTCGGCACTGACCTGCGTCACCTCAAGACCGGGGAGCGCCTCCACTTGAGCGACAGCACCCTGCGGGTCGGTGTTGTTGAAAGTGAGCAGTACTTGGAACAGTGGGTGGCGGTTGAGAGCTCGCGGCGGGTTAAGAGCTTCGACGACCCGCTCGAACGGCACGTCCTGGTGTGCATATGCCCCCAACGCAGATTCCCGCACCCGTCGGACGACCTCGCGGAACATCGGGTTCCCGGACAAGTCCACCCGCAATACGAGTGTGTTGACGAAGAAGCCGATCAGATCGTCGAGTGCGTCGTCGGTGCGGCTCGCAATAGGCGAGCCAAGTGGCACGTCGGTGCCCGCGCCCAGCCGCGAGAGCAACGCCGCCACCGCGGCCTGCACCACCATGAACGGTGTCGCCTGAAGCTCACGAGCCAACTCGGTGATACCACGATGCAAGTCCGCCGGAACCGTGAAACTCACCCGGCCACCACGGTGCGACGACACCACCGGCCGCGACCGATCGGTCGGCAGATCCAAGACATCGGGTGACCCGGCGAGGCGTTCGCGCCAGTACGCCAACTGCCGAGCCAGAACACTGTCCGGATCGTCAGCGGTGCCCAAAACCGCGTGCTGCCAGAGCGCGTAGTCCGCGTACTGCACCGGCAACGGATCCCACCCCGGGGCTCGGCCCGCAGTTCGTGCGGCGAATGCAGTTGTCAGATCGCGAGCAAGTGGCGCACGTGACCAGGCGTCACTGGCGATGTGATGACTGACCAACAGCAGCACGTGGTCGTCAGGTGAGACCGCAAACAATGTTGCCCGAAACGGCGTCTCCACGGCCAGATCAAAGTGGTGCGCACTGTGGGTGGAAACGTCCGCCGCCAGGTCGTCCGAGGTGGTTTCGACAATCTCCAATTCGTCGGAGACCTGGTCGGGCTGCAGCACCACCTGAAACGGTCCGTCGACGTCGGAACCGATCACGGTCCGCAGGCTCTCATGCCGTTCTCGCAGGTCGGCCAACGCGATTTGCAGCGCCGCCCGATCGAGCTTGCCGGACAGGCGTATTGCCACTGGTGCGTTGTACGCCACCGAATCGTCATCAAATGAATCGAGGAACCACAGCCGCAGCTGGGCGTGAGAGAGCGGGACCCGCTCTGGACGCGGTCGCACTGCAGTCACCCGGGCACGCGCGGCCGGCCCGGGTCCGGTCCTATCGATTGCGTCGACAAGACCGGCCACAGTTGGGGTGTCGAACAACTGACGGATGGCCAAATCGCAGCCAAGTACCGACCGGACCCGGCTGACCAAACGGGTCGCGAGCAAAGAATGCCCGCCCAGGTCGAAGAAGCTATCGTCTACACCGGCCGCCGGCACGCCGAGCACGTCGGCAAAAAGCCCGCACAGGATCTCCTCGCGCGGCGAACGCGGAGGTCGACCCAGCTGGGCCACGGCAGGACCCGGCACCGGCAGTGCTGCACGGTCGAGCTTGCCGTTGCGAGTCAATGGCAGCGCGTCGAGTTCGACGATCGCCGACGGCACCATGTATGCGGGCAGCACAGTGGCGAGCTGCTCGCGAAGCTGGGCGACATCGAGTCCTCGATCGCCAGACACTACATAGGCTACGAGTCGCCGATCGCCAACTCGGTCCTCGCGGACAATTGCCGTCGCTCTATCGACGTCGGCAGAACGGGCCAACGCGGCCTCGATCTCACCCAGCTCGATCCGGTAGCCCTGGACCTTCACTTGTCCGTCGACCCTACCCACGAACTCCAGCAAGCCCTCCGTGTTCCACCGAGCGAGATCGCCCGTGCGGTACATCCGAGCACCCGCTGCGAATGGGGATGCAACGAACCGTCCGGCGGTCAGGCCGGGCTGGTTGAGGTACCCGCGGGCCAAGCCGGTGCCCGCGATATACACCTCTCCTGTAACCCCGACCGGGACCGGACGCAATGCGGCGTCGACAACGAATATCTGAGTATCTGGGAAGGGACGACCGACCGGTACCGCCCCAGGCGCGATTTCGGCGCAGGGTGCGATCTCGTTCTGGACGCTGTTGACGGTCGCCTCGGTTGCGCCGTAGACGTTGAATACGGTGGCATCAGGGTGCCGTCGTCGCCATACGTCGAGTACTTCGCCAACCAGCAGCTCTCCACCGAGCATGAGCGCATCACTGGGCGACACCGCGTCCGGCGCCGCGTCGAGCATGGCGAGGTGGCTCGGTGTGCCCTTGACGAACGTGGGCCGCGAACCACTGACCACGTCGTCGGCCAGGTCACTGAGTTGGACCCGGCCGCCGCTGACCAAGGTGGTGTAGAGAGCGGTGACGGTCAGATCGAAGGAGACCGGCGAGTGCACCAGTGACGTTCCGGCCGTCATCGGGTATGCCGACCGAGCCCACTGCAGGTAAGCACTGAGTGAACGGTGCTCGATTACCACTCCCTTCGGCCGCCCGGTCGACCCGGACGTATAAATCACGTATGCGGGATCGTGCGGGGAAGCCGGACGCGCCCGCTCGGTATCGGTCAGGCGATGTTCTGGATATCCGGCACAGAGGTCGTTATCGACGAGCGGCACCATTCGGTTTGTCCCCGAAAAGAGATCAGCGGTATCACGCGTGGCCAGGACGAGGACGGGTTCCGTGTCCTGCAACATCTCGGCTAGTCGCGCGGGAGGACTATCGATATCCAGGGGCAGGTAGGCGGCTCCGGACTTGAGCACTGCGAGCAAGGCAACAACCAGTTCCGGGCCACGCGGCAGTGCGATAGCCACGTACCGTTCGGCGGCCGCGCCACGTTCCACGAGATACCGCGCCAGGCGATTGGCACGCTCGTCCAACTCCCGGTAGGTCAGGTCAGGTTCGGCGATCACTGCGACGGCGTCGGGAGAGGTGTCCACGGTCGCCTCGACCATGCGGACGACACCGTGACGAGGAGGATTGAGCACCGGACCATGGGCCAGCGCGAGAACCCGGGAGCGCTCCTGATTTCCTAGTAACTGCATCCGACCGACCAGCTGGTCCGGGTTGGAGGCGACATCCTCCAGCACGCGAACCAATCGACCGATGAGCGCCTCAGCATCGGCACGAGCTACAAGGTCGGTGCGATAACCCAACCGCAGGGTCAAGTTCTCACGCGCGGCGGCCACGAGCACCAGCGGGTAGTGAGTGGCCGCCCTGCTGCGGGTGGGTGCGAGCGTGATTCGCTTCTCGGCGTCTGCGGCACGCACGACCGGGTAGTTCTGGAACACCATCTGGGTGTCGAATAATTCTCCGACGCCGACCCGGCGCACCACTTCGGCCAGGCCCAAGTGCTGGTGGCTCAGCAAGGCGGTTTGTTCCCGCGCGACACGCGCCAACAGTTGGGTTAGTGATTCTTCGTGTCGTAGGCGGACCCGGACCGGAACGGTATTGATCAGGGGTCCGACCATCTCCGCCGCGCCGGGGAGCTCCGCCGGACGCAGTGACACCGTCATGCCGAATACGATGTCGGTTCGGCCGGTGAGCTGGGCGAGCACCAGGCCCCAAGCGACCTGGAAGACGGTATTCAAGGTCAGCCCTTGCTCCCGCGCACGAACGCTCACCGCCGCCGACAGGTCCGCGTCGACACCGTATTCCACGTCGGCGGAAAAAGCCGTGGAGTGACGGACACCCGGAGCCACAAGAGTGGGCTCGTCGACACCGTCCATCGCCGTGTCCCAGGCCGCCACTGCGGCGGGACGGTCTTGAGCGGCAAGCCAGCGTGCATGATCGCGGTAGGAGCTGACAGACGGCAACGTTGCAGCACTACCGCCGTTTTCGTAGGCGGCCAGCAAGTCTCGCAGCAGGACGGGAACCGACCACCCGTCGAGAACGGCATGGTGGTTGGTCACCACAAGCCTGTGTTCGTGCTGGCCTAGGCGCAGCAGCGCAAAGCGGACCAGTGGTGGGCGCCCGAGATCGAATCCGGACCGCCGCTCTTCTTCCAGTGCGACGACGGCGGCAGCCTCGCGTTCAGCGGTAGGTATGGCACTCAGATCCATGTACCGCCATGCCGGCGGCACTTCACGCAGGACGATCTGGGCCCACTCCCCAGAAGAGCGCTGCCGAAACGCCGACCGCAGGTTCAGGTGCCTGGCCACCACCGCTGCGACAGCAGTGTGGAGGGTGTCAGCATCAAGCGGTCCGGATACGTCGAACGCCATTTGCACGACGTAGGCGTCGGGAGCTGATGTGTCGAACGAGCTGTGAAAGAGCAGACCCTCCTGCAGCGGTGAGAGTGGCAAGACATCTTCGACAACACTGCGGCTCACAGCTGGTTCTCCCATTCGGATTTGAGGTCGCGCGCGAACAGTTCGAACTCATCGAGTTCGGTCTGGCTGAGCGAGTCCAGCGACACATCTGAGGTACTCATTCCCCCGGCATCAGGACGGGCTGCAAGCTCGGCCAATGCCGTGAGGTGCGCAAACCAGATGTCGTTGAGGGCTGCTACGTCGACCTCGGTGAGCAAGTCGCCGGCCCAAGTCCAGCTCGCGACGAGCTCAGGGCCGGTCGGACCGACTTCGGTGCGCGGGTTGAGTTCGAGCACATGCGCCAACGGCATTTCCGGGTGTTCTCCTGGTATGAGCGACGCCACCGAGCCTGCCGGGGCGAATTCAACGTCGGCACCCACCTCGAACCTGCCGAGGTAGTTGAACGCGAGTTGTGGGTGAGGCAAGCCGGCGAGTGCGGCAGCGCCGACAACGTCGATATAGCGCAATAGGCCGTAGCCGATGCCGCGGTTCGGATTCGAGCGCAGCTGATCCTTGACCCGTTTGAGGGCCACTCCTGGATCTGAGCCCGGGCCGGGGTCGAGACGGACCGGGTAAAGGGTCGTGAACCATCCCACCGTGCTCGAAAGATCCATTCCTTCGAACAGGCCCTCCTCACGGCCGTGACTTTCCAAGTGGATCAGCAATCCCCCGCTGCTACCTGATCGTCGCCGACGAGCCTGCCAATCCCTTACCGCCAGCGAGAATGCAGTGAGCAGCACGTCGTTGATCTCGGCATGGAACGCCTGCACAACTGTCGTGAGCACCTGATGGGTGATGGCACCTGGGAGCCGGGCCGTCAACGATCCGGCCCGGCCGTATGTGTCGAGCACTGGGTCGAGGCCCCGGTGCGCTATCGGTTCGTCCTTACGACCGAGGACATTGGTCCAGTGCGGCAACTCCCCGCGAAGGTTCGGGGCAGTAGCTGTGAGTCGCTGCGCCCAACGTCGATAGGTGCCTGTGGGAGGGTTCGGTTCGACGGGGCGGCCGGCGTGCGCTGCGCGCCACGTTTCCGCGAGATCGGCTACCAACACACGCCAGGACACGCCGTCGATGACAAGGTGATGAATGACGACGGCTAACAAGCCTGCTATCTCGGGCCCGCGGTCGAACCAGACCACCTGGAGCATCGAGCCGGCAAGGTCGAGGCGGCCCCGGGCAGCAAGACCATGATGGCGGACTTTCTCATCGAGCGTGTCGCCGTCGAGGCCTATGGCGTCGACCCGCTGCACCAAATCAGCGGCCGTAACCGCCCCTTCGGGATGCACCTCGTGCACCCACAGGTCGACCGCGGTTGACCCGCTGCCTCCGACCCCGAAGGTACTGCGCAGCACCTCGTGTCTGTCCACCAGAGTTTGAATTGACGTGATGAGCCGGTCCATCCCCAGGTCGGCGGGCACCTGCAGTACCGTGGACATGCTGAATTCGCGGAGCGTAGAGCCCTCCGCGGCGGTCAGATTGCGCTCCGCAAGCCACCGGGTGATGGGTAACAGCGAAACCATTCCAATTCCGCTACCAGGCTCCTCCGCGGGTTCGGCACTGGCCGGGCGAGCAATTTCTGCAAGACCAGCGGGTGTCCGGTGCTCGAAGACGTCCCGGACGGTAAAAGTCAAGCCCTCCCGCCGGGCAGCGCCGACAAGCTGGATGGAGACGATGCTGTCGCCGCCCAATTCGAAGAACCCGTCGTCCACACCGACCGAGTCGAGGCCCAGCACCGTCGCAAACACCTTGCACAGCAAGGCCTGGGCGCTGGTGAGTGGCTGCTCGGGGCTGGAACTCGACACCACCGTCGGCGCAGGCAGAGCTGACTTGTCCAGCTTGCCGTTCCGGGTCAATGGGAGTGCGTGGAGCAGTACAAACGCTGAAGGCACCAGATAGTCGGGAAGCCTGCGCGCCAGATGGGATGCCATCTCGCGCCAGTGGGACACAGGCGCATGCTCTCCGCCTGCGGGTGCCGGGACGACGTAAGCGACAAGGCGGGTTTCTCCGGTGTCGGCTCGTGGCAGTACAGCGGCGGCGGCCACTCCGGGATGATCGACGAGCGCTGCCTCAATTTCGCCCGGCTCGACACGGAAGCCGCGGACCTTGACTTGGTCATCGTCGCGGCCCACGAACTCCAGTTCGCCTGCCAACGTCCACCGCACCAAGTCACCGGTGCGGTACATGCGTGTCCCCGTTTCATCGAACGGGTTAGCTACGAATCGTTCTGCGGTTCGGCCGGGTTGACGCAGGTAGCCGCGGGCCAACTGCGCACCCCCGATGTGAAGCTCTCCGACCACGCCCGGCGGAACCAGACCCATTGCGCGGTCGAGTACGAACACGGTTGCGTTGTGGATCGGTCGTCCGATGGGAGCCACGCCAGGCCAGCGGGCCGAATCGGCAGCCAAGGTGGTCGCGGTGGCGGCATGCGTCTCGGCGGGGCCGTAGATGTTGTGCACCCGGATTCGGGTGTTGTCACCATCGGGCGTTGTGCACCACGCTCTCAAATCGGCACCCAGCCGGAACGCCTCGCCCCCCTGGAACAGATCTGTGACAGTCCCCAGTGACACGCCCATCGTCGCGGCCGCCTCCAACAACGAGTCGATCACCAGTCGCGGCGCGAACAGTTCCGTGACTGCATGATGATCAACCCACATGGCGAAGCGCTCGAGGTCACGGCGCACGTCATCCTCCGGCACCATCAACGTCTTCCCGCCGGCCAGCGTCTGCCAGATCTCCTGCACAACGAAGTCGAACGCCAGTGAGAGAAATTGGGCGACGCGAGCCCCCGGCAGCACACGGTGGGTTTCTCGATGCCAGACCAACAAGTTGACCAGTCCCGAGCGTGGCATCACCACACCTTTTGGCGTGCCGGTAGAGCCAGACGTGTACACCACATACGCCGACGACTGCGACGTTCCGGTGGGCGGTGGAGCTGTGCGCGGGTCGCATTCGGCAAGTTCGACTTGCATTCGCTGTGTGTCCAGCGCGAAGACAATATCGGAAGCGGATAGTCGAGACTCCGTGGCTAGGTCCGTCACGACGGCTCTCGCCTCTGAATCCGCGATGATGGCGTCGAGGCGCTCGGTGGGCGCTTCAGGGTCGAGCAACAACGCCGCGGCTCCGGACTTGGCGACAGCTAGCAACGCGACGGGGAGATATACCGATCTTCTCAGCGCAATGGCGACGATTCGTTCCGCTTGAGCTCCGCGCCCCCTCAGTACCCAGGACAGCTGGTTGGCCCGCTCGTCGAGTTCGCGATACGTGAGCTGCTGATTCCCGCAAATTACCGCGACTTCGTCCGGGATACGCCACACCTGCTCCTGAACGAGTTCAGCTGGGGTGAGGACGGAGATGGGCCTGGGATCGGCGCCCCATTGCAGGAGAGTGGACCGTTCGGCTGCGGCCAGCACTGGTATCCGGCTGATCGGCACTTCCGGGTCTGACACCACGGCCGACAGCACTTGTTGAAGACGCCGCGCAATCGAGCGGGCGGTGGCCTCGTCGAAAAGGTCGGTGCTGTACTCGACGGCACCGGTCAGGCCAGCGGGACTGCCGTGGAGATCGTGCTCTTGGTCCAGAAAAAAAGACAGGTCGAACTTGGCCCGTCCCCCCCGGGTGCGCTCCAGCTCAGTCGTCAGCCCAGGCATACGCAGGTGATTCAATGCCGACTGGTTGTCGTCGAGGCCGAGCAGCACCTGAAACAACGGGTGCCGAGCCAGTGAGCGGACTGGGGCGACCTGCTCTACGAGCCGCTCGAACGGCAAGTCCTGGTGTGCATATGCGTCCAAATCTGTTCGCCGAACCCGTTCGAGCAGTTCGGCAAACGTCGGATCGCCCGTCAGGTCGGTCCGCAGTACAAGGGTGTTGACGAAAAACCCGACCAGATCGTCGAGTGAGCCGTCGGTTCGACCGGCAACCGGGGTACCGATCGGCACGTCGCTTCCCGCACCCATTCGCGACAGCATGGTTCCCAGCGCGGCATGGATCGTCATGAAAAGGCTGACCTTGTTGTCCCGACCGAGCGCCAGCAGCCCGGCATGCAGCTCAGCGGGTACCGAGAACGCGACGCGCCCGCCACGGTAGGACGGCACGGGCGGTCGGGGACGGTCCGTAGGCAGCTCTAGTTCCTCGGGCAGCCCTGCCAATGTCTTCCGCCAGAACGCGATCTGGCGGGCGATCGGGCTGGCCGGGTCCTCTTCGGAACCGAGAACCTCGAGTTGCCACAGGGTGTAGTCGGCGTACTGCACCGGGAGAGGCGTCCAATCCGGCGGTCCACCCCTGACCCGGGCGGAATAGGCAAGGCCGAGGTCGGCGGCCAGTCGGTCCATCGACCATCCGTCGCCCGCAATGTGATGCAGGAGCACGTGTAGCACGTGCTCGTCGGGGCCGAGCTCGAACAGCCGGGCGCGTAGCGGGATTTCCCGCGCGAGCAAGAACTCTTCGTCGGCAACCCGATCCAGCTCGACAGCCAGCCCTTCCTCGTCCACCTTGACGACCGGAAGCGGCACCGGGCTGGCACCCGGAGGCAGCACGACCTGATGAGCACCGCCTGCGTCCTCGACGTAGATCGTGCGCAGAATTTCGTGACGATCCACCAGATCGGCAAGCGCGGCTGTGATGGCTGAACGGTCCAGCCCTCCGCGTAGCCGAATAGTCGCGGGAATCGTGTACGAGGCGCTGAGCCCATCGAGGTGGGTGAGGAACCATAGCCGCTGCTGTGCGAACGAAAGCGGCACTCGGGTCGGCCGAGGGTCGGCAGGTATCAACCTCGAACGTGCGGGGACATCCGCGTCCAAGGCCGCGCAAATTCCCGCAATCGTCGGTGCCTCGAAAAATGCCGCGACAGACAGCTCAGCACCCAGCGCGGCGCGGATCTGGCTCAGCATTCGGATGGCGGACAGTGACTGCCCCCCGCGCTCGAAGAAGTCGTCGTCGAGGCCAATCGCAGTCGTGTCGAGCACGCCCTCGATCAGCTGAGCCAACACCACCTCTCGCGGCGTCTGCGGGGCGCGCCACGGTCCGCGCTCCTCCGTCGCAGCGGGTTTTTCACCGACGGGTCCATTCGGGGGCGTGAGCAAGACGGCAGGCTCGGCGATGTCGAGTACGGCAAGTTGGCCGACCTCGGTGTCTGGTCGATCCGACCCGGCCTGCAAGATCTGTAAAAGCCGTTCGACCAGAAGTTCAGCGGTCTCTTCATCAAATCTGTCGGCGCTGTATTCGAGCTCGCCGATGAGACCGCCGGGAAGCCCCCCGGGACCGCGTACCTCCCTGAGCTCGAATGCCAGGTCGTACTTGACGACAGCGGTCGGAAGAGTCTCGATGGACACCTCGAGATCCGGCGATCCAGCGAACGACGCGAGGTATTCGACAGGATCATCGGTCCGGAAAGAGAGCATTACCTCGAAAAGCGGATTGCGTCCGAGAGAACGTCGCGGTGCGAGCCGCTCGACCACCTGCTCGAACGGCACGTCCTGGTGGGCGAAAGCGTCGAGGTCGGTCTCACGGACGCGTGCGAGCAGGTCCCGGAACGACGGGCCGCCGGCGAGATCGACACGCAGAACCAAAGTGTTGACGAAGAAGCCGACCATATCCTCGAGGTCCGGCGTGGGCCGCCCGCGGACGACCGTACCGAGCGAGATGTCTGTGCCAGCACCCAGGCGGTGGAACGTCGCGGCGAGTCCCGCATGGACGACCATGAAAGTGGTGACGCCACTCGCGGCGGCCAGATCATCCAGAGCCCGATGTAGCTCGACGGGTACAACACACGGCACGACCCCGCCACGATGGGAGCGCTGGGCGGGTACCGGGCGGGCACCCGGTAGGGCCAGATGCCTCGGGGCACCACCGAGGCGTTGTTCCCAGTAGGCGAGCCCGCGTTCCATCAGTTCGAGCGGCTCCGCATTCTGTCGGAGAGCGACATCGGCGTATTGCAGCGGAAGCGACGCACGCGATGGTGCCTGACCGCTGCTCCGGGCGACATAGGCCTCGCCCAAATCGCGCAGCAACGGCCGGAGCGAGGCCCCGTCGCAGGCCACATGGTGCGCCACCATAAGGAGTACGTGTTCGTCGGGACCGGTGCGCCTCAGATGCAGCCGCAGCGGGCGATCGGTGGCGAGCTGGAAGGCGACGCCTGCCCCGTCCGAGATTGCTTCGCTGACGTCCGGCCCGTCGATTCCACCTTGTACGAGCGGAGTATCACCGACGTCCAGAACGACCTGATGAGGGCCGTATTCGTCTTCAGGCAGCACGGTGCGCAAAACCTCGTGACGGGCGACGAGGTCGCGAGCCGCCAATTCCAGTGCATCGTGGTCCAGAAGACCCCGAAATCGAAGCACGATCGGAACGTTGTAGGCCGCACCAGCATTCGACATCCGATCGAGTAGCCAGAGCCCCTGCTGGGCACGCGAGAGCGGCAAACGCGGTGGGCGGCTGGCGGGCGCGGTGGATACGGGCACCAGGGTGGGCTCGGTGCGCAGGCGGCTCTCCAGAGTCCCGGCGAGCCCTGCGACAGTCGGAGTGTCGAAGAGGGTCCGGCCGTTCACCTCGACCCCCAACTCGACACGGATCAGCCCCGCGACGCGGGTGGCCTGCAACGAATCGCCACCGAGCTCGAAGAACCCATCATCGATACCGATCTCGGCTTCGACGCCGAGCACATCCCGATAGAACTGGCAGAGGGTCTTCTCCAAAGCCGTCTTCGGTCCGCGCCACACCGAGGTCGCGCGGTATTCCGGGGCGGGTAGGGCGCGGACATCTAGTTTTCCATTGGGAGTGAGTGGGAGCGCGTCGAGCACGACGGTCGCGGCCGGCACCATCGCGGTTGGCAACCGTTCCTCGAGGTAACGGCGCATCTCGACCGGAACGATGTTCTGATTCCGTTGCGCAACTACGTATGCCACGATCCGCGGCTGGTCGGCGCGGTCCTCACGGACGACAACAGCGACCGCCCGTACCGCAGGATGCTCGACCAGCCGGGCCTCGACCTCGCCCAGCTCGACGCGGTGTCCGAGTATCTTTACCTGGTGGTCCGCACGTCCCAGGCAGGTGAGGAGCCCCCCGTCCCATTGGGCCAGGTCGCCGGTTCGATACATCCGTTCCCCCGGCGCTCCGAACGGATCGGCGACGAATCGCTCGGCGGTTCGGTCTGGGCGGCGCAGGTATCCACGGGCAAGCAACGCCCCCGCGATGTACATCTCCCCAGGACACCCTGGGGGCACCGGACGCAAGGCCTGATCAAGCACGTGGATGCGAGTGCCGGGCAGCGGAGTCCCGATCGGGACCCGTCCCACCGGGTCGGGTGCGGACGGCGCGAGGGTGAGACACGTAGCCCCGACTGTCGCCTCGGTCGGTCCATATTCGTTGACTATGGCGAGGTCTGGGGAGGTTCGGCGCGTCGCGGCCAGCATGTCTCCGCGGAGGTGCTCCCCCCCGAGCATCAGTACCCCAGTCGGTGTGGCCGCGCTAGGTAGCTGCTGTAGCAATGACAGGTGCGAGGGAGTCGCCTTCATGAACGTAGGCGGCGACCCGAAGGAAGCTTCGATCCCGCCGAACCTCACCCGGCCACCGCAGGTGAGTGGCCCGAACAGCGACGGCACTCCGAGGTCGTACGCGATCGACGTGTGGGCTACCGACGAACCGCTGAGTTGTGGATAGGCCTCGCGCAGCCAACCCAGGAACACCGAGAGCGATCGGTGCTCCACGACCACGCCCTTGGGCGTGCCGGTGGAACCAGACGTGTAGATGACGTAGGCCGCATCGGACGGTCGGAGGGAGACTGGAGCCGGGACAGGGCCCTGGTCGATCGAGATGGCGGCCACGACGTGGGTGCGCACCTCGTCGGGCAAACTGTTGTGCAACTCGTCAGAGGTCAGGGTAAGAACGGGGCCCGCATCGATGAGAATGCGGGCGAGACGACGAGATGGCTGGTCGACATCAAGCGGGAGGTATGCGGCCCCGCTGCGTTGCACAGCAAGCATCGCGACCAGCGCATCAGGTCCCAGCGGTAGCGCAATCGCGACAACGTCACCCACCCCGATGCCTCGGCCGGTGAGGTCAGCGGCCAGCGCACCAACCTCGGCTCGCAGTTCCCGATAGGTGCGGTTGTCAGACCCGGGTGCCTCGATCGCAATGGCATCGGGAGTCCGAACGGCCTGCAGCTCGAACAGCTCCGGCAGCGCGGCGAATACCGGTGGCGTCGCACTATCGTTCCAGTCACTCAACACCGCGAGTTCGTCGGAACTGCACAAGCCGATCCGACCAATTGGGGCCGCCCCGTTTGCTGAGACATCCGTCAGGAATGCGAGGAACCGCCTGTGCATGACACGCAACGCTGCTTCGTCGTAGAGCGCCGCGTTGCCGTGCATATCGATCCGCACCGGCTCGTGCATATCCGGCGAGCCGTGAATGTTGATCACCAAGTCCTCGACGCGGCCAGGCGCGAATAGCTTCGGTGCGCCGGTCGCCGCCCCGAAGACCAGTGGCCTACCGAACGACACCACGTTCACAACAACTGCCCATAGACCATGGCTGCCGGCGCGTCGCACGTCTTCGCCCCGGCAGCGTTGGTGGCTCATCGCTGCCGCAATCTTGTCGGATGTCTGCCCAAGCAGATCCGCGAAGTTGCTCGACGGCGTCACCGCCAGCCGAAGAGGGAGGTCGTTCGCGAGCATCGTCGGGGTACACAGTGCAGCTCGACGTGTCCGCCCAGGGAACGGCAATCCGAGCACCACGTCGCGGGCACCACCGACCCGGTGGACGAATGCAGCAGCAGCAGTGATGGCCCCCACCGACCATCGGACGCCGCGCCCACGACAAACGCTGTTCAGCCGATCAACTACGTCCGCGTCCACTAGGCCGCTCACTCGGACAGCTGTGGCGGCGGGTCCCGGCTCGGAGTGACCAACGCCAGCGCGTTCCTCGATTCCTTCCACTAGGTCGGCCCAGAACGCTCGATCCCGCTCGAATCTGGGTGATGCCTGGTAATCGACTTCTTCTTCCACGACTTTGCCGACCGAACTGGGCGGAGCAGGTGGAGCAGGCTCCCCGGCGAGTAGAGCGCTGTAGACCTCGGCCAGGCGTTGGAGATGTAGGTGCAAACCCACGCCGTCCAGAACTATGTGGTGGTAGCGCACACATAGCCAGGACCGGTCGTCAGTCAAACGAAATAGTGTGTGGTCATATAGCTTGTCCTCGCGAAGGTCTAGCGACACAGCGGCGTCGGAGCGCATTCGCTGTTCCGCCGCACTCTCGGCGTCAGAACTCTCTCGCAGATCCACCACCTCGAGCTTCGCCACACCCGTCGCGGCGATTTCCTGGACCGGTCTACCGTCGAGCACGAGGAAGCGAGTGCGGAGGGCCTCCGTTTCGGCAACTACCGTCTCTAGAGCCAGACAGAGCACGGCGACATCGAGCGCTGCAGGCAAATCCACAAAACTCAGGCAGGTGTACTGCGCCGTGTCCGGCTCCAACAGTTCGGCCGTCCACACTCCCCGTTGAGCCGCGGTCAACGGAAGCAAGACGGTGCGATGATGGGGATCGGGCATAACCGGGGGCTCCTGACAACTAGCTGGCGGTTCAGCTCGGTCGGTTCGTCCGACCTGCGGGATCTAGCGCCTTCGGTTAGCGGGCGGCGGCCACTAGGTGATGGACACGTGCGGCGAGGGCGTCAACGGTGGGGTGGTCCCATAGCTCAGCGGGGTCGATTTCCACACCGAAGTGGTCTTCGCATTCCACTGTCAGGGTGACAGCCGACACAGAATCGAGACCGTACTCAACGATCGGCACGTCGACGGCAATCTCGCGTTGTGAGCGCCGCGCAAGCCTTGCCACACACGCGAGCAACCATTCCTGCACGTCCTCGACCCGAACCACTAACTCGGTGCGATCCATCCCGTTCCCCTAACTAGTATTACCACTAGATTGCAGCTGATTCGTCTACGACAGCCGTCGATTTCTGTTACAGCACTACATTCTCTCCACCCGGAGTGCGTAGTTTCGGGCGGCGGATCGCATTCATTTCAGGAACGCCCCACGCAGAGCTGGATTTCTCGGTCACCGCGAATGCAAAAGTATGTTGTCGAAGTCCAAATTACTTGCGGTGCAGTCGCTGTCAACCAACATCCCACAATCTCAAGCAGTCGACCTGAGGTGTCTAGTGAAAACCCGAGAAGCTATGGTTTGGCCTGGGATTACCCCAGCAAGATTGCTAGTCTGGCCCCTACGATGATTGATCCTTCAGGACGAGTTCTGGGTGCATATTCACGCTTACCTGACATTGTTAGGGAAATCGACGAACGCGCTTTCGAAAAGCCGGGGGCGGAACAGCAGAGGACGTTGCAGATGAAAAAGTCCGAAATGCGATCGATGCGACAGGTTGTGCTCGGAGTAGCCGAAAGTGACGCACACGCGGTGGCCAACCAGCTCATCCATAGGATGCTGACCGAGTTGGGTTTTCGTGTGCACAACCTGGGCGTATGTACTCCGCTCGAGGAGTTCTCCGATGCGGCAGCAACACTGGATGCAGTGGCAGTCGTCATCGGCAGCGTGAACGGGCATGCGGTGCACGACCTTGCAGATTTGCCGGCACTGCGGCGTGGCGGAGCGCTCCGATGCCCGGTCGTCCTCGGCGGGCGGCCCTCCATCGACCCCGCCCGAAATACGGCAGCACTGGCGGAGCTTCGCACACTCGGTGTTGATCACATCCTCCGCACGGTCGAGGAACTCCCCCCGCTCTTGGACCGAATACTTGACGCGGCCACTACCGAGCCGGCCTCGAACGTGGCTGGCCTCGAGGCATCCGTTGCTCGATGACGCGATTCTGCGCATCGGGGGCGCGCAGCGCCGTCGGCTCCCCCCATGGGATGAGGTCATCGAATGCCTGAGTGACCCGAACCGCCCCAACGCCGTCAGCGTATTGCACGCAGCGCAACGGTCTGGTCGACCGGCTCTTCAGCCCCGGTGCGGAGTAGGCGGGCATTCGGCAATGATGACGCTTCTGCGCGATATCGACGCGGGCGGTGACCCGGACATCTTGTCGGTCACGATCGACTCACACACAAGGCTGGGCCACTTCCTCACCGCGAGCCGGCTCGCGTCCGAGCAAGCCGACCAGCTCAACGGATATCCGCTCGTCTCCCACGGGTGGCGACGAGGTCGTGAGCTGGGTGCGGCCGTGCAAGTCCCGGTCGAAGTACGGCATGGGTCACCGGACGGTCGGGACCTGTTCGCAACCGCGCTCGCCGCGGGGTTCACTTCTTTCGAGGGAGGTGGACTGGGGTACAACCTGCCGTACTGCAAGGATGTCCCCATTGCCGAATCGGTACACGCATGGCAGCAGATCGATGCTGTGACGGCCGAGCTCGCTGCAATTGGAGTAGTTCTGGAACGCGAGCTGTTCGGCACGCTGACCGCCGTGTTGACGCCGCCCTCCCTATCGATCGCGGTCACCATGTTGGAAGCAGCGCTCGCTGTCGAGCAGGGCGTGCGCTGTCTCTCGATCTCTTATCCGCAGTCAGGCGAGGTGCACCAAGACATCGCTGCACTGCGAGCGATTGTCACTATGGCTCGGCACTACTTGCCCGACGACGTGACCGTCTTCCCGGTACTGCACGAATACATGGGGGTATTTCCCGCAGAGCGTAGTGCTGCCGATTCGCTGATCTTCTACGGTGCCCTCGTCGGAAGGCTCGGCGGGGCGGCGAAGGTCGTGACCAAGACTCGATCAGAAGCGTTGGGCATCCCCACCTCCACAGCGAACATCGACGGCTTACGGTTGGCGCGGGTGGCGTGTTCGCCACTACTGGATTTCGTCACAATCGACCAAGGCCGGGTAGCGGAGGAACAATTCTGGATCGAGAAGGAGGTCGCCGACATCATCGAACCCGTACTGGATGCGCCCCAGCTGAAGACGGCGATCTGTGCGGGATTCGCCGCCGGCACTCTCGACATCCCTTTCAGCGCGAGCAGACACGCGCACTCTGCCGTTCTCCCGCTGCGCGACGGCACGGGCGCTATTCGCTACCACGACGCAGGTGCGATGCCCTTCTCGCAACCGGTACTCGACCGCCAGCGCCGCTTGTTACAGGGCAGGCGCGCGGCGGGCAGCCGAAGCACCGTCACGGAGATCACCGCGGACATCGACTTCTTCGCCGACGTGATGGCCACGGTTGATCGGGCGGGTCCCGGACACGAGGCCACGCCATGATCACGTCGTCGGCCACCATCCACGATGTGGCAGAGTCCGACTCCCGTTGGCGGGGAAGCACTTTCCGGACGCAGGTCGCCGTGCAAACCGGCCGATCGCTGCGGTCGATGGTGGCCGATCCACGCGCGGCCGTCCTCGGCTTGGTCGGTCCGATCCTTATGTTGGTAATCCTCAGCCAGGTCTTCGGCAGCATTGCTGATGAATCGATCCTGCCGGCCGGCGTGCGCTACATCGACTATCTGGTGCCGGCGATCTTTGTGACAACCGCGGTCAGCTCAGCCCAGTTGGCCGGTCAAGGGCTGGTCCAGGACATGCGAAATGGGGTGTTCGCGCGCCTCCGCTCACTGCCGATCCGGCCTTTCGGGCTGTTGGTCGCACGCAGTCTTGCCGACCTCGTTCGCTACAGCGTCCAACTGTTGATGCTGCTCGGCTTCTCGGTCGGTGCACTCGGGTTCCGGCCCACCAACGCAGGGGGATTGCTGGTCGGACTGGGGGTTGCCCTGCTGATGGCATGGGCCCTGATTTGGGTATTCGTGGCCCTCGCGGCGTGGTTGCGTAGCGCTGAGGTTCTGCAGAGCGTCGGTGTACTGATGTTCCCGCTGACATTTGCCTCCAGCGCATTCGCGCCCACCGCACACCTGCCGACATGGCTGCAGGTCATCGCGGCGGTGAACCCATTGACTTACGGAGTAGACGCCCTGCGCGGCCTGTCGCTCGGCTTGGCCACCGGCCCGGGAGCCGTAGCTCCGGCAGTCCTGGCCACCCTGGCACTTGGCGGAGTGGCCGCAACGCTCGGCGGTCGGGCCTTCCGGACCACCGGTAACGGAATTTAGGTTCAGACGAAACGTGCGCGCAGCTCGTCGAGGTGGACCAGTGCGCTCAGGGCGGCCTCCGCGGACACACCGAAATCGATGAGCGCGGCCACCTCGTTCACGCCGATGGCTTGGAGCTCTTCGACGAAGGCCGCGGTCGTCTCGACCGACCCGAACAGAGCAGAGGTGCGGAAGTACCTCTCGAACGCAAATCCCAAGAGCCGGTCTTGGTCTCGGACGCCCCGGTTCAGCTCCGGCCACTGTCCACGCCATAGGTCCATGGATGACCTCAGGTATTGAAGGAACGGTTCACGCACGATCTCGCGCACCTCGGCATCGGTCCGTCCCACAAACGTATGGACCATCAGCGTTACAGTTCGTGCGACCGGGTCGTGCCCATGGGCAGCAAGCGCTTTCCGATAGGCCGCGATCTTAGGCTCCAGCTCGTCCACCCTTTGGAACAACAGTGCGGTGAGCACGTTTGCACCGAGCGCGCCTGCAAGCTCGAACGTCGCGAGACTGGAGCTGCAGGTCAGCCACAGCTCTAATGACTCTTGCACCGGACGCGGGTAGGTACTGACTTCCACCTCTTCCCCCGTGCCGCAACGTCGGCGCACCGTTTTGCCGCACCACAGGTCCTGCAACTCCCCCACCATCGCCGGCAATTCCGTCCGCCGGTCTAGAAACCGATCAGGGGCAAGGACAAAATCCTGAGAATTCCAACCCGTTGCGATCGCGAGGTCGACCCGCCCCCTGGACAGGTTGTCCACGAATCCCCAGTCTTCCACCACTGTCAGCGGGTCGTGCAGCGGCAACACGACACTGCCGGCCCGCAACCGGACGCGACTGGTCCGGGTGGCGAGCGCGGCTGCAGCCAAAGCTGGGTTCGGATACGCGCCCCCAAAGGGGTGGAAATGCCGTTCCGGCAGCCAAAGGGCGGTGAATTCGTGTTCATCAGCAAATTCAGCTGCCGCGAGGAGCAAGTCGTACTCATGCGGCGCGTCGGTGACTTCGCGGTTGGCGAAGTACAGCAGGCTGAAGTCCATTCGAGTCATCTGCGTAGCGCGGTAGCCGCGCCGCGCACCGAATAGGGGTTGAGTAGGTCCTCGGGATGGTGCTCGATCGACACCTTGGTTCCCAGCCCCAGCTCCTCGGCTGCCGCGAGGAACACATCAAGAGCGATGTGATCCTCCAGCGCGAAACCGGTGGAATCGAACACTGTCAGGCCGTCACGTTGGGCCGCTGCCTCGGCGGGGTGGGCGCTCAGATGTCCAAGGGAGGGCCCGATCTGGTTCGGCTGCAACTGCTGGCTTTCGCCTTCTCGCTCGGCCTGCTCACGATGGTCGACACAAACGAAGGCCTCTTCCAGAAGGCTGCGTGGCAGTTCGGTCTTGCCCACCTCGTCCGCTCCAATAGAGTTCAAGTGGAGGTGCGGCAAGCGATCTCCGCGATCGGGAAGCACCGGCCCGGCACCGACCGATACCGACGTGGCGGTGCATATGATGTCGCATTCAGCGAGAATGCGCTGCGGACCGGCGGTCTCTACTCGCAGGTCCAGGAAGTCGGTCCGGTTGGCAAAGCTCGCAGCTGCGGCCCCATTGACGTCATGGACCAGAACAGTGTCGATGTCGAAGATCTGAGAGAGCCCGTGGAGCTGCGTCACGGCCTGGGCACCTGCTCCAACCAGGCCCACCCGTGACGAGCCGGGTTGGGCCAGTAATCGGCTCGCGACCGCCGACGCGGCACCGGTACGCACGGCGGTGAGCAGCACTCCGTCTGCGAGCGACAGCAGGCGCCCGCTGTCGTCGTCGTACCGAGCGATGGAACCGACGATCGTCGGCAGGCCGAACAACTTGGCATTGGCCGGACTGTAAGAGATCGTCTTGACCGTAACCGAGGATCCCGGTTCCCGGTGCGGCATCAGCTCGATTACCCCTGGCACGTCGCCGTCGCGGGTGAAGCCGGCGCGGGGCGGAGATTCTGGTCTATCACCGCGCCCCAACTCGACAAACCCCGCCGTAAGTCCGTCAATCATCCGACGCATCAATTCGTCGCGGCCGATGACCTCAAGTATGCGTTCCAGGTCATCTTGACACAGCAGCCATGTCTCCATCAGTTTTGTCTCCGTTCACGGCACGCCACGGGTCTGTGAAAACAGAGCCTAGGAGCAATCGCCTTACCCGTAACATTGGCGAGCCGAAATATAAAGAAAGCACTAGCCGATATATGAGATAAGCACTAGATAGTGCGGTCGCATAGTGATGTAGCGTCTCTGGTGACGGACAATAAGAGCGATCGGTCCGCAACAAAGTGGTCAAGAACCACGGAGGTACAAGCTCATGTCGAGCCACACCCCAGCCCACGTCCGCGAAACGCGCCAGGAAACCCCAGTGCTGCACGTTGAGCCCGGTATGGTCAACGAGGGATCTGAACACTTGGCCGCAGCGGTATCCGAGCAGGTCATCAAGCAGGGTGCAGTACTGGTGAGGGGCCTGGACCTGCGTTCTCCCGGCGACGTCGATTCCGCGGCTCGCGCGGTCCTTGCGTCGACCAGTACTGAGTACGAAGGTTTCGCGCCGCGCGATTCGTTCGGCTCGAATCTTTATTCCGCCACGCATTGGCCGTCAGACCAGCCGATGTGCAGCCACCATGAATTGAGCTACACAAATCAACCTCCCACCGCATTGGTGTTCGGTTGCCTACAGTCGGGAACGAGCGGTGGAGATATCTCTCTCGCGGCCGCGGCGGACGTTTTCGATGCCCTTCCTCAAAGCCTGTCCGAATCGTTCGAAGAATGTGGCTGGCAGCTGCACCGAAACTACGGTGGATTCATCGGCATAACCATGGAGGACGCGTTTCGGACGACCGACCGCGCTGCCGTTGAGACATATTGCGAGATCCACGGCATTGTTATGGAGTGGGGACCAGGCGGGACGCTGCACACTGAGCAGCACCGCCCAGCTGTCGTCGAGCACCGCGGTCGCCGCTGCTGGTTCAATCAGATCGCGTTCCTCAATGAGTGGACGCTGGAGCCTGCCGTGCGGGAATATCTAGTATCCGAATTTGGTACCGACCGGGGTCTGCCGTTCACCACCAGGCGCGGCGATGGGAAACCGATCACGGCTGAGACTGTCGAGCAAATCAACGAGGTTTATGAGGCACTCGCGATGCCGACAAAGTGGCAGACAGGTGACCTGCTGGTAGTTGACAACGTAGCGATGGCACACAGCCGCTCGCCCTACCGAGGCGAGCGTCAGGTCGCCGTCGTGCTCGGCGATCTCCAAGAATGATCGCCATGATTCGACGGTTTACGATTCCGCGATCGCCGAGTAACTGAACTCCGCCAACGCCGATTCCACCTTTAGGCCGATGGCCGCCGCCGCCGCATCGAGGGCGCGGTCGAGGGTCCCGCGGTCGTCCGCCACCGCAATCACGTACCCCAGCCGACCGTAGGCGTCATGGGCTGGACCGACGCTTTCCCCTGGAGTCGAGTTAACAGTGACCTGCATGACACCGGGGATCGCTCGGGCCTCGTCCACACCGGTGACCTCTGCCAGAATGCCGCGATCGGCCACGGTGAGGAACTGGATACCGGAATACCGGTTCGGCGGAGGTGGCGAGCACACCGGTAGCCCGCCGAGGTATCGAATTTGCTGCTCGAGCAGGTCGACGCCGCTTGCGAGAGCTACCAGTTCCGGGATCATTCCTCCGGCCAGGCGTGGATTGATCTCGATGATCGATGGTCCGGCCGCCGTCCAACGCAACTCGGTGTGCGTCGGTCCCTCCGTCATCCCGACTGCATTCAACGCAGCCCGAACCGCCTCGACGAGAGCATGCTGACGGACCGGCGGCACACTGGCAGGTAGCACGTGTCGAGACTCCACGAAATTCACGGAGTCCAAAAGCGTCTTTTCCACTATCCCGAAGAGCCGCAATTCCCCATTGATACCGAACATTTCGACGCTGTACTCGGGACCGTCTGCGAACGACTCGAGCAATGCTCCGGGTGCCCTCTGCTGTCCACGCCCGTTGAGTGGCGCTGCGGTGATGGCCTCGATCTGCGCCACCGCCTCTGTCTCCGAGGTGCAGCACCGTACTCCGGTGGAGCCAGTCTCATCCACTGGCTTCACTACACATGGCATGGGCCATCCGGCCGCCGCCTCGCGGGCCGACCGGGCGTCGGGCACCCATCGGTATTCGGGCTGACCACAGCCGTGCTCGGCAAGGATCGCGCGTAGCTTCGCTTTGTTCCGGCAACGCTCCACCGCCTCCGGGGGAACGGAAGGCAGCCCCAGGCTCGTGGCGAGTCGCGCCACTGTTTCGACGTAGAACTCGCTCGTCGTCCCGGCTCCCGAAAGGTGTTCACGCGGGACCGTTCGGTCCAGGACCGAGATCACCGCGTCCTGATCTCCGGTATCGCACTGCACCGTCTCACACGGCGCTTCGGCAAGTCCACGGTAGCGACCAGGGTTTTCGGTCAGAAACAACACACGGAAGCCGAGCCGGGCTGCGGTGGCGATCGCGACCATCCCGCTTCCGCTCGTGTTCGACTCGATGAACACGAAGACCGGTTTGATCTCCTGTGCTCGAGGTAGAGAGTATGCCCACGCATCTACGACGGCATCGGGCAGCACGAGTCGAGGGCGACCACGCAACGGCAGCGCGGCAACGCGCTTCTCCTCCCAGTGACTGTTGCTGTGCACCGTGCTTGCGTAGCGATCCCCACGATCGGGGAAGATGCCCACAATTGTGGTTCCCGGCGGTGCCGTCGCGGCGACGGCCGACGCCACGCGGTAGACCGAGCCAGAGGTGTTTCCGGCGAAAAGCTGATGCTCCCGGGCGAGATCACGCGTGGCAGCGTAGGCCTCACGGTCGTTGAGCCAGTGCACCTCATCAATCACCGAGTGATCCAGATTCAAGGGGTGCATGCTGTTTCCGAGCCCACTCTGTAAACGCTTAGGCATGTCCGGTTGCCCGAACAGCACGCTCCCCACGCAGTCGACGCCAACACTGCGCAGTTGCGGCAGCCTCTCGCGAAGCGCTCGGGTGGTGCCACACAGAGAACCTCCGCTACCCACCGAACCAATCACGATGTCGATCGTGCCGATATCGGACAGCAACTCGTCGGCCAATGTCCGATAGGCCGCTGGGTTGTCGGGATTCTCGTACTGCCGGGGCCAGAAGGATCCGGGATGGTCCTTCATCACTTTCGCCAGCTGAGTCAGCCTGGCCCCTTGCCAGCCGAACCCGTCCATCGCAGACACGATGTGCACGACGCAGCCAAGTGCCTCCAGCTTCGACAGGGTGATTGCATCGATGCGGGGGTCGGTGACGATGTGTACCGGGTGTCCGAGTGATCTACCGACCAGGGCCACACCCAGTGCCATCGTCCCCGAGGAACTCTCTACTATCGTTGCACCCTCAGCCAGCGTGCCCGACTCGCGCGCCCGCAGGATGATGTTGCGGGCGACGCGGTCCTTCATGGCAAACAGATTGCTCATTTCGAGTTTGGCGTAGAACCGGACCTCGGGAGCTTGGGGTAGATGCAGCCGCACCGATGGGGTGTTGCCGATTGCGTCGATCACGCTGTCACTCAGCATCTTCGCTCTTCTTTCTGGGGGGTCAGGTCGAGAGTGTCAATGAGTGATATACGTCGACCTGGTCGGTGAGTTCGTGGCAGAGCCGAGCCGCGGCAGAGACTTTGGTGCGGTGACGCGGATCATTGCCGTCGAACAGGATTCCCAGGGTCGTGCCGCTGTGGGCATTGATGACGCCGAGTCCGCCGACCTCGGCGCAGATCGCCACCATCGCGTCGAGGGTCCATTTCGGACGCAGCGCCTGGTTCATCACCGCGCTTGCCGTAGCGACTTCCCCGATTGCGGTGAGGTCGCGATATCGTACCGCGCCGGTCATCCGCTCCAACAGCTCGGCGTAGACGTGTCGGTCCGCTGCGGTGAATGGTTTCGGGATCCGGTTGAACGCGACTGTGTCGACGGTTCCGCCCTCGTCGATCCCGACAACGGTAATCGGCGGGAGACTTCCGAGGATCGAGTGCAGCTGCACTCGACGGTGGTAAAACGCGACTATGCCGTTGTAGAGGACACCGTCGGTGGGCTCGATGCGAGCGAGAAGTGACTCGATCCGTGCTGGCGGCATATCGATGCCGATGGCGTTGGCGACGGCACGTGCCGTCGCGACAAGATCCGCTGACGAGCTTGCAAGGCCCTTGCCCTCGGCGATTCCGCTTTGGACGGTGAGTAGTCCGCCGACCGGGACTCCTGCGTCTTCCAGGATCATCGCTGCGAGTTGCTGGGACTTGCGCTTGTGAATGGGGCGAACCACTACTGATTCCGCTTCGGATTCTGCCGCTGCGCGGAAAGTCACCACGCTCCATCGGGCGATAGGAAAGGTCACCAAGAAGTCACCCTCACGCTCGGGGAGCACACCCTGTAGAAGCTCGCCGAACGTACCGAACGCGGTGCTCACCCCTGTACCCCCCACGAATCCGCCTCCGCCGGAGGGTGCGGTGGCCAGGCAGGGCAATCTGCTCATCCGGGTCCTCCACTGTCGATGGCCACCGCAGCAAGCCTGCGGCTGAGCTCGGCGTCGCCGTCCGAAATCCAGGCGCGCCGGGCCGCCCATTCACGCTCGGCGACGTTCAGGGCGGCGGCCTGCGCGTCGCACATGGCCGCGACAGCGTCCCGGGCCGTCGACCCTGAGGTCTTTTTGTCGGCCACCGCCTTTTCGATGTCGAACGCCTCGTCGAGAAGTTTTTGAGCAGCCTGTACCGGGTCGGGCCCAGGCACGGCTGAGCCTGCCTCGGAGAGAAGTTGCCCGAGCAGGGACCCGTCGCATGTGGAGGGGCCGAGGCCGGATGCGAGGGCCGCCACCACGTAACGTCCGGCCAACACCTGAGCATCGCGCCACGGAATACCCACATTCATACACAGAGCGTTGGCCAGCCGGAACGCCCCCAGGTGATCTGTCTCGCAGGCCACGCGCAGCTGGTCGCGCCGCAGCGTCATGACATCGAGCACCTCCCGCAGCAGGCGCAGAACGGATCCGGCAGTGTCGAAAGCGGCGGGTACTCCTGCGCCGGCTTCTTTCGAAACCTCGATCGTGTTGGAGAATGGAGTGCTCCGCTGTGCTGTGGCGACGTCGAGGAAAGCGCTGGTCAGGTGCGCGGTGCGGGCGCGAATACGCTCCAGCACGGGAAAGTTCTTCTTCTGCGGCATCGCCGAAGAGATACCGCTCCAGGCATCGGGTAGGTCGAGGAATCCATGACCACCACCTGCCCACGTCATCAGGTCGGTGACGAACCTGCTGAGGGGGACGCCGAGTAGCGCCAATTCCGCTGTTGTCTCCAATGCCCAATCGCGGGTCGCTACGGCCCGCAGCGCGTTCCCTCTGCCGTGAGAAAAGCCAAGCAGTGCCGCCATCCCGTCGCGGTCCCAAATCAAGTCACCGCCGGTCATCGCGCCGGCCCCGAGAGGGCAGTCCTCGACGGCTGCGAACGTCGCCTTCAGGCGATCCAAGGTGTGCAGGAGAGTCTCGCCGAGCGCAGTGGCATAGAAATCTGCTGTCATCACCTGCGCCGGTTGCGAATGTGTGTAGCCGGGAATGAATACTCCGGACTCACGCTGGGCGAAGCGATGCACGGCCCGAACCAAAGCCAACAGCTCATCGACGAGATCGAGGATACGGCCTCGCCCGTACATCAGCTGAGCGGTGGCCTGTAGGTCGTTTCTACTTCGGTCGACGTGCCACATCGCCGGGACGGTGGACCCACTGTCCTGCACAGCGGCGGTAACAATCCGCTCCACGGCAAACACAGTGTCGGTCATCGCGGACCCTGCAGTCGCAAGTACCGCCGCCTCGTCGACCCCATCAAGCGCTCGGTTCAGAACGACGACGTCGTCTGCGGACAGAAGCTGCATCCGGTGGTACTCCAGCAGCAGGACGCGCTCTGCGCGGACGTAGCTCGGCGTCAGGTTCGCAGCCTCGAATCGCAGTTGAGGTAAAAGGACCTCGGTGAGAAGCATGTCGTCGGGGCCTGTCGAAATTCGACCGGTGAGGGCTGCGACGTCAGCGCCGATCCCGCTCATCAGGCGACCGAGCCCGCGGTGGCGGCTGCCGTCAGCACAGTTGCAACGTAGTGGGCGACCGCGTCCGGGACCGTGCGAACGAAGTGTGGCCCGCCCCTGTCGACAGTGTGCTGCTCGACGCGCGATGCCAACGCCGTCCAGTTGGTGCGCGCGCTGCGCCCGCCCTGCGGATCGTCGGCGGCGTCGATGATGTGCAGAACAGCCTCTATTCGATACGCCGAAGAGGCCGCGACCATCTCGAGCAGGTATGAACCGGCGCAGACCACATCGTGGCGATACGCGGAGCCGACGAGTTCCGCACGCTCATGTTTGAGATCATCGAGTTCGACGTAAGAGCTGTTGTCCCGCAACGACGTAGTGATTTCCAGGTTGGACCGGCTTGAGACTTCAGCTATGTCCGCACGCAAGATGCTCTCGTCGAGCCGTGCCGCTCCGAGAAATACCGCCGACACCGGAACACCGTCCGCCTCCAACAGGCGGGCCGTCTCGAATGCGTACGCCGAGCCTGTGCCCTGCCCCCAGAATGCGATCGGACCGGGGCAGTGGGCCGCGATCTCGGCACCGAGAGCCGTTGCGACTTCGCCTACGTCGGCGAATTTCTCTCCAGGATGACCTAGGTCATGGCCGGGCAGCTCGACCCCGAATACCGTGATGTCGTGGCCGTCGAGGTACTCGGCCAGAGCTTGAAAATTGACAGCGTTTCCGCCTGCGTAGGGAAAGCACACCAGCGTGATTTCGCCACCCCTGGTTGTCCCGAGCCGATGGAGCAGCTTTGTGTCCTCGCGGTGGCGACCCTCGCCGTCGTCGTCAAGCACGTCGGCGAGCTCGCGCAACGTCGGGTCCTCTGCGATATCGCGCAATGAAAGTCGCCGATCCAGCCGGACGATCAGCCGAACTGCGGCTAGAGAGGTACCTCCGAGTTGGTAAAAGCGGTCGTCGGCACCGATTCGATCAACGGGGAGGTTGAGTACCTCCGCCCAAGCGGTGGCGAGCAGTCGCTCGGTCGATGTACGCAGCGCGGCGTAACCGACGCCTGCGCTCTGCAGGGTGGCCACCAGTCTTCGCAGCGTCTGTCGATCTACCTTTCCGTTCTCCGAGAGCGGCAACGCGTCTAGCCTGTGACAAGTGCTTGGGACCATGTAGTCAGGCAGGGTTGCGGCGAGCCCCTGACGAACGACGTTTTCGCTCAGCTCTTCGGGACCGGTGTAGAAGCCGACGAGCGAACGGTTCTCACCGTCCCCGACCACCACGACGGCACCATCGACAACTCCCGGCAGCACCATCAGCTTCGACTCCACCTCGCCGATCTCCACGCGGAACCCGCGCATCTTGACCTGCTCATCGCGGCGTCCGAGATACTCGATGCGCCCCTCGGGCAGCCAACGGCCGAAGTCGCCTGTGCGATAGAGCCGGTTGCCGGGACGGTGAGGGTCATCGACGAACGCAGCGCGAGAACGTGTCTCGTCGTTGAGGTAGCCGCGACCAACGGACACGCCGGAGAAGACGATCTCACCCGGGCTACCCAGCGGTACCAACCGGAGCCCCTCGTCAACCACGTAAGTGTGCACGTTTCGAAGCGAACGCCCGACGCAGACGAAGTCCCGAGCCGGTACACCGGTAAGCACCTCATGCATAGTGTCGTCGCCTACCTCTGTGGCACCGTAGGCGTTCACCAATGTCACCCCGGGATGGATCGCGAACCACCGGCGGACCAGATCCATCCGTAGAGCCTCGCCGGTGATGGAGAGCATCCGCAGCCGACCGAGGTCGCGGGGGCGGCGCTCGAGCTCGCCTAGAAAAACTTCGAAGTAGCTGGGCACCAGCTGTATGACCTGGATCCTGTGCTCAGCAAGCTCGTCAAGGAACTCCGACACGTCGAGCAGGAGGTGAGTGTCGACGATGCGGACCTCGCCACCGGTCAGCAACGGACCTATCAACTGCCACAGCGAGATGTCGAAGCTTTGGGACGCAGTCTGCGCCACTGCAACACCCGGACCGAGTCCAAGGTCGTCGACCTTGGCCCACAGGTGGTTCAGCATCGTGCCGTGCTCACACATTGCTCCCTTGGGAGACCCAGTCGAGCCCGAGGTGAAATACACGTATGCGAGCTGGTCCGGGGAGACCCTCGGGGTGGGTTCGAACCCGGTCGTACTGCTAACGACGGGGCGGTCGACCAACACCACCCGTGGCGGGTCCTGCAACGACGCCAGCGCGAGGTCAAGATTGCCGCTATCAGCGGATGCGGCAATAACCGCTGTCGCGCGTGCCTTCGCCAGCTGGGCGCGGATTCGCTCGGTGGGGAACTCCGGACGGATAGGCAGATAGACGCCACCAGCCCGCAGCACCGCAAGCGTCGCCGCCGCCCAGTCAAGGCCGCGTTCGAGCACCACGCCGACTACGCCCTCGGGCGGCAGCTTGCCTAGTTCGGCGGCGACGAGGCGGGAGTGTTCGTCGAGTTCGCGGTAGCTCCAAGTGCGCGTCCCGTGGCTCACTGCCGTCCGGTCAGGGTGCTCGTGCACGCGTTGCGCGAACAGGTCGGGAAACATCGTCTCGCCGATCGGCTCCCACGCACCTGCAAGTCCGTGGACGTGTTGGAGCACCTCCGGCTCACTGAGGAGACTGCGTGAATCATGTAATGCATCACCGTCCGCACATGCGCACTCGAGCGCCTGGACGAGGTACCCGCCCAACCGAGCGGCGTACGCCGAGTCGATGGTGTCGCGACGGTGTCGGACCACCCATGTGACCTCTGCTGCGGTAATCCGAGGGCTGATGACGAGCACAGCACTGGAGGCATTGTGATCCATCTGATCAACGCGATCGTCGAGCAAGATCTCCGCGTCCAGCACGGGCCCGATAGCGGATTCGGCGGTGACCGAAACGACCTCGGCCCAGCTGCCGACCACCCCAACCCTCAGCGACCCACCCGGCACGCCGACCACAAGGTCCGGATCCCCCGTCACCGACCGGATCACGACGAGGGCGACCGCACGAAGCACCTCAGGAAGGCCCACCCCACATCGGCACGCCAAGTCCTCGATCCGGGTGCGAGTCGTCATTGAGGTCGACGCCGTGATCGCGCCGAATCCCTCCTGTGCCGCTAGCCCCGGTTGGGTCCAACGCGGCACCTTGGTGCCGACCCCCATGGTCGGACCGGCCTTGGAATCAGTGAATGCGTCCATCGACGAATTGACTACCCTTCTTCCGGATTAGGTAGCGCTGTCACCGTCGTTGACACGAATTCGACGGCCACGATGCTTCCGATGAGAGGATCTATGGAAGCTTTTGTGATCGTCAAGGTGCCGGAATCAGACGCGAACGTGTTGCCTTCCACCCGCTGAAGCAAGCCATCGGCCCTGTCATCGCAGATCAGCGCATCGCAGGTGGGATGACCGGAGGCTCACGACCAGGCCTTCGACTCACTCCGACAGAAGTGGATATCTAGTGCTTCTGTTAGAAGACAATCGTTCCGAAATGCGGAGGCGGGCACGACCGGGCGCAGGGCCCAGTCGGTTGCGCCGTACCAATCGTCGTGTGACACATCGCCGAAGCCAATCGTCGTGTGACACATCGCCGAAGGGAGGGTCGACGGGTCCACTCGAGGTGACAACGTACTTGCCGCGCACAGGGCGAGGACGGCAGAGCGAGGATTCGCGCCTCGCTCTGCCGTCCTATTTCCCGGCCGATCCAGTGTCACACTGCTCGGTGTCCTGCATGATCGCTCTTGCCGGCCTGGCTGCGGGACCGCAACCGCAGTGCCACGAATACAAAGAAGGCAATGGCGACCGTCACGATGACGATTTTCTGCAGGATTTCGGCATATCCGTCGACCAGGTGCCAGTTCTCACCGAGTTGGTATCCTGCGGTGACGAATATGGTGTTCCAGATCAGGCTGCCGAGCGTGGTGAGTACGAGAAATTTCACCATTCCCATTCGCTCGATTCCGGCGGGCAGGGATATGAAGCTGCGAAAGAGCGGGACCATACGGCCGAGAAATACTGCCTTGGAGCCGTGCTTGGCGAACCAGGCCTCCGTTCGGTCGAAGTCGGTGGCCTTGATGAGTGGGATGCGTACCACCAAGGCGCGCGTGCGCTCGCGTCCGATGAGCGCGCCGACCGCGTAGACGATGATTGCGCCCAGGACCGAGCCGAGCGTCGTCCAGAAGAGGGCGGCACCGAAGGAGAAGACTCCCTGACTTGCCGAGAAGCCGGCAAGGGGCAGAACGAGTTCGCTGGGGATCGGCGGGAACAGGTTGTCGGCACCGACAACGACGGCTGCGCCTGGACCGCCGAGCGCGTCCATGACGCCGACCGCCCATCCGGCCAGCCCGTCGAGCTTCTCGGTTTCGGCAGCTGCAGAAATCAGTAAGTCGGACATTGTCATTCCCCTATTTCGTCGGTGACGTCGCTCGTCAGGAAGGTCACTTAAAACCCTAGGAACATTCCAAATGAGCGACATCGAGGAAAACCGTCGAACATGGGGGGACTTCCCCCGCGAAAACACTGCGGTTTACCGCAATATCAGGGGCCGAGTGCTCGGCTAGGCTGCTCGAGTGCTGATAAACCATGTCGTATATCCACCCGACCTGGCAGATCGAACTTCGATCAGCTCTCTTCTTCGGCGATGGCTGAAGGCACTGGCCGGGGTTCTGCTCGGTAGCCTCACTGCGATCGCGGACCTCCTGTTCACCGTCGTAGCGGTACTCGCTCTCGCGCTGGCGCGCATCCTCGGCCGGCCGGGAGTGCCGGTCAGGAGCGCAGTCGATGACGCCGCATTGACGTTGACCGGGCTCGAGCTCAAGCGGATTACCCGCCTCCACGGTCGGCTCTATACGGATGTGTTGACCCCTCGCCGCTGTCGCTGGTATCTCGGCGGGCGGTGGATGATCGGGCTACTCGGAACAGGCGTGGTCCTCTTCCTGACCCTGTGTCTCGTCGTGGCCGGCTCGATGGTTTCGGCGTGGATCCTGAACGGCAGCTGGGGCTTGATCGAGAGCTCCGACCGGGTCGATGGTCGACTCGTAGCGGTAGCGTCGCTGCCCGGAATCCTGCTGATCTTCATTGCGGTTGTCGGCGTGGCCGGGGTGGGATCGCTGGACCGCTGGTTCGTCATCCACGTGCTCGGACGGCAGTCCGACCGGTTGCTGCAGCAACGGGTTGCCGAGCTGACGAGCAGCCGCGATCACGTTGTCGACGCCATCGATAACGAACGTCGCCGCATCGAGCGGGACCTGCACGACGGTGTCCAACAGCAACTGGTTGCCCTGGGAATGCTCATCGGCCGCGCACGTCGCGCCGAGAAACCCGACAAGGTGCACGAACTACTTACCCAAGCCCACGTCGCATCCCAAGAAGCGATCAGCGAGCTGCGCGAGGTCGCCAACCGGGTGTACCCGATCGCACTCGATCAGGCCGGTCTCCACACGGCGATCGAGACGATGGCCGAACGGGCGAGCATCCCCGTCCGACTCACCTACGAACTGACGGAAAGGTTACGTCCCGCTGTGGAAACTGCCGTCTATTTCGTCATTTCGGAGGCGGTGACCAATGCAGCCAAGCACGCATGCCCAGAACTGTTGGAGGTCACCGTCACTCACCAGAAGTTCGACCGCGTACTGGCGACCATCACCGACGACGGGCCCGGCGGTGCCGACCCGTCCGGCACCGGCTTGTCCGGACTGTCCCGTCGTGTCGCTGCCATGGACGGCACTTTGACCGTGCACAGTCCGGTCGGCGGTCCAACGGTTGTGACGGCGAGCGTCCCGTGCGGGTAATCGTCGCCGAAGACTCAGCGTTGCTGCGTGAGGGTCTGGTGCGCCTTCTAATCGACGAAGGTCACAACGTGATCGCGTCGGTGGGTGACGCCGACGCGCTCCTTTTGGCAGTGGAACAGGATCGTCCGGACATCGTCGTCACCGACGTCCGCATGCCTCCCGATCACAGCGACGACGGATTGCGGGCGGCACTGACCATTCGCGGTCGGTGGCCGGAGGTGGCGGTACTCGTTCTCTCGCAATACGTCGAGAACCGCTATGCGGCAGAGTTGATCAGCGGATCCGGAGGTAAAGTCGGGTATCTGCTCAAGGACCGCGTCGCCCAGGTCGACGAATTCCTGGACGCTTTGACCAGAGTTGCCGACGGCGGGACTGCCTTCGATCCCGAGGTTGTACGGCAGCTGTTGTCGCGCACGACCCGATCGAATCCCCTCGAAGGACTCACTCCGCGCGAGCGCGATGTGCTCGAGTTGATGGCGCAAGGTCTTACCAACGCACGAATATCAGCCGATCTGCACATCTCGGTGAGCTCTGTGGAGAAGCATACGAATGCAGTATTCGAGAAGCTCGGGATAGCGAACTCCTCCGGTGTGAGCCGTCGCGTGATGGCTGTGGTGGCCTACCTACGCACCTGATGGGGCGGCCTGCCCACGTTTCTCACGCAACGGACCGATGATGACTGAATCGTTGCTCGCACACTAGTCGACCACCTGCATAGAAGCACCTGCCGCTGAATGCCGCGGGTTGCCTGTTCGGCGATCTCGGCGGGTGGTGATGACCGTCGAGGGTTTCCCATTCGCGTGACGCTGATTGCCGCAATAGGTACCAACAAAGCTGTTTCCTCACAACGGTGTCAGGAGGCTCCGCCGTCCTGGTCCTACAGAAGGAACTTGGCCGTCGAAATATTCGAGGTTGTCGTGGCACCTGTGCAGTCGCCGTGCACAGTGAACTCCTTACTCTGACGAAATCCAAAAGCTCAGATGATTTGAACTGGATTGAGTCAGTACTTCAGCTATTTCTGAACCAGTGGTCGAGACTGATCATGTCGATCTGCCGCCGGTTCAGACCCAGCTGCTGTGCACGCACCAGCGCTGTTGAGCGGTCGATCGACCGTCTCGGCACTGGCCACCCCGTTTGCCTATACTCGTGGGTCACTATTTCGAGAACCGACCGTGGCTTCGGTTCGTTGAGATGCACCACGCCGCTGGACGTAGTTTCGAGCCTGTCAGACAGGGCAGCTATTTCGCACGCAAGTCTTTCGACATGGATCGTTGACAGCAGGCTGGAGCCCTCGTCGATAATCGCATCAATCTTGCTGATAATCGTTCTCAGCCCTGGAATAAACCATCGGTCCCCTGGCCCGTAAACCAGGTGAGGGCGGACAACAAGGCCCCCGGCGTTCAAGATATGACGCTCTCCCGCTACCCGACTGCGGCTGGCAGGCGAGTGCGGCTTCAGAGGTGCCCCGTCGACAGGCAGGTCGCGGAACGGCCCGGTTCCGTACACGGACGCTGTGCTGACATAGAACAGGCGCTCGACGCCGACATCGGACGCAACGGAAGCAACGTTACGAATTCCTACGTCATTCACCTCTGTACAGCGCTGCTCGTCGCCGCCAACGTAGGATATACAGCAGATGACGCTGTCCACCTCCGACATTGCTGCATGTAAAGTAGGCAAGTCTGAGGTGTCACCGACTACGTACCGGACTCCATCGATCCGTCGATCGGACGGGTTATGTCGAACAAAACCAATTACCCGGTTACGATCAAATAATGTCAATTGCCTGGTTACGGCAGATCCGATAAATCCGTTGGCTCCAAGGACCAGCGTTGTCATACGGGTTCTCGACACGAAGGACCCCCGTCAGTTTCTTGTGAGATCGAACCGCTTTCGGAATGCGGAAACACAAATGGAAAGGTATGTGCCTGATGCAGGAGCGTGCTGAGCTCACTCGACATGCAGTGATTTTGGGAGCAGCGAAAAGCTTCGAGAAGTTCGGGTACGCCGCGAGCTTGAACACCATCCTCCAGTACTGCAGTGTCACAAAAGGCGCAATGTACTTCCACTTTAGGTCGAAGGAAGACCTCGCGCATGCGGTGATCGCGGCGCAGCATGACATTGCAATGGAAGGCGCCCGAGTCGTCTCTGACCATAGCGATTCTGCAATCGAGTCGCTGGTGTTGATGAGTAAGGAGATGGCAAGACAGCTCATCACGGAACCTATTACGCGGGGAGGCATGCGGCTGACAATGGAGATCGGCAGCATCCAGGGGCCGATCGAACAGCCATATCGTGATTGGATCGAAGCGATCCGCCAGGTTGCGACCCAAGCTGCAGTAGACGGCGACCTTGTCAAGGAAACCGATATCGATGCGCTGGCGACCTTTGTCGTAGGATCTTTCACCGGCGTCCAGATTTTGTCCGAGATCTTGACCGGCCGCGCCGATCTCTACATTCGGCTGCAGCAGATGTGGGAGTTGGTGCTTCCCACCATCGTGAACAAGCCGAAACTTGCGCACATGATGCGTCTGGCGAGACTGCCTCCGCGGGCCTGGACCAACCCGCGGTGATCTCTCGAATCCCATTTCGCAGTGGAGTGCCGCGGACATTACGGTACAACTGTGGTAATGATTTCGAGTTCCGATGTGGTGCGTTCAGACTGTGTAAATGTTATGTACGACCGTCCACACTCACTGCCGGCCTGTGCGAACGAGATGCTTACGCCGCAGGTTTCGTTCCACTCGGTGAATGTTGGGAATGCCGCTGCCAGGCAAGTTAGCTGCAGAGACGGATTGTTGGTGCGGTAACGCAAGGCTTGAATTGCTGCGCCGAAGATCACCATGCCAGGTATGTGGTCGAGCGGGTGGTCGAACAGTGCGTAGTTCCTCGGATCCGGTGCGCAGTACAGGTCCCCCGTCGGGGGGTTGACCGCGACGAGCACATCTTGCTCTTCTGTGCGTCCGACAGATGGTGCTGGAATAACCATGCTGCCTGGTGGACTGGCACGGAAATGTGCAACGTAGCTGTCTCGACCAGCCCGAATTCGTTGGTATGACTCCGGACTGACGCACCGTGCTATCGCGTTGCAGTGGGCGAGGACCCGCGGACCTTCGCGCAGTACACCAGAAATGTCGACGCGCGACACTGTCCCGTCTATCGCATCAACCTGGTTGGGTGTCATCTCGAAAACAAGTGGTATGGGCTCTGAGTTGATATCCAACTCGCCGACGATTTCGAATCCGAACTGTTCCATCAAGAACTTTGAGTGCGGCATAACGGCATATTTGGTGTGGCACAGCAGAATCACGGCCTGCCGGAAGGATTCAGCCACAATGAGTGGGTCGTGCCACTGATCCAATGGCCGGAAGACGCGATGCGAAACCGGTAGTTGTACTGCGATCTGATCTGCTGCAACATCGCTCAGTCGGTAGTCGGTGAGGAAGACCTCGCCGACATACTGCCGGTGCACAAGCTGCCGGGGCACAGTTGACCCGTAGCTCAATTCCATGGGCCACCATCCAAGTCGAGAAACCAACTGGTCAGAATTAACCATAAGTCATCAGTGCGAGATCAACACGCTGCCATTACGCCCAAACGTGACATTCCGACCCATTCTCGGCGGGACGCACGCGGCTAACCCCAGTTGTTAACCTACTGTCCATTAGACCGTTTCATGCTGCAGCGCGAAGCCCCAACCGATCACGACATTGGGGTTAGACGCGCTTCCCCTTGCCCAGTAGGCCACCGCTCACCGCGCGAATGCTCGACTGAATGAGAACGGGGTTCGACGATGTGGCCTCGGCCCGCCCGTGTTCGTCGAGATGCCCTCCCGCGTCCACCCGTCGATAGGACAGCGAAGAAGGCCCGCTCATCTGCAGCGCCCTGACCGCACTACGCCATTCCTGGTGTAGTCGGTCGTCGGCGCATCGTGCCCGCCGTTCCCGCGCTCCGGGACTGTCGTCGAGCACTTCGGTTCCGACGTTGCCCATCGCCCCGGTGATCGTGAACATGTCGACATTCCTTCGATTTTGGATTTCTGAATCCATTTTGCGCGCGCTAGGATTGGATCGTCAAATCCAATCGATCGGGAGAGGTCAAGTCATGCCTACCGACGGAGTCTCGACGGCGAAGGGTCGAGCGACCCGCGATCGCATCGTGGGTGCCGCAGCCGAGATCATGTACCGCAAGGGTGTTGCCGGTACGGCGATGCCTGCCCTGCGCGCCGACGCCGGTGTGAGTTCGTCGCAGATCTACCACTACTTCACCGACAAGGACGCACTGACCAAAGCGGTGCTCGACCGTTGGGCGGAGGAGATCGTCGCCTCCCAGATCGCTGTACTCGCGTCGGTCGAGGACTTCGCCGGATTGCGCCGATGGCGCGATCACGTCGTCAACGGTGCCGCGGGGGGATTCGGCTGCCCACTGGGAGTGCTGACGACCGAACTCGCCGGTGAGGACTGGGCTCGTCGCGCCGGCGGTGACGGTTTCGAGCGCTGGCAACACGGCATCGGCGACGCCCTCGACCGGTTGGTGGAGTGCGGCGTGCTCGGAGACGACGTCGAGGCCGCATCCTGGAGCGTGACACTGCTGTCCGCGGTGCAGGGCGGCCTGCTGCTGAGCCGGGTCACCGGCAGCACGCAGGCCCTGGCCACTGCACTGGACACGACGCTCGACGCTCTTGCGCGGGCTGGAGAGGTGGACGGATGAACACGAGCTACGACACGGCACCCGAGATCACCGGCGACGACGTGTCGCCGGGCGATCAGGCGGTTCGGTACGAGTTGGCGACGCTGTCGTTCCGGCTGCCGGACACCGAGAAGGCGATTGCCGGAATCAGGCCGTGGGTCGAGTCGGCGGATGGTGCTGGATCTCTGCTGGGCGCATGGCGCAGCGAGCACGGTGTGCTGGGCCGAGCGCATGTGTTGCGCGCGTTCGTCGACACCGCAGAGGTGGCCGTGGAACGAGATCGAGCCCGCCGAAGTGGGCGGGCCTTCGGCGCGAGGCCGCATCTGACGGATCTGTCGATGACCACCTACGCGCCGTTCCCGTTCATGCCTGCGGTTCGACCCGGCCACTACGGTGCGGTCTACGAAACCCGGGATTACCACCTGACACCCGGCGGCCTACCGCCGTCGATCGACGTGGCGTCAGGTGTTGCCCGGCCGCCACAAAGTCGACCCCATCGTCGTGGTGATGTACGCGGTCGACGGTCCCGATCGGATCATCCAGATTTGGCCGTTCGCTTCCATGGATAAGCGGCTCGCCATACGCGCCGGACTCGTCGCCGACGGCATGTGGCCGCCACTGGGCGGCCCGGAACACATCAAAGAGACGACGTCGGAAATGTGGATACCGCTCGACTTCTCGCCGCTGAACTGACAGACCGGCTACCGCTACACAGCAGTAGTGGGCGGTGCCACCAGCACGGGCTTCGCGTGGGGTTCGAGCAGCGCCTCGGGTGCGTCCGCCCAGGCATGGGTGGTGGAGATCTGCCCCGGGTGGATGAGATCGCCCGCCAACAGCCCGAGTACCGCATCGATGTGCGGCGTGACGCTGACGAACCCCGTCGACAGCGTCATGTCGCGCTGATACATGTCCCACATCGGCAGTGAGGCGCTACCGAAAATCATGGCCACGTTCGACAGATGTCCGCCCGGGGCCACACATCGGATGGCCTCGGCGAGAATTTTCGGGTGGGGCGAGGCACCGATGACCACCGGAAACCTGTTGTGATGACGGGCCGCGTCGATGGTGGGATACACCTGCGCCCCGAGAGATCGAGCGTGCTCGCGCCGCTGCTCGTCGGCGTCGACAAGCGTCACGCTGCCGGCACCGAGGGCAACAGCGTGCTGTACAGCGAACGACCCGAGGCTGGACAGGCTGTTGACGACGAGAACCGACGTACCGGGCCGGGTGGACAGTCCGCGCCACACGGCCACGTAGGCGTCGGTGAGGTTGTCTCCACAGCTCGCCGCCCGAACCGGATCGACCCCGGGAGGTAGCTTCGTGAGCATCGCGTCGGCGAACGGCACCCGCACGAGCTCGGAGAACAAGCCGCCGAACGTGCCTGCGATCGGTGCCCCGTACCCGGACAGTCCGGGATAGGCGGTGCAGGACGCGCTCTGTCCCAACCGGCAGTTGCCGCAAGTACCGCAGTTGATGTGCCAGGGCACTACGCACACGTCACCCGGCGCGATGTTGCGGACAACCGAGCCCACGGAGATCACCTCGGCGACGCACTCGTGGCCGATCGGGTAGTCGGTGCCGAAGTCGACCGCGCCGCCGATGATCGCTCGGTCGAGATCGCACGTGGTCGCGGCGAGGGGATGCACGATCGCCTCCGCGGAGCCATCGATGGTCGGATCGGGCCGGTCGGTCCACCGAAGATTGTTCTTTGCAATGAAGTGCAGCGATTCCATGAGAGCCCGTCCCCCGCCTGTCCGACCTGGTACGTCTGAACACCACCAACGTACTCAGACCGGTTCCCGTGCATGTGTGACACAGGTCGTTCAGGTTTTCGCTCACCGTGATCTTTCTGTAACCTCGACGCGATGACCACCCACGACCAGAGAGTTCTCGAGCGGCAGCCGACCACGGCACCGGCTCGACACTCCGGCGTCGGACGCGGTGACGCTGTTGCGGCGGTGGGATTCCTTGTGGCCGCGGTGTACGTCCTTCAGGGCCAGTGGCGCAATCTTTCGGGCGGCTACCTCTACAACAGCGGCCAGGACCAGACGATGTGGGAGTGGTTCTTCTCCGTCGCCGCCCATGCCGTCGCGCATCTGGACAACCCGCTGTCGAGTGACCTGCAGAATTACCCGCTCGGGGTGAATCTGATGGCGAACACCGCGATGTTCGGCATCTCGATCCCCCTGGCCCCGATCACATTGCTCTTCGGACCGACCGTCACCTGGGCGATCGCCCTCACCGCCGGCCTCGCCGGAACCTCCTTCGCCTGGTACTGGCTGTTCTCGCGTCAGCTGAACGCCTCCAAGGGCGCAGCCGCGATCGGCGGTGCGCTGTGCGGCTTCGCGCCCGGAGCAATCTCCCACGCCAACGGGCACCCCAACTTCGTGGTGCTGTTCCTGCTTCCGGTCATCGCGATGCTGGTCACGCGCATCGCGCACGGCGGCGGAACCACCAAGAACACCGTCGGGCTCGGCCTGATCGTCGCGCTGCAGATCCTTCTCGGCGAAGAGCCGCTGCTGATTTTCGCGATGTCTTTCGCCATCTTCGCCGTCGCCTACTACGTGACCCGGCCACGTTCGCTGTGGCCGGCTGTGCGCAATGCCGTCCCGCGGCTCGCTGTCTCTGCGAGTATCGCGCTGGCCATCGTCGCGTTGCCGCTGTGGTGGCAGTTCTTCGGACCGCAGTCGTACTCCTTCCTCGAACACGGACCGATGGGCAACGACGCCAAGGCCCTGTTCCAGTTCCCGACGCAATCGATCGGCGGCGTCGCGACTCCCGGGCAGAACGTCCGCATCAACGCCACCGAGGAGAACGCGTACTTCGGGTGGCCGCTGCTGGTGCTGTGCCTGGTGGCTGCCGTGTGGATGTGGCGCGTCGCGTGTGCCCGTGCCGCCGCGGCAACGGCAATCGTCATGAGCGTGCTCTCGCTCGGTGCGACGCTGATGATCGGCAAGAACGACACCGGCATCACCCTTCCGTGGACGAAGCTCGCCGAGTACCCACTCGTCGAATCCGTCCTCGAGACCCGCTTCGCGTTGGGCGCGGTGCCGGCGCTGGCCCTGCTGCTCGTGCTGGCCACCGACCGCACGTTCCGTAACGGACTGCGCCCATTGCCTGCCTTCTGGATCGCCGGACTCGCCCTCGCCCTCGTTCCGCTGATCCCGACGCCGCTGGTTGCCGTCGACAAGTCTCCGACGCCGGAGTTCTTCGCCGATGGCGAGTGGGAGAACTACGTCGACGACGGTTCCGTCGTCACCGTGCCCCTGCCACGGCCCGAGGACGCCCGCCCGCTGCGCTGGCAGATGGACGCCGACATGGGCTTCAAGCTGGCAGCCGGATACTTCGTCGGACCGAGTGATCAAGAAGAGAAGGTTGCCAAGTACGGAGCCGTCGACCGGCCGACGGCACTGTTGCTGGGCTCGGTGTACGACCAAGGCACTGTCCCGGAGATAACCGACGATCAACGCGCGCAGGCCGTCGAGGATCTGACGTTCTGGGAGGCGGACGTGGTCGTACTGCCGCCGAGCAAGCGGACCGTTGCACTGCGCACCACCGTCACCGAACTGCTCGGTGTCCAGCCGCAATACACCGGTGGCGTGTGGGTGTGGGATGTGCGGACGCTCGTCCAATAGCATCGTCGGCGTGCCCGAGACCGCTCCGAACGTCAAGACCGCCCGGCTGATAGCGATCGTCACCGGAATCATCGGTGCACTCCTGGCCATCGCAACGCCCCTGCTGCCGGTTCAGCAGGACGTCGCGACGCTGTCGTGGCCACAGAGCTCGTTCGGCAGCGTGAACGCCCCGTTGGTGAGCTACTCGCCCGTCGACCTAGAGGCAACCGTTCCGTGCAGCGCGGCCACTGCTCTCACCGACGGCGGCACGCTGGTCTCCACCGCACCCATCGCCGCTGCGAAGACCGAGCAGAAGGCACTGATCGTTCGGGTCGACGACGGCCGTCTGCAGGTGCTGCTGCGCAATCGCGTTCTTGCCGAGGCACCCGTCGACGAGCTGAGCGGTAACTGCGCGCTGACCGTGTCGTCGAACGCCACTCGCACGACCGTCGACCTCGACGGCCAGGCGAATACTGTGGACGGAGACATCCGGCCCCAGGTCGTCGGCGTGTTCACCGATCTCACGGCACCGGTCGACGGCCTCAACGTGCGCGTGGACATCGACTCGCGCTATTCCTCGACTCCGACGACGTTCAAGTTGCTGGCGATGATCGTCGGCGCACTCGCTGTCATCGCCTCCCTGTTCGCACTGCATCGACTCGACGGCATCGACGGGCGACGCCACAGACGATTCCTTCCCTCGCGCTGGAAATCCGTTACCGGAGTCGACGCCGTTGTGGTGGGTGTGCTGGTGCTCTGGCACTTCATCGGCGCGAACACCTCCGACGACGGCTATCTGCTCAACATGGCCCGCGTCTCCGAGAACGCCGGCTACATGGCCAACTACTTCCGTTGGTTCGGCGTCCCGGAAGCGCCGTTCGGCATGCCGTACTACGACATGCTCGCCGCCCTCACCAAGGTCAGCACGGCCAGCATCTGGATGCGCCTGCCCGCCACCATCGCCGCGCTGCTGTGCTGGCTGGTCATCAGCCGCGAGGTCATCCCGCGTCTGGGCCGCGCGGTGCTCACCAACCGCGTCGCACTGTGGACCGCGGGACTGGTGTTCCTCGCCTTCTGGCTGCCCTACGACAACGGATTGCGGCCCGAACCGATCATCGCTCTCGGCGCATTGTTGACGTGGTGTTCGATCGAACGCGCCATCGCAACCGGACGACTGTTGCCCGCCGCCATCGGCACCCTGATCGCCGCGTTCTCTCTCGCCGCCGGACCCACCGGGTTGATCGCCGTCGCCGCTCTGCTGGCCGGGCTGCGCCCCTTGGTGATGATCGTGGTCAAACGGGCTCGCCAGATGGGACTGCTCGCCGTTCTCGCGCCGCTGGTCGCGTCGGGACTGGCGGTGCTGATCGCGATCTTCGCCGACCAGACTCTGAGCACCGTCCTCGAAGCGACCCGGGTGCGCTCGGCTATCGGACCGAACGTGCCGTGGTTCGAAGAGCGCGTGCGCTGGGACGCATTGATGACCATCTCACCCGACGGCTCGCTCGCCCGACGGTTCGGCATGTTCGCGATGCTGCTGTGCATCGTCGTGTGCATCGCGGTGATGCTCCGCAAGAACGGACGCATTCCCGGCACCGCCACCGGGCCGTCGCGTCGGATACTCGGAATCATCCTGGGCGCATTGGCTTTGATGATGTTCACCCCCACCAAGTGGACTCACCACTTCGGTGTGTACGCCGGTCTCGCGGCGTCGCTGGCCGCACTGGCGGCCGTGGCCGTCACCGCGGCGACCGTACGATCTCCGCGCAACAGAACCCTGTTCACTGCCGCGGTTCTCTTCCTGACGGCGGTGGCGTTCACCAGTTCCAACGGCTGGTGGTACGTCTCGAGCTACGGAATTCCGTGGTTCGACAAGCCGCCGTCCATTGCCGGCAAGGGCTTTTCGACGATCCTGCTCGGCCTGACGGTTCTGACGCTGCTCTACGCCGCCTACCAGCACGTGCGATTGCCGTATCGCAGAAAAGAACCCACCACACGACGACGATTCGCGCCGTCCGCACTGACCATCGTCGCCGGCGGCGTCGTCGCCTTCGAAGTGCTCTCCTTCGCCAAAGGTGCTGTGGCGCAATACCCCGCGTACTCGATCGCACGCTCCAACTTCTCGGCTCTCGCCGGAAACTCGTGCGGACTCGCCGGTGACGTGCAGGTGGAAACCGACGTCAACGGATCGGTGCTGCAACCGATCGACCCAGCAGCGGACGCACTCGGAGCGGGCGGTAGTACCGGATTCACGCCCGACGGCGTCGCCCAGGATCTGACCGCAGACTCCGAGGACACCGCGCAGGGCAGCGCCAACTCCATCCGACCCGAGGACTCCGAGCAGAGCGCGGCGGCAACGTCGTCGAACTCCGCGGGCACCTCCGGCGGTACCAACGAGAACGTCGGACTCAACGGTAGCTCGGTCGCCCTGCCCTTCGGCTTGAATCCCGCGACCACTCCGGTGCTGGGTAGCTTCGGTGCCACCGAGCCTGCATCGCTGACCTCCGGTTGGTACCAGCTCTCCGACACCGACCGCGGCGACCTGATCGCCATCGCCGCCGCAGGGCGAATCCGATCGGTGGACAAGGACGGCATCGTCACCCCGGGCCAACGCGTCGAACTGGAATACGGGCGCCGCGACGGTAGCGCCGTCCAGGCACTGGGCCGAGTCACGCCTCTCGATATCGGCCCGTCGCCGTCGTGGCGCAACCTGCGGGTCCCGATGAGCGATCTACCGGCCGAGGCAGACATCGTTCGCATCGTCGCCGAGGACAACGACCTGGCCGGCGATCAATGGCTTGCCGTCACCCCGCCGCGCGTCCCGAAGACACAGACGCTGAACTCGCTCGTCGGATCGACCGACCCGGTGTTGCTGGACTGGGCCGTCGGACTGGCCTTCCCGTGCCAACGACCGTTCGATCATCGGGACGGCGTCGCCGAGGTGCCGAAGTACCGAATTCTGCCCGACCGCACCGGGGCCGAATCCACCAACGCCTGGCAGGACTCGATCGGCGGCGGCCCACTCGGCTGGACCGAGCTGCTCCTCGGGGCGCAGACGCTGCCGTCGTATCTCGCCGACGACTACGCCCGAGACTGGGGCTCGATCGAGAGATACATGCCACTCGACCCGGCCGCACAGCAGGCCGAGATCGCCGTCGAGCAGCAGTCTCGGTCGGGACTGTCCAGCGACGGACCGATGAAAACAGACTGAGGTCCCGTTTTTCGGCGGGTTACGGGGACGGTGCCTGTGTGACCTCTTCGTCACGCTCGCATAACATCGACTCTCGTGCCCGACGTCGTGACAGATTCATCAGCTGGTCCCCCCGTCCCCGCTCCACTGCGAGCCTCGGACGAACTTCGTGCTCAGGTACGAATTCCACGGCTGATCGCCATGGTGGCCGGCGTGCTCGGTGTGCTGTTCGCACTGATCACTCCGTTCGCCCCTGTCACGGAGACCACCGCCACCATTGCGTGGCCGCAGAACGGGCTCCTGCAGGACGTGGACGCCCCGCTGGTGTCCCAGGCACCGGTGAGCCTCACTGCGACCCTGCCGTGCTCTGCTGTCGCCGCACTCCCCGCGTCGGGCGGGCTGCTGTTGGCGACGGCACCCCCGCAGGGTGAAGGCGCTGCGCTGAACAGTTTGTTCGTGCGCGTCGGCGAGTCGAACGTCGACGTCCTCGATCGCAACGTCGTGGTCGCGACGGCACCTCGCGCCGACGTCCAGAGCACGCGCTGCGCGGCCATCGAAATCACCTCGAACGACCAGTACACCTCGGCCGCGTTCACCGGCCTGACGAACGACGACGGCCAGCCCCTGCAAGGCCGGCTCGACGGTGATCTGCGCCCCCAGGTCGTCGGCATCTTCAGCGATCTCAGCGGTGCGGCACCCGCGGACATGTCCGTCACCGTCGACGTCGACTCCCGCTTCTCGTCGTCGCCGACGTTGCTCAAGTTGCTGATCATGATCCTGGCGATCGCCTGCACCGCGCTGGCCATCGGTGCGCTCGGACGACTCGACGGCACCGATCGCCGCGCACACCGCCGCTTCTTCCCGTCCCACTGGTGGAAGTTCACCGGTGTCGACGTCACCGTCCTCGGCGTTCTGGTGGGGTGGCATTTCGTCGGAGCCAACACCTCCGACGACGGCTACCTGCTCACGATGGCCCGCGCCGCCGACCACTCCGGCTACATGGCCAACTACTTCCGCTGGTTCGGCGTGCCCGAAGCACCGTTCGGCTGGTACTACGACGTCCTCGCCGTCTGCGCCAAGATCTCGACCGCAAGCCCGTGGATGCGATTGCCCGCCCTCATCGCCGGAGTCCTGTGCTGGATGGTCATCAGCCGCGAGGTGGTTCCACGCCTCGGACGCGCAGTGCGCAAGTCCAACGTCGCGCTGTGGACCGGCGGACTGGTGTTCCTCGCCTTCTGGCTCCCGTACAACAACGGACTGCGCCCCGAACCGATCGTCGCCCTCGGCGCACTGCTCACCTGGTGCTCGGTGGAGCGTTCCATCGCCACCGGCAGGCTGCTCCCCGCCGCCGCGGCCTGTCTGATCGGAGCCTTCACCCTCGCCGCAGCACCCACCGGATTGATGTGTGTGGCAGCACTTCTCGCCGGCGCACGGCCCATCGCGCGGATCGTCGTCCGACGCCACCGTCAGGTCGGCACCCTCGCCCTGCTGGCACCGTTGGCCGCCGCCGGTGTGCTCGTCCTCGTCGTGGTCTTCGCCGACCAGACGTACGCAACGGTCATCGAGTCCACCCGAGTTCGGACCATCATCGGCCCCAACGAGGCCTGGTACCAAGACTTCCTGCGGTACTACTATCTCTTCGTCCAGACCGTGGACGGCTCCGTCGCACGCCGCTTCGCGTTCCTGACGATGATCCTGTGCCTGTTCACGACGCTGTTCGTGCTGCTGCGTCGTCGCCGCATCCCCGGCATCGCGAACGGCCCGGCCTGGCGTCTGCTCGGCGTCGTGCTCGGCACCATCTTCTTCATGATGTTCAACCCCACCAAGTGGACTCACCACTTCGGTTCCTACGCCGGCATCGCCGGTGGGCTCGCCGCCCTGACAGCGGTGGCCGTCTCCGCCAGCGCCCTGCGTTCGCGGCGCAACCGATCGTTGTTCGCAGCCGGGCTCATGTTCGTTCTCGCACTGTCGTTCTCGGGCATCAACGGCTACTGGTACGTCTCGAGCTACGGCGTGCCGTGGTTCGACAAGACGGTATCGCTGGGCGGCAACGAATCGGGCACCCTGTTCCTCATCCTCTTCGGACTGGTCCTCGCCGTCGCCGCCTTCCAGTACCTGCGTGAGGGATACGCTCCGCCACAACCGAAGCCGACGTCTCCGCGCGGCAAACGCATCCGAAAGTTCGCCGCCGCGCCACTGACCGTCATCGCCGGAATCATGGTGCTGTTCGAGGTGCTCTCGCTCGTCAAGGGTGCCGTCTCGCAGTACCCCGCCTACTCGCTCGCACGCTCGAATGTGCAATCGGTCCTGGGCAATTCGTGCGGCCTCGCCAACGATGTGCTCGTCGAGTCCAACCCCAACGCCGGCATACTCAATCCATTGCCGGGCGAGTTCGATGCCACCGCAGGCCCGCTCGGCGGATCGAGCTCCACCCTGCGCAACTTCACCGCCAACGGTATTCCCAGTGACCTCAGCGCCGATGCTGTGGAAGTCAAACCAGGACAGGGCAATACCGACCAACAGGCCGTCGGACCCGCTTTCGAGGAAGGCCAGAGTTCCGGCACCGCAGGCGGTACCGGAGCCGTGGGCGTCAACGGCTCGAACGCAGCTCTGCCCTTCGGTCTCGACCCCGCCACCACCCCGGTTCTCGGCTCGTACCAGGAGGGCATCCAGGAACCCGCGTCGGCCACGTCGAGCTGGTACCAACTGCCCGCTCGGAGCGACGACGCACCCCTGGTCGTCTTCTCGGCAGCCGGACGCATCTGGTCGTACGACGACACCGGAGCTCTCACCTACGGACAGTCACTGCTGCTCGAATACGGCAAGCGTCAGCCCGACGGAACCGTCCAGGCCGAGGGCACCTATCTCCCCCGCGACATCGGACCCGCACCCTCGTGGCGCAACCTCCGAATCCCGTTGGCGGACATCGCACCTGACGCCGACGCCGTCCGAATCGTCGCCAACGACCCCAACCTCACCGGCGACCAGTGGCTCGCATTCACCCCGCCGCGAGTTCCGGTGATGGAAAACCTGAACACCATGATCGGCAGTGAACAGCCCGTGCTGCTCGACTGGGCCGTCGGACTGCAATTCCCGTGCCAACGCCCCTTCGACCACCGATACGGCGTCGCCGAAGTGCCCGGTTACCGCATCCTCCCCGACCGCCCACTCGCCGTCAGCTCCACCGACACCTGGCAATCGGGCGAGAACGGCGGACCACTGGGCTGGTCCGAACTGCTCGCCAAGCCCGTCACCGTCCCCACCTACCTGAAAAACGACTGGGCCAGGGACTGGGGATCGTTGGAGCGCTACGAGCAGTACTACCCGAGCGCGGTGCCCGCCGAACTCGAGACCGCCGACGTCACCCGATCGGGTTGGTACAAAGACGGACAACTGCGGGTATTCGAGGACTGATCGCTCCGCCCCCACTCTCCGCGTCAATGGACCCTTGCACCCCCCCCTTTGGGATCAATGTCCCTTTGTTGCACTCTGACTGACTGAATCCCGCATTCATCCAGAAGGGGTGGGTGCGTTGTCGGCCGAGCAGGGGCCTACCACTCACCCCTGACTATTTCCGGTGCGTAAGCCACGATTCGACGCACTTGTGCACAACTCCGGCAGTCATCCACAGGGAAACCGCGAACGATGGTTTACGGCGTCGGAGTGTCAGTGTCGCGTTCGACAGTCGAGGCATGAAACGGGGAACTTGGGCCACAGACTTATCGACAATCGAGGATGTCGCCGATCACGGCGTCGTGACAAGGGCGCTGCTGCGCGCAGCAGGTGTTGCGGACGGGACGGTGGCAGGCAGATGCGCTGCCGGCGGACCCTGGCAGCATTTGCTGCCGGGGGTGGTGCTGCTGTACAACGGCTACCCCTCTCACCAACAGCGGATGGCTGCGGCATTGGCGTATGGCGGGCCACACAGCATTCTCACTGGGAACGCGGCATTGAGCGTCCATGGTTTGGGGCCGAATCCACCCTCGAACGAAGTTCACATCCTGGTGCCGAACGAGATGCAACGGGCGTCCGTCAAATTCGTGCGATCCGAACGCACCTGGCGCATGCCCGAAGCGGCGTTCGAGCACGGTCCGCGCTGCGCTCCAGTAGCCCGGAGTGTCGTCGACGCGACCCGCGCGCTCCGCGGTCGATCTCAGTGCACGGCTTTGATTGCCGAGATCATCAGACGGGGTGCGGTATCACTGGAAGAGCTGGCAATCGAGTTGGCGGAGGGGCCGAGACGTTACAGCGCGTCGACCCGGCTGGCCATAGGGGACTTGCTCGGTAACGCCCACTCGGTCGCCGAGGCCGACGCTCAACGCCTCTACCGATCGAGCGGGCTCCCGCCGATGATTCACAACGCCCGCCTGTTCGCCGCCGACGGCACGTTCCTCGGCAGTCCCGACGGCTTCCTCGATGAGGTCTGTTTCGGGTGGGAGATCGACTCACTGGCCCATCACCTGTCACCGATCGACCACGCGAAGACGATGACTCGTCGGGCGCTCATGCAGCGCCACGGTGCAATCGTGGTGTCACATCTACCGCAGGACATCCGCGACCATCCAGATCGAGTACTTGCGGACCTCCGCGCCGGATATCGACAGGCCCTCGCCCGACCCCGTCCGAACCTCTTCCTTCGTCAGGAGCTTCCATCCATGGGATGAATGCCCCTTGCAGGCACTCCAACTGCAACAAAGCCACATTCATTCACTTCTGGCTCAGAGAGACAGCTGAATGAATGTGGCTCTGTTGCAGTCTGACTGACTGAAACCCACATTGATCCCAAAGGGAGCGAAGCGACCCAGAACTAGATCGGGAGCAACGAGTGCTTACGCGGACTCTTGTGCACTTCCTTGTCTTTCAGGATGTGCAGGGCCTTGCGGATTTCGAGGCGCGTCTGCGACGGCTCGATGACGGCGTCGATGTAGCCACGCTCGGCCGCGATCCACGGAGTTGCGACATGCTCGTTGTAGAAGTTGATCAGCTGCTTGCGCAGCGCCGGTGCGTTTTCGCCCGCCTCGGCGAGTTGCTTACGACTCATGATGTTGATGGCACCCTCGGCACCCATGACGGCGATGCGGGCGGTCGGCCAGGCGAGGTTGATGTCGGATCCGAGCTGCTTCGAGCCCATCACCGCGTATCCGCCGCCGTACGACTTACGAATCACCACAGTCAGTTTCGGTACCGTCGCCTCGACGAACGAGAAGATGAAGCGGCCACCGCGATGGATGACGCCGAGGGTTTCCTGGTCCACGCCGGGCAGGAAGCCGGGTGTGTCCACGAGGAAGATGATCGGAATGTTGTAGGCATCGCTGAGGCGGATGAACCGGGCGGCTTTGTCCGCTGCCTTGGCGTCGAGAGCCCCGGACAGGTGCATCGGCTGATTGCCGACGATTCCCACCGGCCGACCGTCGACGCGAGCGAATCCGGTGATGACGTTCGGTGCAGTCTGGCCGGACAGTTCGTGGAATTCGCCGTCGTCGAAGATGCGCAGAATGATGTCGTGCATGTCGTAACCGGCATTGTCGGCGTCGGGCATGAACGAGTCGAGCTTGCGATCGGAATCGGTGATCTCCGGCTCGAGCCCCGGATTGATCACCGGCGACTCTTCCTGGCAGCTCGACGGCATGTAGCTCAGGTAGTTGCGGATCCACTCGAACGCAGCCTTCTCGTCGGCTGCCACGTGATGGACGTTGCCGTTGATGGCCTGGACGCGGGCACTACCGAGGTCGTCGAGGCTGACGTCCTCGCCGGTGACGGACTTGATGATGTCCGGACCGGTGACGAACATGTACGCCTCTTCGGTGGCGACGACGATGTCGGTGTTGATCGGCGCGTACACCGCACCACCGGCACACTTACCGAGGATCAACGAGATCTGCGGGCACAGGCCGGACAGCGCTTCGTGGCGTCGACCCAGTTCGGCGTACCACGCGAGCGAGGTGACAGCATCCTGCACGCGAGCGCCGCCGGAGTCGTTGATGCCGACGACCGGGCAACCCATCTTGATCGCGAAGTCCATGATGCCGGCGACCTTGCGGCCGAACATCTCGCCGACGGTGCCGCCGAACACCGTCTGATCGTGCGAGAACACCGCGATAGGGCGGCCGTCGACGGTTCCGTGACCGGTGACGACGCCGTCGCTGTACAGGGCACCCGGATCGTTGGGTGCCTTCACCAGTGCGCCGATCTCGACGAAGCTACCGGGATCGAGCAACGAGTTGACGCGATCGCGAGCACTGGGGATGCCCTTCTTCGCGCGCTTCGCGACCCCGATCTCGCCGGCCGGTTCCTTGGCCAGTTCGAGCCTCGCCCGTAGTTCGGCCAGCTTCTCGGCAGTGGTGGCACTCAAAATCTACGCTCCGGTTCTTGCAGACTCGATGTTCTCGAGCGTCTTCGACAGGTGGGCCGCAATTTTTCCAATGTACGGCTCGTCGACGACCGCGAGGTGATCGCCTCCGACGTACACGATCTCGAGGTCCTTCACCACCGGTCCCCAACCACCGTGCTCTTCCCGGGTGGCATACGCGGGCTCGAGCGCGATCGCGTCGTCGTGGTACTTGTCGGCCAGATACAGCGTCACGTGCCCGCCGTACTCCTTGAGCTCGGCCGTCTGGATCGCGCGATTGTCGAGCCACGAGGTGCGCTGGTGCTCGATGATTCCGCCGGGAATCTTTGCGCCACTGAGCTTCACCAGATCGGTGATGATCCGAATCTGGCCCTCGTCGTCGGAGTCGACCAACTTGTCGTACGGGATCGGGTAGTCGACGTTGTACGTCTTCTTGGCGAACTCCGCGTACCGCTCCCAGCGCTTGCGCACCTCGTCCTTGGTGTCAGGAATCTTGGTACCGGGCATGACGGTGTCGAGCAGCCCCACGTAGGCGACCTCGATACCCTCTTCCTCCATCTGACGCGCCACCTCGTAGGCGAGGATGCCGCCGAGCGACCAACCGACGAACACGTACGGTCCCTCGGGCTGGATCGCCTTGATCAGCGGCACGTACTCCGCAGCACGCGTGGCGATGGGCCCCTCGACCCGCTCGAGCCCGTACATCGGCGTACCTGCCGGCAGCTTCCGCAGCAACGGCTCGTAGGCGACGGTGGAGCTGCCTGCCGAGTGGAACGCGAACACCGGTGTGGCGGTGGAACCTTCGGGGCGAGTGCGCAGATTGCGCACGACACCGTCGATCTCACCGTCTTCGAGGTGCGGGCGGACCTTGTCTGCGAGCTGCTCGATGGTTTCCGAGTCGAGGACGTCGTCGAAAGTGATCTCGCCGCCTGCCCGCTCGGTCAGACGAGCAGCCAACTTCTCGGCCGTCTCGTCGTCGAGGATCGGCAGGGTGTTGAAGATGCCCTTGGCCGATTCCTTCGTCACCACTGCCCACGTTGCGAACGTCATCCGCTCGGCATTGTCACGCGGCGGCACGTCGGAACCGGCGGCTTCGGCGAATGCTTCCTTGCCGCCGAGGTCGGTCTGTGCCGCGGCAGCAACAGCCGGGGCAGCCTTCTCGACGGGAGCGTCGGCGGCAGGGGCGTCGGCGGCGGGAGCATTGTCCTCGACGGGGGCAGTCTCGACGGGGGCGGTCTCGACCGAAGCCGGTGCAACGGCAGCCTGCTCGGCCGCCTTCTCTGCTGCCTGCTGGTCGGCCAGTGCCTGCACCTCGTCGCGGTTCTCGATCGCGTAACGCAGGTACTTCTCCACCTCACGCAGGTTCGCGTCGCGCACGGCCTGCAATTGCACTGTGGGGATGTCGAATTCGTATTCCACGCGGTTCTTGATGCGGACGGCACTGAGCGAATCGAGACCGAGTTCGATCAGCGGAACCTCGGGCGGCAGATCCTCGGGCGCGTAGCCCATGGACTCCGCGACGATGATGGCCAATCGGTCTTCGAGCTTCTGATTGCCGTTCGGATCCCAACGGTCACCGAACGTCTCGACGACCTCCGGCAGCTCCTCCATGGGGGACGAGGATCGCTCCTCTACGACCACAACGGGTTCCGGACGCACATCACCGGAGGTGACGACGGCCTCGTGCAGCAGGGTGAACGCCGAGCCCTCGTGTGCGTGCACCTGGACCGACGCGCCACCGAGATGGGAGGTCAGTGTGGTGACGACCGTACCCACCTTCGGCACTGCAGCATGGGAGATCGAAACACCAAGGGCCACATCGGAGAACACCTGCGACGCAGCGGCCGTGACAAGTGCGTCGAAACCGGTGACGGCCGAGGCCTGAACTTCCCAGACGTGGCGGCCGTCGGGCAGCGCGACGCGTGCGCCGGGCACCCGCGTGTTACCGCTGGAGCTGACCTGCGAGTTGAGCCAGAACTCCTTGCGCAGGTAGGCAGTTCGCGGGATGGCGGCGTACGGGCCGGACTCGAACAGTGTTGCCAACTCCAGCGCGTGCCCGTGGACGTACAGCTGCGCCAGCGCGGCCAGGAACGTCTCGGCCTCGTCTTCTTTGCGCTTGAGAGTCGGGATCAGCGTCGAGTCCGCGACGCCTGCAGCCCATGCGGTCGCGGCCACGGACATCAGCGCCACCGGGTTGGGCGCGAGCTCGATGAACGTCGTATGCCCATCTCCCACAGCGACATTGACGGCCTGGGTGAACCAGACCGGATGACGCATGCCTTTGGTCCAGTAGTCGACGCCATGGATCGCCGCATGTCCGACGCGATAGTGCGCCTCACGATCGACCGACGAGTAGACCCCGGCGGTGAGCTTTCCCGGTTCGATTCCGGCCAGTTCGGCAGCCAGCTCGCCGAGCAGCACGTCGACCGCTGCGGTGTGGCCGGCGCCCTTGACGTCGAGCAGGCGAGCCATTTTGCCTGCGGCCTCGGCCATCTCGACGAGAGCCTCGACCTCGGCGCGCGGTCCACCGACCGTGGTGTGCGTCGGCGCGGCGTAGACGCAGGGCTCCACGTGCGGGAACTGATCGGTGAGGGTCTTGACCTCGTCGGGGGTGTACTCGACCAGCGCCATGGCACCCTGCGAGGCGGCACCGAGTCCGTCTTGACCCTCGGCCAGCAGCCGTGAGCGGGCGTAGATGATGCGGACGGCGTCTTCGAGGTTGAGACCCCCGGCGACGTGTGCTGCCGCGACCTCGCCCATCGAGTGTCCGATGACGGCGGACGGCTCGGCACCGTGCGCGCGAAGTGTTGCGGCCAAGGCGATCTGGATGACGAAGATGGCGACCTGGGAGTTCTCGAACTCGTAGGTCTGCGAGTCGTCGAGGATGATCTCGCGGATGGAATAGCCGGCTTCGTCGACGAGCAGCTCGTCCACCTTGTCCACCTCGGCGGCGAACACGGCGTTGGTTCGGTACAGCCGCGATGCCATCTTGCGGTGTTGCGAGCCGAAGCCGGAGAACACCCACACCGCGCCGTTGGACGCGGGCGAATCCGCGGAGAACACGCCGGGGCCCGGCTTGCCGGCTGCGATGGCGCGCAATCCGGCGATGGCCTCGGCCGTGGTGGATGCGAGAACCACTGCGCGCGAACGCCCGTGGTTACGGCGAGCCAACGTGCGGCCCACGTCGACGAGAGGCGTCGTGCTGCCCTCTTCGGTCTCGAGCCAGTCGGCCAGCTCCGATGCGGCCCGCTTACGGCGCGACGGCAAAGCCGCAGACACAGCGAGAATCACTGTCTCCGAGCCGGGTTCAGTATCGGACACAGTGGTCTCGGCCAGGATGGTCTCGGCCTCGGCTACCGGATCGGTCGTCTCGACCGCGGACACGATGGGCTCCGACACGATGGGCTCCGACACGACAGGCTCCGGATCGGCAACGATCGGCAGTTCCTCACCTGCCACATCGGTGAGGCCCTCGACGAGAGCGGCCTCCGGGTCGACGGCCGAGGCGTCGAACGCGCCGTCGGTCTCACCCGGGACGTATTCGCGCACGACGACGTGCGCGTTGGTGCCACCGAAGCCGAAGCCGGAGACGCCTGCGACGGCCTTGCCGGTGTAGCGCGGCCAGTCGGTGGCCTCCGGGATGACCTTCAGGTGTGCCTTGTCGAAGTCGATGTACGGGTTGGGGCCCACGTAGTTCAGCGACGCGGGCAGCTTGTTCGCCTGCATCGCGAGGACGACCTTGATCAATCCTGCTGCGCCCGCGGCAGATTCGAGGTGCCCGAAGTTGGTCTTCGCCGATCCCAGCAGGGCCGGCTTGTCGGCGTCGCGGCCTCGGCCCACCACACGACCGAGAGCATCGGCCTCGATGGGATCGCCCAGGATGGTTCCGGTGCCGTGCGCTTCGATGTAATCCACGCCCGACGGGTTGATGCCGGCGTCGCGGTACGCGAAGCGCAGTGCGTCGGCCTGCGCGTCCGGGTTCGGTGCCAGCAGACCGTTCGAGCGGCCGTCCTGGTTGATCGCAGATCCAGCGATGACGGCGAGTACCTGATCACCGTCGCGCTCGGCGTCTTCGAGTCGCTTGAGGACGACGAGTCCGCCACCTTCGGAGCGGATCATGCCGTTCGCGTCGGACGAGAACGCCTTGATCTTGCCGTCGGGTGCCAGCACACCCGTCTGGCCGAAGCCCACGGTGATCGGCGGCGCGAGCAGCATGTTGACGCCACCCGCCACGGCGAGATCGGATTCGCCGGTACGCAAGCTGCGCACCGCCTGGTGCACGGCAACCAGGGAGGACGAGCAGGCGGTGTCGACGGCGATCGACGGCCCGCGGAAGTCGTAGAAGTACGACACCCGGTTGGCCACGATGGCCGTGGACGTGCCGGTGAGCGCATAGGGGTGCACGGCCGGGTCGCTGACGGCGATGAGCTGGTAGTCGTTGGACGAGCTGCCGATGAAGACGCCCACCTGGCTGCCCTTGATCGAGCTGGCCGGAATGTGCGCGTGCTCGAGCGCTTCCCACGTCAGTTCCAGCGCGAGCCGCTGCTGCGGATCGACGTTGACGACCTCGTTGGGCGACATCGCGAAGAACTCGGCGTCGAAGGTCTTGACGTCGTCGAGGTAACCGCCCTTGGTCACCGTCGCGGCCACCGCGGCAGCGATGACGGGATCGGACGTGAATTCCTGCCAGCGGCCGTCGGGCAGATCGGTGATGCCGTCGCGGCCCTCGATGAGGAGCGACCACATCTCTTCCGGAGTGTGCCCGGTGCCGGGGAAGCGAGAGGACAGGCCGACGATCGCGACGTCGTGCGCGTCGCCCGACTGTCCGCCGCTGGTGTAGAAGGCGTCGTCGACGGTGCCGACCGGCTCCTCGGGTTCGCCCTCGATGATGATCTTGGCCAGCGAGGCGATGGTGGGGTGCTGGTAGACGACGGTGGCAGTCAACGTGACCCCCACCAGCTCTTCGATCTCCCCGCTCAGTGCGACGGCATCGCGAGAGGACAGACCGAATTCCTCCATCGGACGGTCGTCGGAGATGGCCGACGCCGGTTGCCCGGTCGCGTCCGCAACCCAGTTGCGTAGCCAATCCCGCAGTTGGGCGACCGTGAGGTCCGTCCCGTCCGCACTCTGAATCTTGTCTGTCTCTTGTTCAGCCATTACTCACCAAGCTATGTATCGAAGGAACGGGAGGCCCAGAGATCAGTCGGGCAGTTCGGCGTCCGGGAACGCCGTCTGCTGATATCCGCCGCGGAGCGTGCCCTCGATGTAGGCGGCCTTGCAGGCCCGCCGGGCGATCTTGCCGCTGGAGGTACGCGGAATGGAACCGGCAGGCACGAGGAGGACGTCGCGCACCGTGACGCCGTGGCGCGCGGACACCGCGGTGCGCACCTCGTCGGCAATCGGCTGCGGGTCGGCCTTGCCGGAGCCCGGAGCGCGTTCGGCGACGATGACGAGCTGTTCTGAGCTGTCGTCCGAGTCCTTCGTCAGGGCTGCGCCACTGAACTCGAACACGATGTCGGGGAGCTGATTGAGCGGGACGGCGAACGCCGCGACGAAGCCCGGCCGCAGAGCTTTGCTGGCTTCCTGGGCCGAGAACTCGAGGTCCTGCGGGTAGTGATTGCGGCCGTCGACGATGACGAGGTCCTTGACACGACCGGTGATGTAGAGCTCGCCGTCGTGATAGACACCGAAGTCGCCGGTACGCATCCAGTTGCCACCCTCGGGAGCACCGTCTGCGTGCGAGCCTTCGGCGTTGCGGTGGACGAGCTTGTTGTGGAAGGTCTCGGTGGTCTCGGTCTCGCGACCCCAGTACCCCTGACCGATGTTCTCGCCGTGCAACCAGATCTCGCCGACGTGCTCGTCGGCAACCTCGGTGGCGGTCTCGGAATCGACGATGGCGGCCCACTGGCTACGGGCGACCGTCCCGGTGGACACCTGCGGGATGGCACCGGGTGCATCGGGGGCGACGACCACGAAGTTGCCCGCATTGAGCTCGACGCGGTCGACGTAGACGACCTTGGCCTCGTCGGCGTGCTTGCTGGTCGAGACGAACAGCGTGGCCTCGGCCATGCCGTAGGACGGCTTGATGGCGGACTTCGGCAGACCGTAGGGGCCGAACGCGTCGTTGAACTTCTTCATCGACGACGTCGTGACGGGCTCGCTGCCGTTGATCAGACCGATGACGTTCGACAGATCCAGGCTCTCGCCGTTCTTCGGCAGTCCGCGCTGGGCAGCGTGCTCGAACGCGAAGTTCGGTGCCGCGGCGAACGTGCCTGCGCCGTCGGAGACCGCAGCGAGTTCCTTGATCCAGCGCCACGGGCGTTGCACGAACGCACGCGGGCTCATGATGGTGATGTATTTGCCACCGAGCGCCGGGAGGATGACGGTGAGCAGACCCATGTCGTGGAACATCGGCAACCAGGTGACGCCACGCGAATCGTGGTTGATCTCCATGCTGTCGACCATCTGCAGCGCGTTGACGCCGACCGCACGGTGAGTGATCTCCACGCCGGCCGGGGTTCGCGTCGAGCCGGACGTGTACTGCAGGTAGGCGATGTCGTCGAGCGTTGCCGTCGGCTCGACCCACGTCTCGCCCACGCTGTCCGGGACGGCGTCGACTGCGATGATGCGGGGACGCTCTGCGGCGGGCAGCGCACGGAAGAACGCGCGCACACCCGCGGCCGAGTTACCTGCGGTGAGGATGGCGCTGGGCTTGCAGTCACCGAGGACGGCGTGCAGGCGGTCGGTGTGGCCGGGCTCGTCCGGGTCGAACAGCGGCACTGCGATGGTTCCCGCGTAGATCGCGCCGAAGAAGGCGACAACGTACTCGAGGCCCTGCGGAGCCAGAATCGCGACGCGGTCACCGGGCTGGGTGACCTGCTGCAGACGGGCCGCGACCGCCTTGAGTCGGGTTCCGAACTCTGCCCAGGTCAGCTCGTGCGCCTCGCCGTCACGCTCACGGGAGTAGTCGACGAAGCGGTACGCCAGCGTGTCGGAATTCTCTTGAACGTTCACCTCGACGTGACGGACGAGCGTTTGCCCTTCACCGATGGTGATGTGGCCGTTCTCATCGATGAAATCATCGAAATTGTGGCTCATTACTTCAATCTCCTCCGACACGAATCCGCTGCCGTACAGCCTGCGTGAAGTGGACCCGCACGCCGGACTGCACGAGCGCAGACACCGAACAGCTTTGTATGTTACTGACTAGTAGCTCTACCGGTGTCGGTTTGGCACCTGGCTTCGAGGCCAGCTACATGGTACCGACACGCGACTTCGTCACTCGCCTTTCAGCAAGTCGACAACCGGTGCGAATGCTTCCATTTGAGTAGGGAAAACCCCGACATAGGACATCGTCGTTCGCGCGCGAACGTTACGGATTTGATCGGCAATCTCCTCGTACGTCCCGAATGCGAGGTACGGAGACGACAGGATGTCCTCGACGGTCAGCTTGACGTCGACGTCCACGTTCGGCGGGTAGCCGTTGTCCAGAGCCGCAAGCGCCATCTCGGCCATCTGCTCCCGATCGTCGGTGACGACGATGGTGGTGATGGCCCAGTTCAGTTCGATGTCGTCGAACCGGTCGCCTGCGGCCGCACGAATCAGCTCGACGCGCTCGAGGGTCTTCTCGATGGTCATGCCAGACAGCAGCAGCTTGCCTTCCTTCGAGGTGCTCGGCACCACGGAGATGATGTCTGCATGCTTGGCCGCCAACGCGAGCATCTTCGGACCGCCGCCACCGATGCAGATCGGCGGACGCGGACCCTGCCGCGGCCGAGGGCTGCCCTTCAGTCCGGAAATCGTGTAGTGCTTGCCCTCGAAATTGCATTCCTGACCGCGCAACAGCACGTCGAGAATTTCGAGGGTCTCCTCGAGCTTCTCGATTCGCACTCCCGGACGGTCGTAGGTGATGCCCGCCTTGTCGTACTCCTCGCGCATCCACCCCGCACCGAGGCCGAGTTCGAGTCGGCCACCCGAGAGCACATCGATGGTCGCCGCATCCTTGGCCAGCACCGCGGGATGCCGAAAACCGTTCGCCAACACTGCCGTGCCGAGCCGGATCTTGTCGGTGGCGACGGCAAGTGCGCCGAGCGCTGCGATGGGACCGACCTGATTACCCAGATGATCGGGAATCATGAAGCTGTCGTAGCCCAGTTCCTCGGCCTGTTGCGCCAGCTTGATGAATTTCCGAGCCCCGCCCTCCTCGGCGTTTCCCTCTCCGCCTGCAGCGAATCGGAATTTACGCGGCCCGGCGGTCGCGGCCTCGGCGGAACTCATCTATTGCTCTCCTCGGAGTGTGCAGCGTTCTTGTTTCGGGTGGCGAGAGCAGCCCGGCCGGGGCCGATCTGCGCAGGTCCAAGGCGCCACTCTAGCCGCTGGCCCGAGTCGATCACACCGGCTGGGGGCATCCCGGCCCAGGTTTGTGCCCGGCAATAGATCGCCGCACTTCGCGTTGTGACGTTTCCGTTATAGAGCGTCGTCGCTCACGAATGCGCGGGCGTCGGGGCATTCTCGATCAACCCGGCAGCCCATGCCGCCGTCCACTGCGTCGCTGTCGTGCCGGAGCCGTCGACGACAAAACTGTTGTAGGACGCGTGCACGGGATTGCCTGCAGCACCGATCAGAATCTGGATGCTCTGCGGAATGTTGCGGAGCGACAATCCATCCGACGGCGAGGCACAGATCAAGTCCCCGGGTGCGCAGATCTGGTTGGTCCGGTCGTCGAGCGCACCGAACCCACCGTCCCGACGCCCCGTCATGGTGATGCCGGGCAGGTCGAGTCCCCCGAGTGCCACCTCGGCACCGACGCCGTCGAGCGGGCCGGGGACGTCGGTTCCCGAGACTCCGTCGCGTCGACCGTCGGCGATGAGGGTCACCCCGAGTACCCGATCGGCAGAGATGGGGCCGTTACCCGCGCCGATGTCGGACGCGATGTCGCCGGAGATGACCGCGCCCTGGGAGAAGCCTGCGAGCACGAAGTTGGTGAGCGGGCACCGTGCGCTCACATCGGTCATCTTCTGTACGGCAACAGCTTTACCCTCGGTGCGGCTGTTGTTGTAGGACTGCTGACCGTCCGGCGGCAGAGCGATGGGGTTCGAGAACTGAGCCACGTACGGCACGGTGTAGACGTCGGCGCGCGATCCGGGGAACTGCTCCTGCAACGGACGCGTGACGTTGAGCATCAGCGACACCGGGTTGGCGGTCGGGTTGTACGGATCGTCGGTGGACGAGGACTCCCAGGTGCCGGGAATGGCGATGACCTGCACATCGGGGCAATCCGCCGGCTGCGACGTCGGCTCTTCCGGCCCTGGCGGCGGCACGGGAGTATCCGGGCCCTTCGGCAACCGTCCGGCGAGTAGGTACCAGAGGGCGACGATGATCAATCCGATGATCACCGCAACGGCGATCACCGGAAGGATTCTGCGCTTACGCTTGGCCATCGGCGTGCATCTCCATCAGCGTGGATCTATGGCCTGCAGTACGTCGCCTGCGCGGCGGCGATGTAGGTCTGGGCAGCCTGCTGGGCCTGTGTCTCGCTCATCTGCGTTCCGGCCGCACTGGCTTCGACGCCGACGTTCGCGGTGACGTAGGTCGAGATCTCGTCCGCCGCCACACCCTGGGCCTGTGCGGCGCAGATGTAGTTGGCCGTCGAGACCGCGATGTCGCCGTTGCCTGCCGGCGTGATGCCCTGCTTCTTCAGCTCGTCGAGGAAGCTCTGACCGCGGTCGTCGATCTGACTCTCGGTCGGGCCAGGGAAGTCGTCCGGAACGGGTTGCGGCTGCTCCGGCGGCGCAGTGGCCGCCTCGCCCGGGCTCGTGGTCGGGGCGGCAGTGGTGCTCTCCGCCGCCGACGTCGTCGTCGTACTCGCCTCGGTTGTCGTCGCGGCTGCTGTGGTGGTGCTCGTCGGGGCCCCGGTGGCCGTCGAGTCGTCACTTCCGCAGGCCACCAGCATCGAGCTCGCTGCCACGGCGAGTACGCCGAGAGACAGAGTTCTGGCCAGAGAGTTACGCGTCATCGATCGAAAATCCTTCGGTCGTCGGGTCGCAGGCGAGCGTACAGCCACGCTCTGAGAGAACTCTGAAGCCGTGACCGACTCCGAAGCACTCTCGAGGTCACGGCGCGATCGTCGCCACGCCGTCCTTGACGGTGATGATGCCGAACTGGAAGTTCTGCTGCTTACCGCCACCGTCGATGTCGAACTGATCGCTGGTGGGGTAGCCGAGGCGGCCGCCCTCGTAGCCGACCGATCCCCAGGCGTCGAAGATCGGGCCGTACGGGGTGGACCAGGCACCGCTGAGCGGGCTCCAGTAGATGTTGCCGGTCTCGAACTGGTTGAACCGTCCGCCGTCTCGGATCGGGCCGAGCTCGTTGGACTTGGGGAACCCGAGAGGTCCACTCTCCCAACCCAATTCACCGTACTTACCGAGAATCATGCCCTGCACCGAATGGACTCCCGCATCGGGCGAGGTGTAGATCGCACCGATCTCGAATCCCTGAACCGACCCGGGCTTGTTCGGAGTCACGACCTCGTCGAGCACCGGGTAGCCCAGGGGCCCACCCTCGTAGCCCTGGGCTGCCCACTCGTCGAGCACGGCTCCCTTGACCACATGAGCACCGGTCTGCGGCGTGAAGTAGACCATGCCGTTCTGGAAGGCGTTGAACCGTCCACGACCGTCCGGGGTACCGATCTCGCCGGTCTTCGGGAACCCGAGTGCACCCTCGGGACCCTTGTTGCCCTGGTAGATACCACCGATCGCTCCGGCGACGACCTGCGCGCCGGTGTCGGGGGTGAAGAAGACTCGGCCGAACGTGAAGTCCTGAGCGCGTCCACCTGCGACGTTGTATTCCTCGGTCAGGCACGGTCCGAGCCACGAGTTGGCTCCGCTGGCGTTGCCGATCATTCCGGCAGCACTGCACGCGGGCTTGTCCACCTCGACACCGAGCGCGGTGGCGAGCTGCGGCCACAGCTGGTGCAGCTCGAACTGCCAGTACGGCCACGAGTGCGTGCCCGACGGCCGGTAGTTCACCTGAGCCGGGATACCGAGCTGATTGAGCTTGGTGGCGAAGGTCTGCGAGGTCAACCGCGACAGGATCTCGAGGCCCATGCCGGCGTAGTTGGTGCTCACACCCGGGATGGGCGACGGCTGATCGTACGGTCCGGTGGAGCCGTTGCCACTGGAGATGTAGAGGCTGACGCCCTTCAGCTTGTCGGCGAGCAGGTACGGATCATGTTGCGCCCACAGGGAATTGGACGGCGATCCCCACATGGCGCTGGAGTTGTAGCCGCCGGCGTCGGTCATTGCGTACTGGATGGCCTGCGGCATGCCGAGCGAGGTGGTGGTCAGGATGCCCGAGAGCGAGCCGGCGAACTTGAAGAAGCCGGGGTTGCGCGCTGCGAGGAACATCGCCGAGGTGCCACCCATCGACAGTCCCACGACGCCGCGGGTGTCGGTGCTGCGCCAGTCCTTGGCCAGGATCGGCGGGAGCTCCTTGGTCAGGAACGTCTCCCACTGGTAGTTCTTGCCGTTGTCCTGATCGACCCAGTCGGAGTAGAAGCTGGACTGGCCACCGATGGGGAGGACGACGTTGACGTTCTTGTCGGCGAAGTACGACTCGGCGTCGGTCTCGGCCGTCCAGCCGTTCTCCTGGTCGGTCGCGCGCAGGCCGTCGAGCATGTAGACCTGCGGGAACGTCGCCTGGGGGTTGATGTTCCAGTCACGGGCGAGCAGCAGCTGAACCTGGATCGGCGTACCCATCGAGGGCGACTGGATCCACAGCGCGACGCGGCGATCGGAAAGCCAGTCCACGGACGTCACCGTGGCGCCGGAGGTCTGGGTGTAGGCGGGTCCGGCGTGTGCAATCGGAGCTGCGGCCGCAACCGTCGTCGTCGCGAAGGGGATCATCAGCGCGGAGGCGACGGCCAGTGCTGCTGCCGCTCGCCCGGCCCGTGTGCCGGCCGATGGGATTCGACCGAACCGAACAAGCCCAGTGCGCATGATGGTGACTCTCTTTCGACGTGAACTCTCGAAGGTCTCGTTAGGAGACATGCTTCGTATGTCTTTCTACACGTGCCGGATGGCGACGGACAGCAGACGCGCTGTGACTGATGGTGCGATTGTGAACAGAGGTGATGGATTCGATCCCACCGAAACCGAAGAATGCCGCCCTGCGTTGGTGCGCAGGGCGGCATTCTCCGAGCATCGATTACCTGTCGAGATCAGGCGTTGAGCGCGTCCAGGATCTGGGTGCGAGCCTTCCACAGCTCGGCTCCCCAGTACGGCCAGGCATGGATTCCGTTCGACGGGAAGCTGTACGTGGCCGGGATGCCGAGAGTGTTCATCCGGATCTGGAATGCACGGGTGTTGGCGAGCGAGAGCGCCTCGAGAGCCATGCCGTTGGCCGTGTTGTAGAAATCGATCGGCGCGGCAGGATGGTCGAACTCGCCGGGCAGACCGCTGGCTGCCGAGATGTACAGCGACAGGCCCTGCAGACGCGGTGCGAAGACGAACGGGTCGTTACGCAGCCACGCCGGGTTCCACGGCGGTCCCCACATGGAGTCGACGTTGAAGCGACCTGCGTCGAGCATCGCAACGCGGATGGCCTCGCGCATACCGGGCGCGGAGATGTTCAGGTAGCCCGAGAGCGAGCCGGCGAACTTGAACTGATCGCGGTGGTACGCCGCGAGCGTCAGAGCCGCGGAACCACCCATGGACAGTCCGAGGACACCGTTGTTGCTGCGCGAGACACCGTAGTTCTCGAGGAACGCCGGAAGCTCCTGCGTCAGGAACGTCTCCCACTTGTAGGTGACTTCCTGGCCGTTGAAGTTCGACGAGGTGTACCAGTCGCTGTAGAAGCTGGACTGACCGCCGACGGGCATGACCAGGGTCACGTCGTCGTTGGCGAACTGGTCCTGCGCGTTGGTCTCGAACGTCCACGCGTTGCGGTCGTCGCGGGCGCGCAGGCCGTCGAGCAAGTAGAGAGCAGCATTTCCGCCGCGGGCGGCCCACTGAACCTGAACCTTGATGGGGCCCATCTCGGACGGAACGATCAGGTCCTCGCGGCCACCGGCCGGAGTCTGGTGCACGAAGGACGCCGGTGCCGCAACAGCGACGGCTCCGCCGACCACACCGGCTGCGATGGGCAGAACGAGCGCTGCTGCGCTGACGCCGAGCAGGCGCTGACGCCAGCGTGAGGAGGCCTTCGGTGTACTGCTGAGGCCGGCAAATCGCATGGAATGGTGCTCTCTCTCATCTACGCGGTCTCCGCTGTCGTAGCGGCCCCCGGCAATCGAACAGGGCGAACTGGTGGCCCCGTGAGGCCGAGGTGGAGCTGGGGATGCTGACAAGACCGAAGCCTCGAGAAGCTGAGGTTCTGCTGAGAACAGGAGAACCGCTCGATGGAGGTTATTCCATCGAGCGGTTCCAAGGCAAAACTGTGATCAGCGTCGCAGTTTCATCTCGCCGTTTCCCCGAAACAGGAGACTATCCTGCGTCGTCCCCGCTGAACAGCCCTGAAAAGTCGTGAGTTGTCACTAGGGGCCGAAAAGCGGGCGAAACGACCGAAACGTTGTGCGGGCCGGTCAGTTACCGATGTTGGCGCTGAGGTCCGGAGCCATGACGCGAATCTGCTCGCCCCAGTAGCCCCACTGGTGGGTGCCGACGGCCGGGAACGCGTAGGTGACGTTGTTGGCACCGATACTCGCCATGCGGATCTGGAAGGCGCGGCTGTTCGCCAGAGCGATGGCCTCGAGGCCCATGCCGTTGGCGGTGTTGTAGTAGTCGATGAAGCTCTGCGGGCGATCGAGTCCGCCGGGCAGACCGCTACCTGCGAAGACCCAGACACGCGTTCCGTTGTCGCGCAGACGAGGTGCGAAGACGAACGGATCGTTGCGCAGCCACGCCGGATCCCACGGCGGGCCCCACATCGCGTCGATGTTGTAGCGACCGGAGTCCAGCAGCGCCAGACGCATCGCCTCGCGCATGCCCGGAGCCGAGATGTTCAGGTAGCCGGACAGCGAGCCCGCGTAGCTGAACTGGTCGGGGTGGTACGCGGCGAGCGTCAGAGCGGCGGAGCCACCCATCGAGATACCGATGACACCGTTGCGGTTGGGGTTGAAGCCCCAGTTGGCGCGCAGGTTCTCACGCAGGTTCTGCGTCAGGAAGGTTTCCCACTTGTAGGTGGTCTTCTGACCGTTGAAGTTCGACGGTGCGTACCAGTCGGAGTAGAAGCTCGACTGTCCACCGACCGGCTCGACGACGTTGATGTTCCACGAGGCGAGAACTGCTCCGGCATCGGTCTCGTGCTCCCAGCCCGAGATGTCCGTCGTGGCGCGCAGACCGTCGAGCAGGTAGACGACGCGGTTGGTGTTACCGTCCGCTGCCCGCCACACCCGGCTCTTGATCGGGCCCATGCTCGAGTCGGTCCAGACGTCGATGGCATTGCCGTCGAAGGCCGCGTTGGCAGTTGCGCCACCGCCCGCTACAGCCAATCCCAGTGGGAGGACCACCGCCATCAGCATGGACGTGGCGGCGCGGCGTCCCCATGACCCCGCTCGCTTGTCCGCCCCACGCTCATTCACGGACCGGCTCTTCCATCTACCCAGCATGCACTCGACCTCTCAGCTGCTTCGTCGTCACATCGGTTACGCAATCAACGCTTGATCTCGCAAGTTCATCATGTCTGTCGATCGGCCGTACAGGTCGTCCGCATACACATCCTTCGCACATATCGCGCGAAGTACGACCGCCGTTACACGATTGAGATAGCTCATCTTGGCGTCGAGATCTATTCGGCGCAACCCGGTGACTCTTTCGTGTCCTGACATCTAATTGTCGGCTTTCAATATCGGAGCCGGAAGATCACATCGCTGTATTTCGTACTTGGGCACTCGGTCGAATCGATATCCGGCGTAGAAGAACGAGCGTTTGAGATTCCGGACGAACAATTGCTTCGTCAGCGGCGCTCGATACGACGCCATCAATTCCTCGGTATCGGGGCAGGTCAGTGCAACCTGAGCTTCGGTGACCCAGTCCTCGTCCATGTACCAGGGGAGGTACGGGTGGATCCCGACGAGTCCGAGGTCGGCCACCACCCAATCCGGGTACAGGTTCTTGTCGTGCCCGATCCGGCCGTTCTCGAGCCGCTCGGTGTGCGACGCCAGCGGGTACGCCAGTCCCATCTGATCGATGACCCGCACGTCGAGGCCGACGTTCATGCTGGTCATTCCCAGGTTGAGGAAGTAGACGGTGTGACCGAACCCACCCTCGGGGATGGGCAGCGGCGGTGGAACGACGTCCCAGTAGGTGAACTGCGCCGACGGCAGCAGCAGGCCACCGTCCGGGGTGTCCTCGATCGCCTCGACCATCGCGCGCATCCGCGGATAGTCGAGATAGTCCGACGCGAGAATCGGGTGGGCGTGCCCGGTGTTGAGCGAGTAGAAGGCACGTTCGTCGACGATGCCGCTTCGGCCGACGATCGAGCCCTGCGGCATCCCCGTCGTATTCGCGGCCGCGACCGCCCAGACCACGATGCCGACCCACACGAGAACATCGGCGACGAATACCGCCGTCGCCCGGTCTGCAGACCAGCGTTTCGGTAGGGCAACGGGCAACACCGAAATCGGCAACAACAGCGTGAACAATGCCGGTAGCAACGTGCGCCCGTGCATGAAATCGCCGCCGACACGAATGGCGTACACGGCGAGGACGAAACCACTGATCAATGCGAACACGACGACGGCAGTGGGCGTCCTCAGCGCCGCGAGCCAATCGTGGAGCGACCGCGGCACCGACAGCCGAATTCGCGACACCGACAGCGCCGCTCCGACGACGAGAAGCGCGAGCGGCAACCACAGCAGGTACGGCCCCACCAGGTTGGACAGGTACGCGAATCCCTGCGACCACTTGGCTCCGCCTGCATCCTTCGATACCGCGGTGTTGGGGTACGGCAGGCCGTAGTACCCCATGCGCCAGATCTGGTAGAGCACCGGAACCGCTCCGGCAACGGCGAACACCCGGATCCTGGACAGCCAGCTCTGCGGAGCCAGGAAGATCATCGCCAGCGCGAACACGGCCACGATGGACAGTTCCGGACGCACCAGCGGGCCGAGACCGGCGAAGAAAGCCAGCCCGAGCAGTTCGACGCCACCGCCGCGGCGCTGGCCCCAGCGGACCATCAGCAACCACAGCGTCGCCAGCCAGAAGATGACCAAGCAGGTCTCGAGCCCGGACGTGGCGAAGTCGCGGGCGGGTGGAACCGCGATGTAGACCAGGACTCCTGCGGGGAGGAACAGAGTCCGCGTCGCGGTGCGACCCCGAAGCGCGAACGTACCGATCATCGCGATGACGACGGCAGCGGTGGACAGCACGAGTGCGATCGTCAGAACCACGTACTCGAGGCGTCCGTCGCTGAGCCAACTGCCCGCGTACACGAGGTAGGTCCAGATGGTGCTGGTGTTGGTCTCGACCCGCTCGCCCGCGTTGAACACCGGGCCGTTTCCGGCCAGCAGGTTGCGGACGGTGCGCAGCACGATCAAGCCGTCGTCGGCGATCCAGCGGCGCTCCCACGCACCCCAGAGGAACAACGCTCCGGTGACCACGGCCCCGACCCAGAAGACGGGCCTGGTGATCGATCCCCGAGCGGAGTCCTCCTCCCGCGTATCTCGCTGGTCAGGCGAGGTAGACAGCGACACCAACCACTCCGATCCACGCTATGGCGAGTAGCTGCAGAACCCTGTCTCCCAACGCGATCTCTTCGGGTTCGCCTGCCTCGCCGCCATCGACATCCACTGCGTATCGCAGGATTGCGATGGTAAACGGAATCATCGAGATGGCGAACCAGTTGGCACTCGTGCCCGCATCCTCCTGGAACGCCCAGAGGCCGTAACAGATGACCACGGCCGTCGCCGACAGCGTCCAGACGAATCGCAGGTAGGTGGTGGTGTAGTTCTCGAGCGATTTGCGGATCTTCGCCCCGGTTCGCTCGGCGAGCTGCAGCTCGGCGTACCGCTTACCGGCCGCCATGAACAGCGATCCGAACGCCATGATCAGCAGGAACCACTGCGAGAGCGGGATCGAGGCAGCGACGCCACCGGCGATGGCGCGGAGCAGGAAGCCGGAGGAAACGATGCAGATGTCGAGCACGGCCTGGTGCTTGAGGCCGAAGCAGTACGCCAGCTGAACGGCGATGTACACGCCGATGACCAGGGCGAGCTTCCAGTTCGCGATGAAGGACAGGCCGATGGCGAGGCCGAGTGAGACCACGGCCATCCCGTACGCGACGTTGACCGGCAACACACCGGCAGCGATCGGCCGGAAACGCTTGGTCGGATGAGCGCGGTCTGCCTCGACATCGAGGGCATCGTTGACGAGATAGATGCCCGAGGCCGCGAAGCAGAACACGACGAACGCGAGCGCAACGGACAGCAGCACGTCGCGATCGGTGACCGAGCCTGCCGCCAGCGGCGCCGCCAGTACCAGGACGTTCTTGACCCACTGACGCGGACGAAGCGCCTTGACGATGCCGTCCGCCAGATTCTTCGGCGGTGCGCCTACGGGTGCGGCATCCTCGCTCATTTGTCTCCTTCGAACTTCACGACGGCCGCAGCCGTCAACGCGCCGAGTGCCGATCCGGCCAGCACATCGGTGGGGTAATGGACTCCGAGCACCAAGCGCGAGAGCAGCATGGGTGGGACGAGGACCGCCGGTAACGGTAGCCCGGTCACCCGGCCGAGGAGAACCGCGGCCGCTGTGGTGGATGTCGCATGCGAGGACGGGAAGCTCAGCTTGCTGGGCGTCGAGACGTTGATGCGTACGGCCGGGTCGTGGGGACGCGGCCGCCGCACGATGCGCTTGATCACGATCGACGCGGCATGCGAGCCGACGGCCCCGACGGCCACCGATGCCCACTGACGCCGACGCGGCGCGTCCAGTGCAGCACCGATTCCGGCGATCGCAACCCAGCCGAGTGCGTGTTCGCCGAAGTGCGACATGCCACGCGCGACGGTGATCGCACCGGGTGCACTGCCGACTGTGCTCTGCACCTTCTCGAGGATTCGGACTTCCGTCGGCACCTCGGTCTGGCCTTTACGCCTGGTAACGAAAGACACGTTCCCACGTTTCCTTACTGGTCAGGTGCGGCACGGCATCACGGTATCGAGCTTTGAGTGCGGGGAATTCGGCTGCCAACTGCTTGCGCAACGACAGTGCTTCCTTGAGCAACGCGGCGGCCTGCGCGCGGTCGCGCTTGCGGTAGACGACGCCCCGGCCGTCGGCGGTGGTGACGGTGACGCCGTCGACCTGGGAGAGCAGGAACCAGCGTGCGTCGAGAGTCGGAACGTTGAGCTGCGGACGCTCGTGATGCTGCTCGTGCGCAGGCTTGACGTTGTGCAGCAAGCCCTTTGCCAGACGACGGACCTTGGAGATCGGGTTGCTCGGCATGCCGACGGCTCCGACCTCCTCACCGGATGCGAGCGGCAACTCCGTGGAACTGCCGACGACGACGGCGTCCGGGAATTCCTTGCGCAGTGCGTGCACCGTCGGCAGCGCCGTGGGCAGGATCTCGAGGATGTGCTCGGGACCGGCCAGGAAGTCGCGAATCGCGAGGTTCTGAATGGCGACCGTCGAGTACTCGAGGCACAGCAGGTGCTTGACGGTGGCCTTGATGGTGTCGAGCACCAGGCCCTTGCCGTCACCCGGCATGTGCAGGGACGCGACCACGAGCCGGTTGCGCAGGTGGAAGTACGCCTGCCAGTCGATGGCGTCGTCCTTGTCGCTCCACGCCATGTGCCAGATCGCCGCACCCGGCAGGGTCACCGTCGGGTAGCCGGCATCGCGTGCGCGCAAGCCGTATTCGGCGTCGTCCCACTTGATGAACAGGGGCAACGGCTGCCCGAGTTCCTCGGCGACGACGCGCGGAATCATGCACATCCACCAGCCGTTGTAATCGACGTCGATGCGGCGGTGCAGCAGCTTGCTGGTGCGCAGCGGGTCCTCGGAGAAGTCGTGGTCGTATTCGACGTTCTGCGCACCGGTCCACATGAAGTTGCTGCGGTCGATCACTTCACCCATGACATGCAGGTGACTACGCGCCTGCAGGTTGAGCATCTGGCCGCCGACGAGCGTGGGGACCTTGGCGAACCGAGACATCGCCAACGCCCGCAGAATCGAATCGGGCTCGATCTCGATGTCGTCGTCCATGAACAGAATGTGTTGGCAGGCAGTGTTGTTCAGCGCCTCGTACATGATGCGGCTGTATCCACCGGAGCCACCGAGGTTGGCTTGGTCGTGGATGGCGAGTCGCCCGCCGAGGGCTGCTGCGGCCTCGTCGAACCCGGGCTCGTCCTTGGCCTTGCGGGTGCCCTGATCCGGCATGATGACGGCCTGGATCACGTCGAGAACCAACGGATCCGAGCCAAGGGCGACAAGGGCTTTGACAGCATCGGTCGGGCGGTTGAACGTGGGGATGCCGACGGCAACCGTGGCCTCGCCCGGTGCCTCGATGGGGGCGTACCAGCCCGCGCTCTCGAGGACAACCTCGGAATCGGAGGTGATGTCGAACCAGATCCAGCCGCCGTCCTCGAACGGACCGAGGTCGATCAGAAACTCTTGTGCTGCATCGCCGTCGACGGCCTCACGGCCCTCGACGTGGATGCGCGACGCGTCGGCCTTGGACCGGTAGACGTCGATTCGGCAGTGCCCGGAGACCTCCACACGCAGCACCACGGACTTCAGAATGCTGTAGCGCCGCCAGTAGCTGGCCGGAAACGCATTGAAGTAGGTACAGAACGACACCTCGGACTCGGAGCCGATCGTGACCGAGGTTCGCGAGAGCGAGTGTGCCCGTTTGGCATTGGTGAGCGCTTCTTCGAGGTACAGGGTTCGCACGTCGAGCGGCTCACCCGAGCGGGGCAGCAGTACTCGCTGCAGCAACGCCTTGCCGAGGACCGGGACGGCGTCCGCGACGCCGTCGGCGAGGAGGTGTTTGGCGGTCACTTGTCGCCTGCCAGGGGTGCGCCGGTCTCGAAGTGCGGGGCCAGAGTGTTGTCGTACATGTTCAGCGCGCTGGCGATGGCCATGTGCATGTCCAGGTACTGGTACGTCCCGAGACGCCCACCGAAGAGCACGCCGCTGGAGGCTGCTTCGGCCTTGGCACGATCGCGGTACGCCTCGAGCTTGCTCCGATCGTCGGGAGTGTTGATCGGGTAGTACGGCTCGTCGCCGCTCTTCGCGAAGCGGGAGAACTCGCGCATGATGACCGTCTTGTCGGTCGGGTACTCGCGCTCGGGGTGGAAGTGACGGAACTCGTGAATACGAATGAACGGCACGTCGCCGTCGTTGTAGTTCATCACCGGCGTGCCCTGGAAGTCACCCGTCGGCAGCACCTCGGTCTCGAAGTCGATGGTGCGCCAACCCAGTTCGCCCTCGGAGTAGTCGAAGTAGCGATCCAGTGGGCCGGTGTACACGATCGGGGCGTCAGGGCTCTCGGCCACGATCTGCTCCCGCACGTCGAACCAGTCCGTGTTCAGCCGGACCTCGATCTTCTCGTCGGCGGCCATCTTCTCGAGCCACGCGGTGTAGCCGTCGACGGGCAGTCCCTCGTAGGTGTCGTTGAAGTAGCGGTTGTCGAACGTGTAGCGCACCGGCAACCGGGTGATGTTGCCCGCGGGCAGATTCTTCGGATCGGTCTGCCACTGCTTGGCGGTGTAGTCCCGGATGAACGCCTCGTACAGCGGACGTCCGATCAGCGAGATCGCCTTCTCCTCGAAGTTCTGCGCGTCCTTGGAGTCGAACTCGTTGGACTGCTCTTCGATGAGAGCCCGCGCCTCGGCCGGCGAGAAGTACTTGCCGAAGAACTGCGAGATCAGGCCGAGGCCCATCGGGAACTGATACGACTGGCCCTTGTGCAGAGCGAAGACGCGGTGCTGGTAACTCGTGAAGTCGGTGAACTGGTTGACGTACTCCCAGACCCGCTTGTTCGAGGTGTGGAACAGATGCGCGCCGTACTTGTGAATCTCGATACCCGTCTCGGGCTCGGCCTCGGAGTACGCGTTGCCACCCAGGTGATGCCGACGATCGAGCACCAGAACACGCTTGCCCAGCTGGGACGCCGCCCGTTCGGCCACGGTCAGTCCGAAGAACCCGGATCCGACGACGATCAAGTCGTATCGGCCGGTCGCGGAGGCGTCGGAAGAGGTGGTCTCGGAGCTCACAGCAGTCACGGGCAACCAGGGTATCCGACGATCGTGACCGCTCTACCCCACCAGGCATCGGTCGGCCGGTCCGGTGTCACGGGGTCAGGCGTCGGAGCAGGTACGTGTCCATCACCCAGCCGTGCGTCGCTTTGACCTCGTCGCGGGCGCGGCGGATGTCTGCCAAGACGTCGTCGAGTGGCCCCGCCACCAGCTTCTCGTCGACCGTGCCCAGGTTGGCACCCCAATGAATGCCCCACCCCGCGCCGGTCAGCGCGCTGCAGGCCAGGTTGCCGTCGAGCATGACCACCAGGTTGTCCAGCCCGGCAGCGACGTCGCCCGCCAGGTTGCGGCCGGTGGTGATGACGATCGGTCCGCCGATGCGATTGAGTACGAGCCGGTGACTCGAAGCCAGCATCGACACACTGGAGATGCCCGGTGTGACATCGAACTCGATGTCGCCGCGCAGTGCAGCCAACCGCTCGACGACGCGGATAGTGCTGTCGTAGAGCGCGGGGTCTCCCCAGACGAGGAACCCGACAACGGTGCCCTCCGCGAGACCGTCGAGCACGTCGGCGTAAGCGCGGGCGCGGGCGTCGTGCCAGTCGAGAACGGCGGTCTCGTACTGCCGGGGCGACCGATCGCGCGGCGGGTCGGGCACCTCGATCACCCGGTAGCTGCCACCGTGGTGGCGGTCGAGGATCTCCTGCCTGGCCGCGCCGAGATCGCCGACGGACGCGCCCTTGTCGGCCACGATGAACACGTCCACGGCCCGGAGCTTCTCGACGGCCTGCACCGTCACCTGGTCCGGATGTCCGCCGCCGATGCCGATCAGATGAATCTTCACGAGCGGTCTCGGCACGCGTCGTACAGATGCGATTCGGCGACGACGCGTCGAGCCAGGGCGGGCCCCACCAGGATGACTGCGGCCTGACGCAGGCCCGCGGCCTCGACCTGATCGGCGATATCACCCAGGTTGCCGCGCAGGATCAGCTCGTCCGGCTTGCTGGCGTGGAAGACGACCACCGCGGGGCAATCCGGCCCGTAGAACTCGGTGAGCTCGTCGGCGATGAGTCGGGTGCGGGTGATCGCCAGGTGCAATCCGAGCGTCGCGCGGGTGGCGGCGAAGTTCTTCAGCGCCTCGGTGTCGGGCATCGCCGTCGAGCGAGCCTGCGCGCGGGTGAGCACCACCGATTGCGTCACCTCGGGAACCGTCAGCTCGACGCCCAGTGACGCGGCAGCAGCGGCGTAGGCCGGCACGCCGGGGGTGACATCCCAGGGCACGCCTGCGGAGTCGAGTCGGGCGGACTGTTCCGCCAGCGCCGAGTAGAGGGACGGATCGCCCGAGCACAGGCGGGCGACGTCCTCCCCGCGCTCGTGGGCGGCGACGAGTTCAGCGGTGATGGCGTCGAGGTCCAGCTTCGCGGTGTCGACCAGGCGGGTACCGGCCGGGCAGTGTTCGAGGATGGCGTCGTCGATATAGGTACCGGCGTAAACGCAGACCGGGCTGGATCGTAGGAACTCGACGGCCCGCAGCGTGAGGAGGTCCGCAGCGCCTGGTCCGGCTCCGATGAAGTGCACAGTCACAGCTGAAAAGCGTAGGCGACATGTCCGACGCGCCGCGCCACCGGAACTACCCGGCTGTGGCTAACTGTCAAGCTAAGGTTTAGCCTTGTGTCTGATGGGACTCATGTTGCTGATGTGATACGTGATGTTCAGCAATCGAGATCCTACGACGCGTACCTACCAACAACCAGGGAGTACCGCCTTGCCGAACCGTCGAACGAAGCCGTCGATCGTTCTCGGTGCTGTCGCACTACTCGCCGTCGCGACCCCCTTTGCGGTCGCCGGCCTCACCGACAGCACGACAACCGGAGTTCGACCGGCCAACGAGACAACCCCGGTCACCGTGCCGACCACGATCGTCGAGACCGCACTCAGCGCAGCACCGGACATCGTGATTCCGCTGCAGGAGCTCACCGGCCTGCCGCTGCCCGATCTACGGCTCTCCGATCTGAAGTATCTGCCGCTGCCGGATTCCATCGTGATCCCGCCGATCCAGATCCCCGACATTCCGGGCCTGACCACGCCGGCGCCGGGGAACGCGACCGCGCAGGCACCGATTCCCCGGGTGGACGCATCGGCACCGGTCAACCCCGAAGCTGCCGACCCCACCGGGCCGCCGCTCGGTGCGGCAGTCAAGGAAATATCGCAGGACACCCCGTTCAGCATGGTGGCGTTGACCTCCGAGCAGCTGAACGGTGCGTCTGCACAGGTTCGCCGGCAGCTCGAGGACGGATCCTGGGGACCGTGGCTGCAGACCGCACCGGTCGACAGCACTGCCGACGACTCCGTTCCCGCTGCGGGAAAGCAAGGTACCGAACCGATCTTCGTCGGACTGACCAAGGCCGTGCAGGTGCTGCTGACGCCTCTGACGAGCAGTGCCGCTCCCGAAAGCTTCGCGAGTGCACCTGTTCCCGAGGTTCCGGTCGTCGAGCTGCCCGCTGCTGACGCGCCTGCCGAAGCTCCTGCTGCAGATGCTCCTGCCGCCGAGGCTCCCGCTCCCGCCGCCGCGGAACAGCCCCTCGGCTACACCCCGGCGTCGTCGAGCAAGCCACTGCGCCAGCAGGATCCGGCCCCCGTGGACCCCGCGGCCCCGATCGAGCCTGCTCAGCCCGAAGCTGCACCGGAGAGCTCGGCCGAGCAGTTGGCCTCGGCAGTGAACGACATCAGTGCCGTACTCATCACCCCCGGCACGTCCCCGGCCGACTCCGCACTCAGCGACCTCGCCACTCCGGTGGCGGGCGACGCGGGCCCCAAGGTCATCACCCGCGCCCAGTGGGGTGCCGACGAGTCGATCCGTTGCGCCACACCGACGATCGACGACTTCATCGGCGGTGCCACCGTGCACCACACCGCGGGCAGCAACGACTACTCCAAGTCCGAATCGGCCGAAATCGTCCGGGCCATCTACGCGTACCACGCGCAGACGCTCGGCTGGTGCGACATCGGCTACAACGCTCTCGTCGACAAGTACGGTCAGATCTTCGAAGGCCGCGCCGGTGGCCTGGACAAGCCGGTTCAGGGTGCCCATGCGGGCGGGTTCAACGAGAACACCGTGGGTGTCGCCATGATGGGCGACTACTCCACCGAGGATCCCTCGCAGGAGACCGTCGACTCGGTCGGCAAGTTCCTCGGCTGGAGACTCGGCAAGGCCGGTCTGGATCCGAAGGGAACCACGACGATGACCTCCGAGGGAACGGATTTCACGTTCATCGGCAAGGGCAAGACCGTCGACCTGCCGGTGATCTTCGGGCACCGCGACGTCGGCAACACCGAATGCCCCGGTGACGCCGGGTACGCCCGGCTCGGCGAGATCCGCGACATCGCAGCTGCCAACCTCGGCGGCGGGGATGCCACACCGGCGTCACCCGATACGACCGACACCGCTCCCGACACCGCGGTGACCGACCCGGCTCCGTCACGCCCGGGCACCGATGCCAGTTCCACTCTGGGCGAGAACATCCCGGCGCTGGTCGCCGAGCTGCAGCGTCTGGCGTCGACCAGTCCTGTTGCGCAGAAGTGGTTGGCCTCGGGCGGCGAGACCGGCTCACTGGGCGTACCGGTGAGCGGCCTGGTGCAGGTGAGCGGCGGCCGTGAGAAGGCGCAGTTCCAGAACGGCGAGATCATCACCAACATGGCCGGTCAGGCTGTGGCCGTGATCGGCAAGATCTTCCAGCAGTACCTGCAGCAGGGTGGCGTCGACGGCGTCCTCGGTCTGCCGGTCACCGACGAGTTCAAGGTGCCGGAGGGCTTCCGGACGGACTTCGAGAACGGTTCGTTGATCTTCAACGAGCTCACCGGAATCGTCACCACGGTGATCAAGACGTACAACGACACCTACAATGCGGAAATGCAGAACCCCGCTGCGGCACCGGTGGAACCGGCACCCGCACCGGAGCCTGCACCCGCGGGCTGACATTCCCGCGAAAGGGCCGAGTCACTCTGGTGACTCGGCCCTTTCGTGTTGGGGTGGGTAGCGTGAAGTGATGTCTACGCGGACGCGCTTTATGTTGTTGTCCTCCATCCCCCAGCTGGTCTGGCTCGCGCTCGTCGCCGTAGCTGTCGTCGGTTGCTGGACGGCCGAGAACGGCGGCCAGTGGGCCGGATCTCTACTGCTGATGTTCGCGACGTTCCTGTTCGCATACTTCTTCTCGGTACCGTCGTCGACGACGTTCGGTATTCCGTACGTTCCGATCAGCGCGATGCTGCTGCTGGTGTGCGCGGTATCGGCCGTGCGAATCGACGACTGGACCGCCGGTTTCGACACCGACTCCTTCTCGTTCGAAGCGGTGCTCACAGTCTGTGCCGTCGCGGCTACGGTTGCGAGTCGCCAACGTGCCGTGCGTGATTCGACGACTCTCCGGTTGCACTTCCCGGTCGCCGGTGGGCGGTGGGAGGTGGCCGCAGGCGAGGGCAGACTGTTCAATCATCACTGGGAGGCACCACTCCAGCGCGCGGCACTGGATCTCGTCGCGGTCGATGTTCGTGGTTCCTCGCATCGCGGGGTTCTCGCCGGATGCGACGAGGACTACTACGCCTTCGGTTCACCCGTGCACTCCCCCGTCGACGCCGAGGTGCTCAGGTGCGGCGACGGCCTGAACGACGGCGAGCTCAACCCGGCGAAACCGGCGGGAAATCACGTGGTGCTGGGAGCCGGGTCGGAGGAGATTCTGATCGCGCACCTGAAGAAGGGAAGCGTCGCTGTCACCGCGGGGCAGCGCGTGCAGGCCGGCCAACTGCTGGGAGTCGTCGGGAATTCGGGCAACTCGACCGAGCCGCACCTGCACATTCACGCCCAACGGGACGGACATGCGGTGCGCATCGTGTTCGACGACGTCCGCGGCCGGATGTGGCCGGGTCGACGCGTCATCCGCCCCTGATCCGGCGGCGACGCGTCACCACCAGCGTTCGAGAACCTGCGCCACTCCGTCTTCTGCGTTGGTGACGGTCTGTTCGTTCGCCGCCGCGACGGCAGCGGGGTGTGCGTTACCCATCGCAACGCCGAGTCCGACCATCGACAGCATCGGCACATCGTTCGGCATGTCACCGAAGGCGACGATGTCCGATACGTCGACCGACAGCGTCTCGGCCACCTTGGCCAGTCCCGACGCCTTGGTGATCCCCGGGGCCGACAGCTCGATGAGTCCGTTGTCGGTGGAGAACGTCAGGTCGGCGCGACCGGAGATCAGCGGCGCGAGAATGTCGGCCATATGGCCGCTGGTGGATCCCGAGAGCCGGATCAGCAGCTTCACCGCGGGGACGTCGACGACGTCGTCCTCGGTCATCTCCACGTTGTCGGGGTTGAGCCACGCATGCTCGTAGCCGGGCGAACTGACGAACTGCGGTGTGGCCGAGTCGTGTGCGGTCTGCCCCACTCGCTCGGCGGCCAGACCGCAGCCGGGCAACGCGCGGTAGGCGACGTCGGCCAACCACTGCAGCGTCTCGACCGACAACGTCTCGGCGCTGAGCACCCGATCGGTGGCCGCGTCGTAGATCACCGCACCGTTGGCGCACACCGACATCGGTGCGTATCCCAACTGGTCGACGACGGGTTGAATCCATCGCGGCGGCCTGCCGGTGGACAGCACGAACGGCACTCCGTCGGCCACTACGGCCGAGACGGCACGCTTGGTGCGTTCGGTGACGCGTTCATGCTGGTCGAGCAAGGTGCCGTCGACATCGCTGGCAACGAGTCGGGGGGCGAGGCGGGTGGTGTTCGGCGCGTTGGTCATCGTGACGTCATTCTGCCCTAGTGCCGAAGTGCCCTGTTTTCGACATGCACGTCTTCGATGTGGAAGGAACGGTAGATGACATCTGTGAACCGTCAGATCCGATTGGCTCAGCGCCCGGTGGGACGTCCCGACGACTCGACGTGGGATCTGACCGAGGAACCGATTCCCACCCCGGGCGACGGCGAGTTCGTCGTCACCGTCGACTACGTCTCTCTCGACCCGGCCATGCGCGGCTGGCTCAACGATGCACGCTCGTACGTGCCGCCCGTCGGCATCGGCGAGGTGATGCGCGCGCATGCCGTGGGACGGGTGTTGGAATCGCATCACCCCGATTTTGCTGTGGGAGAGATCGTTTCGGGCTCGTTCGGCGTCACCGAGCATGCACTGTCGGACGGCACGGGAGTGCAGAAGGTCGACGAATCCGTCGCACCGGCACCCACGTGGCTCGGAGCCCTCGGCTTCCCCGGATTGACGGCATACTTCGGCCTGATGGACGTCGGCAAGCTGACCGAGGGCGATACCGTCGTCATCTCGGGAGCCGCGGGCGCCGTGGGCAGCATCGCGGGTCAGATCGCGAAAGCCAAGGGAGCCACCGTGATCGGCATCGCCGGCGGTCCCGAGAAGTGCGCGTGGCTCACCGAGGAACTGGGCTTCGACGCGGCGATCGATTACAAGAACGAGTCGGTGTACCAGGGCCTGAAGGCCGCTGCGCCGAAGGGCATCGACGTGTACTTCGACAACGTCGGCGGCGAGATTCTCGACGCGGCTCTCTCACGTCTGCGCAAGGGCGCGCGAGTGGTGTTGTGCGGAGCCATCTCCGGCTACAACGCCACCGATCCGCAGCCCGGGCCTGCGCACTACCTGTCCCTGCTGATCAATCGCGCATCGATGACGGGCTTCATCATCTTCGACTACCTCGATCGGTACCAGGAGGGTATCGATGCCCTGTCAGAGCTGCTCAGCAGCGGCAAGATGACCGCACGGGAGCAGATCGAGATCGGCGGCGTCGCCGCCTTCGGATCGACACTGAACCTGTTGTTCGACGGTGCCAACACCGGCAAACTGGTTCTCGAGGTCGGCGAACGCCCCCACGACTCGGAATTATGACGGCCGCTCGTTCGTTGGACCCCATGTATCGACCGATAGAGCATAAGGAGTAACGATGTCTGCAGCCACCGAAACCGCCATCCTCGCCGGAGGGTGCTTCTGGGGAGCCGAGGAGCTCGTCCGCAAGCTTCCGGGAGTGGTCTCCACCCGCGTCGGATACACCGGCGGCGAGGTTCCCAACGCCACGTACCGCAACCACGGCAATCACGCCGAGGGCCTCGAGGTCGTCTACGACCCCACCCAGACGTCCTACCGCGATCTACTGGAGTTCTTCTTCCAGATCCACGATCCGTCCACCAAGAACCGTCAGGGCAACGACATCGGTGCCAGCTACCGGTCGGCGATCTTCTACCTGAACGACGAGCAGAAGCGCGTCGCCGAGGACACGATCGCCGACGTCGACGCGTCGGGACTGTGGCCGGGCAAGGTCGTCACCGAGGTGACCCCGGCAGGAGACTTCTGGGAGGCCGAGCCCGAGCACCAGGACTACCTGCAGAAGTACCCCGAGGGATACACCTGCCACTGGGTACGTCCGGACTGGAAGCTGCCGCGTCGGGCAACCGCCTGACGGCAGAGCGGCTGCGCCGCAGGTGAGCGAAACTTCGTAGCAGGGGTCGAAATTCCGCTCACATAGGCCGAGCACTCAGATCCGACATATCGAGTACGAATCTGTACCGAACGTCGTTGGCGGCCAGCCGGTCGAAAGCGTTGTTCACCTGAGCGGACGGCATCGTCTCCACGTCGGCGACGATGCCGTGTTCGCCGCAGAAGTCGAGTAGATCTTGGGTGTATCGGCGTCCACCACTGCCCGCCGACGCCAGACTCTTTCGGCCGATCAGTAAATCCAGGAAATCGACCGTCGTAGAGCCGAGATAGCCGACGGTGCACAGTGTTCCGTCGAGCGCGAGGCAGCGTAGGTACGGCGCAAGATCGTGCTCGACGGGCACGCAGTCGATGATCAGATCGAGACCACCTGCCAGTGCGTTCATCGCGGCATCGTCGGTCGAGACGACCACGTGATGGGCACCCAGCTCCTTCGCATCGGCGGCTTTGCTTGCGCTGGTGGTGAATACAGTGACCTCCGCCCCGAGTGCGCGGCCCAGCTTCACCGCCAGATGGCCGAGCCCACCGATTCCGGCTACCCCCAACCTCACACCAGGCCCGACGTTCCAGCGACGCAACGGCTCCCACACGGTGATGCCGGCACACATCAGGGGTGCCACTGCCGCTGGGTCGAGGTTGTCCGGGCGGTGGTAGACGAACCGATCGCGAACCACGTACTCGTTGGAATACGCACCGCGAGTGGTAGTTCGTCGTGTCGGTCACGCCCACCGTAGGTCAGTGTCGGGAACTCTCGACAGAAATTTTCCTGACCCACCGTGCACATATCGCACCGACCACACGAGTCGACGATGTTTCCGACGGCCACCGCATCGCCGACGGCAAAGTCCGTAACGCCGGAACCGATCTCGGTCACCTCCCCGACGAACTCGTGCCCGGGCACCACCGGGAAGTCACCGGGATTCCGCGTCGAGTGCAGATCGGTGTGGCACACCCCGCAGTACGTCACCCGAACGGCAACGTCGTCGACGCGAAGATCCCGCCGGGCGAATGTCCACCGCTCGAGTGGCGCAGTCTCGTCGACAGCTCGGTATCCGGTAGCTGTTCGCATGTTCGCATCCCTTCAAAAGTAACCAACTGGTTGGAAACAGTAGCGCCCGGCGAGATGGTTTTCAACCAACCAGTTGGAAATGTATGGTTTTCCGCATGGGCAATTCGGCTGCTACCCGCGCTCGGCTACTGGCCGCCGCCACCGAGGAATTTGCGACGCACGGCATCGCCGGAGCACGGGTGGACCGAATCGCAGCGGCGGCCGCGTCGAACAAATCGTTGATCTACAGCTACTTCGGCAACAAGGACACCTTGTTCGACGTCGCCTTCGACACGCGAGTCGACACCGATATCGAGAACATCGCCTTCACTCCCGAAGACCTGCCCGGGTACGCGGTGAAGCTCTACGACATGTACCTCGGCGACCCCACGCTGGTACGCCTGCTGACGTGGGCGCGGCTGGAGCGAACCCCGGCCGGGCCGCTGTTCGACCGCAGACCCGGACACGACGACGAGAAATTCGCGATGATCGCCGACGCTCAACGCGCCGGGCTGCTGGTGGACGACGTGGACGCCGCAGACATCTGGTCGATGCTGATCGCGTTGGCCGGCACGTGGGCTCAGGCGGCGATCATCCACACCGCCGACAGCAACGAACCCGTCGCCGACCACGATCGACGACGGGCGGCCCTCGCCGCCACCGTCTGGAGGGCGTTCAGCCGATCCCCGGCTGGGTGAAGCATCGGTCGAACTACCGCGCACATGGGAGCCGAACTTGCGACACTGATCCGGTGACCTCCGACAGAACCCCTCGGTCGATGGCCGATGTGCTTCGTTCACCGCGTTTCTGGCTCGCTCCGATCCTCGTTGTCTCGGCATTGATGTCGTTCCTCGCCGCCCTGTATCTGGGCGGCGTTCTCGATCCCCGAGGCAACTTGCACGACCTGCCCATCGCGATCGTCAACCAGGACGAGGGCGACACCCTCGCGGGCGAGCAACGCAATATCGGCAACGACATCGTCGACGGCTTGATCCAGAACGTCGACTCCGAGAAGGTCGCTTTCCGCGAGGTCGGCCCGGCACAGGCCGAGTCGTTGCTGTCCACGGCCGAGGTCTACGGCTCCATCGTCATCCCCAGTGATTTCACCAAGAGAATGGGAATCCTAGCGCAGGCGAGCGTGATTCCCGGCGATGTCGAGAAGCCGGTCATCACGGTGTACACCAATCCGCGGGCGGGCAGCTTCGGTATGTCGCTCGTGACCGGAGTGGCCACGCCTGCATTCGAGTCGGTGAATCAGACCGTGGGCCAACAGATATCCGATCAGGTTCGCCAGCAACTCGGCGACACTCAACTGGCGGGCGCGAGCGCACTGACGTTGGCGCAGCCGATCAATGTGATTGTGGCCCAGCATGATCCACTGCCCGACGGTACCGGCGGTGGCCTGTCTGCTTTCTACTACGCGCTGTTGCTCGTCTTGGCAGGGTTCACCGGTGCGACCATCGTCAGCACACTCGTCGACGGACTACTGGGGTTCACCCCCACCGAAATCGGCCCGAAGTACATCCACCGCGGACCCACCCAGATCAGCCGGTTCCAGACCCTGCTGGTCAAGTGGCTGGTGATGTTCGTTCTCGCCATGCTCGTATCGGGCCTGTATTTGCTGATCAGCCATCTGCTCGGCATGCCCATCACCCATGCGTGGACCCTGTGGATGTACGGCGCGTTCGCGATCACCGCCGTCGGATTCACAGCGCTGGCGGTCATGTCCGCATTCGGCACAGCAGGGTTGCTGATCAACTTGGTCGTTTTCATCATCCTGGCACTGCCGTCCTCGGGCGGCACGATTCCCCTCGAGGCGAGCCCGCCGATCTTCACGTGGCTGGCTCAGTTCGAGCCGATGCATCAAATCTTCCTCGGCACCCGCTCGATCCTGTACTTCAACGCCTCGCCTGACGCCGGCCTGCTGCACTCGGTGGGTATGACGTCTCTCGGGCTGCTCATCGGGCTCGTGTTCGGCCTGGTGTTCACCCTTCTCTACGACCGCAAGGGCCTCGACCGAAGCCTCGATTCTCCGGGCGTTATCAGCTGACGCCGGTACACTCGATCCAATGCTTGCTGTTGACCCGGCCGGAAGCGTGGCACCCAGACGTGCCTTCCACGCTTACCTCGACGTCGCCACCGTCGTGCTCGTACTCGTGGGCACCAACCTCATCGCGCACTTCACCACGGCGTGGGCCAGTATCGCGACGGTTCCTATCGCCGCAGTGCTGTTGGTCGTTCTATCGAACCGCCGTGGCCTGGGCTGGGCCGAATTGGGCCTGTCACCGAAACAGTGGAAGACGGGTTCGCTGTACGCGCTGGGAGCCGTCGGAATCGTCCTCACGGTCGTCGCGATCGGCGCGTTGCTGCCGTTGACCCGCCCGTTCTTCATGGCCGATCGGTACGCGACCGTCTCGGCCGCTGTGATCGCGTCGATGATCGTCATTCCACTGCAGACCGTGATCCCGGAAGAGCTCGCGTTCCGCGGGGTTCTGCACGGAACGCTGGGCCGGATCTACGGCGCACGGGGCGTGTTCGCGGCAGGATCTCTGTTGTTCGGACTGTGGCATATCGCGTCCTCGCTGGGCCTGACGGCGGGCAACGTCGGCCTCAGTGGGTTCCTCGGCGGTGGCCTGTTCGGGCAGATCGTCGGCATCGGGCTGGCTGTCATTGCAACGGCCGCGGCCGGTGTGGTCTTCACGTGGCTGCGCAGCCGCAGCGGAAGTCTCATCGCACCCATTGCCCTGCACTGGTCGTTGAACGGACTCGGCGCACTGGCTGCCGCCCTCGTGTGGCACGCATCGATGAACTGATACCGATGAAAGACGATCTGCACCAGTACCTTCGCATCGCACGCCAGAACATGGTGTGGAAACTCGACGGCCTGACCGAATACCAGAAGCGTCGGCCGATGACGGCGACCGGAACGAATCTCTTGGGTCTCGTCAAGCACCTGGCGATCGTCGAGTACGGCTACTTCGGCCTCACGTTCGGTCGCGAGTTCCCACCTCGTTTCGCGGAACTGGAGGCATCGGCCACGGCCCGGCTCAACGCCGACATGTGGGCCACTGCCGATGAGTCGTCCGAATCCATAGTCGCCTTGTACCGCGAGGCCTGGACGTATGCCGACAAGACCATCGATTCACACGACCTGGACACAGTCGGACGCGTCCTGCACTGGCCGGTGGAGAAGCAAGAAGTCACGTTGCATCGCGTGCTGGTGCATATGTGTATCGAAACGAATCGACATGCCGGGCACGCAGACATACTGCGCGAATTGATCGACAACTCCGTTGGACTGCGCCTCGGCAACGAGAACATGACCGACGGCGATGCAGCGTGGTGGGCGCAATACCGATCCGAGCTGGAAACAGTTGCGCGAGCAGCTGATCCAAGCTCTTCCGACGATATGACGGATTGACCTACGAGTTCGTTCCAGACGGAGACTCCCATGAATTCCAGTCGTACCGAAGAATCTATGCGGACATCTTTTGCCGACGACTCCCCGGCTACGGATTGGCGGTTTGTGATGCAGCAGAGTCCGAGATCTGGAGCAGACCGTTCGATGACGCAAGCTTCAGCGATCGACCGCCGAAAGCGTGTGGGTAAGCCGCAAGGGCGATAGATCGCACGTGTACGACTGCGTGGCGGGTTGATACCACGGGCCACCGACAAGTTTGATCTCACGAATCCTTATGCAAGACAATAGTTTTCGATTGCACTATGGTTGTCAATCGAACGCACGTTCGATACACTTACCCCATGACCACAGAGATCTGGCAACTGAGCGAGGCCGAACTCCTCGCCGACGCTGCTGATGTCTCCCACCAAATCCAATTGCTCGAAGCCCGACGTATCTCCCTCGTCGCCGAAATCGACACCCGCGTGAGCCGCGAGAAACTCGGATTCCCCGGCCCCGCCGGCTGGCTCACCTCCACCACCCTGCTCACCCCCAGCAAAGCCACCAAGATCGTCGCCCTCGCCCGCGGACTGAAGAACTTCCCCGATATCGCCGACGCCGTGAACACCGGCGTCATGTCCGTCGACCATGCCGCCCTGATCCTCGACTTCGCCGAAACACCACCGAAGAACCTTCCCCAAGAGGGTCGCGATATCGCCCGCGCCGCCATGATCAAAGCTGCGACCGGACCCGGCGCACGCACCGACCGCATCCGCGAAGCCATCACCAAACTGAAGGACACCTACGGTGGCAACAAGCCACCACCCGAGGACACCGACCGCAACGAACTCTTCGCCTCGAAAACCCTGAACGGGCGGCTGGTGCTCAAGGCAGACTTCGATGCCATCACCGGAGAAAAACTGCTCACCGCCCTCTCACCCCTGACCGAACCCCACACCGCCGCCGACGGCACCCAAGACGAACGCAGCCCCGCCAAACGCAGAGCCGACGCATTCGGACACATCCTCGACCGCTACCTCGCCTCCAGCAACCGACCCACCGAAGGCGGCGAAAAACCGCACCTCAACCTGCACATCAGCCTCCGCGATCTCACCGACCTCCGGAGCACCATGAACGCCGACAGCGACTCTGACTCTGACTCTGACTCTGACTCTGACTACGAGAATGGCAGCACCGCAACCGAATCCGACAACGACAGCCGGCCAGCCACCGCCGATCGCGGCGCGTATCGCGACTTGTTCGGTGACGGCACCACCGTCGGATGGCTCCCCTGGATGGGACCACTCTCCCGCAATACGTCCCGGCAACTGGCCTGCGACTGCCTCCTCACCGCCATCGTGATGGACGAGAACGGTTCCCCGATCAACCTTGCCCGCACCGCCCGCACCGTCAACGCCAAACAGAAACGCGCCCTCACCGCCCGCGACCACGGCTGCGCCTTCCCCGGCTGCGGCAAACCCGCCGCCTGGACCGAAGGCCACCACATCTGGCACTGGACCGACGGTGGACCCACCGACATGAACAATCTCGTCTTGCTCTGCGGATTCCACCACCGACTCCTCCACCACAGTGACTGGGAAGTGTTCATCGCCGCCGACAACCACCCCTGGTTCATCCCACCCGCCACCGTCGACCCCTACCGACAACCCCGACAATCCCACGCCCGAGCCGGCCCCCACATCACATAACCACCGACAACAAGACCAGCCCCGCACCGAGAACACGGTGCGGGGCTGGAGGAGGTTGAGCTCAGGAACCCGAGGGAGCGGCCGGCGGTGCGGGAGGAGTCGCACCATCAGCGGGAGCTGCCGGCGGTGCGGGAGGAGTCGCACCATCACCTTCGGCGGGCGGAGCAGGCGGCGTCGCACCGTCTTCCGGTGCACACACAGCACCACCCGGGCCACCTGCGCCCGGTCCACCCTTACCCGGACCGCCCTCAGCTGGGCCACCCTTGCCCGGACCACCAGCGGGCGGAGCAGGAGGAGTTGCACCGTCACCCGGGGCCGGCGGTGTTGCACCGTCAGCCGGTGCGGGGGCCGTCGAACCGTCGGTGGACTCCGGGGCTGCCGGCACCTCGGATGCATCCGACCCGCCACCACCGTCGGTTCGCTGTCCGAGGGCGGACGACGACGCCACCGTGGACACGCCAGGCGAGACGTCGGGGCCGGTGGCTGCGAACACTGCCGCCGTCACCAGGGCTCCGACGGCGAGACCCGCTGCTGCGGTCGCGGCCAGCGGTACGCGTCCCTTCCACCGCTTCGGCTTGTTCGCCCGAGCTGTGTCGGCCTCGGTACTCGGTGCGGGCTCGGGGTTCGATGCGGCGGGAATCGGCTGAGTCTGATCGTTCACGTTCACTCCTTGTTCGGACTGTCTCGTTCGTTTCGTTCTGTCACCGACATTGCCGCCGCTAGCTGAAGTCACCCTGAAGCCGGGCGCATCTTCAGGATCACTTCAGCTCGTGGGTGACAATCGAGGCATGACATACAGTTCCGCTCCCCGGGTGATGGTGGTGGAGGACTCGCTGCCCATCCGGGAAGCGCTGGTGGCCGCGTTCGAGGACGCGGGCTTCACTGCCGCTTCCCTGCCCGACGGGGACGATTTCGACACCACGATGGCAGGGTTCCGGCCCGATGTGGTGATTCTCGACGTCATGCTGCCCGGTGCGCGAGACGGTTTCGCTCTCATCGACGTGGTCCGGCAGAGCACCGACGCGGGCATCATCATGGTCACCGCGAAGGACCAACTGGCCGACCGACTGCGCGGACTGAGTGACGGTGCCGACGACTATGTGGTCAAGCCATTTCAGCTCGACGAGGTGGTTGCCCGCGCGAAATCCGTGTTGCGCCGCCGCGGTCGGTCGTCCGACGCAGTCCAAGTCGGCGATCTACTGGTCGACGAGCCTGCCGGAGTTGTGACTCGGGCGGGTCACGTTCTCGATCTGACGGCGACAGAGCTTCGCTTGGCCACGTTCTTGGTCGCGCAGCGCGGACGCACGGTCTCCAAAACGTCCATCCTCGAATCGGTTTGGGGCTACGGCGCGTACGACGGCAACCTGGTGGAAGTTCACATCAGTGCGTTGCGTCGCAAGATGGAAGCCCATGGACCGCGGTTGATCCATACCGTCCGGGGCCTCGGTTATGCATTGCGGGCTCCGCAGTGAAACGCACGCCGACCCCCTCGCTGCGAATGCGGGTGGTCGCCACCGTCGTCGTGTTGTTCGCGGTGTTGCTGGTGATCGTCGGCTCGTCGGTGGATGTGGTTCTCGGTCAACAGCTTCGGCGAGACTTGGAAGCACGGTTGTCGGACAGGTCAACCCGTGCCGTCGAGCTCGTGGAGAGCGGCGTCGGATCCGAGGATCTGGTGCAGGCCCTTCAGGGTGACGCCATCAGAGTTCGCGTCACCACTGCGGACGGCACGGTGTACGGGGCTCCCGGCGGCGAGCCTCCCGCGCAGGGCGATCGGCCCGCGGCACCCAACCCTCCGTCCGGCCCGTCGAATGCTCCCACTCCCCCGGGACCGCCCGATCCGCCTGCCCCACCGTCGGATTCGCTGGAGATCACGAAACCCCTGCCCGATGGCTCGACACTGTCGCTCCTCGGTGATACCACCGCGATCGCCGACGTTCGGCGTCAACTCCGGATCCTGATGCTGGGGGCGGGAGCCGTCACGCTGCTGCTGGCCGCCGCTGCTTTGACCTTTGCCGTGCGACGAGCACTGTCCCCGCTGGACTCGATGACGTCTGTGGCACGCCGAATCACCAACGGCGACAGAGGTAGACGGCTACTTCCCACCAAACCGAACACCGACCTCGGCCGTACGGCATCGGCCGTGGACGAGATGCTCGACGCCCTCGAGGACGCCGAACGACGCGAGGCCTCGGCCGCACGCACAGCCAAGCTCGCCGAGGAGGACATGCGCCGGTTCTTGGCCGATGCCGCACACGAGCTGCGCACACCGGTCGCCGGCATCTCGGCGTTGGCGCAGTCGCTGCAGCGCGATGCCGAGCAACGCCCCGATCGAGTCGCACGCTGGAGCGAGTTGCTGGTCGGCGAATCCGCCAGAGCATCGCGTCTTGTATCCGACATGCTCGATTCCGTTCGCGCAGAGAATACTTCGGACCTCGAGCTGACAGATTCCGACCTCGCAGACCTCACCCGCCGCACGGTGGAGAGAGCAGCTCTGCTCACCCCACACATTGGGTTCGATATCGATGCGACGCAACCGGTTCCGGTTCGGGTGGACGTAGGCCGCATCGAGCAGATTCTGTCCAACGTGCTCGACAACGCCAGTCGTTTCACGCCCAGAGGCGGCAGTATCATTGTCGCCGTGAATTCAGTGGGCAACGAGGCTGTCGTCACCGTCGACGACGAAGGGCCCGGTGTCCCAGAAGCAGACCGTGAGCGCATCTTCGAGCGGCTCGTCAGGCTGAACTCCGCACGCGATCGCTCCTCCGGCGGCGTCGGGCTCGGGCTCTCGATCGCACGGACGCTCGCTCGCGCACACAACGGTGAACTGGTCTGTGCCGCAGGGCCTACGGGCGCGAGATTTCGCCTGTCACTTCCTGGCCTCACGGGTCGTTCCGCGGGCTCCACTCCGGCGAGCGGCCGATAGCTACTCGACGATCAGGTCCATCAGCAGACTGTCGTGCCAGCCATCGGGACCCTTCTCGTATTTGCGCATGATCCCGACCGGCTCGAAACCGACTGCGCTGTAACACGCAATCGCTATCGCATTGTTGGCAGCCGGATCGATCACCAGGCGGTGGTGTCCCAGATCGACTGTCAGGTAGCGCACCAGCGTCCCCACGGCATCCTTTCCGACGCCACCGCCGTGCACTGCCGGATCCAAGAAGATGTCGATCGACGCATGCCGATACATCGGGTCGGTCTCCTCGCCGTACTGAATCAATCCGACTGGCGCACCATCCAATTCGACAACCATGCGGTTCTCTTCAGGGTTGTCGAACGGCCAGTTCTCGTCGGCGTCCTCGTCGCCCCACCGCCGGTACACCTCGGGGGTGTGCAGAATTCGGCGTAGCTCCGACACATCCTCGGCGGCGACGGGCCGTAGCACGACCCGTTCACCGCTGAGGTTCATCGCACAGTTCTACTCGGCGCGCTTGGCCGCACGTGCCGCCAGGTCCTGGGCGTCGAGCTTGTCGGCTTCCTCCAGGGTCGGGGCACTACCGCCGAGTCGGGCCGGCACCCAATACGCGCCGGGCTCGTGGTGGTAGTTCTCCTGCAGCTCGAGCAGCATCTTCTGCATCACCGCGCGTAGCTTGTCGGTCAGTTCGTTCGGCGGTCCGACCGGCGCAATCGGCTCACCGACGGCAATGGAGATCGGAGTGTTGGTGCGGCCCAATCGCTTCGGGTAGCCCTTGGTCCACACGCGCTGCGCGCCCCAGATGACCGTCGGGATGATGGGGACTCCGGCTTCGATGGCCATGCGCGCTGCACCGGACTTGAATTCCTTGATCTCGAAGCTTCGGCTGATGGTGGCTTCGGGATACACGCCCACGAGTTCGCCGTTGCGCAGACTTTCCACCGCCGACTTGTAGGACTCGGCACCTGCCCCACGATCGACGGGGATGTGCCGCAGCGCACGCATGATGGGGCCGGAGATCTTGTTGTCGAAGACTTCCTTCTTGGCCATGAAGCGGATGTAGCGCTTCACTCGCCGCGGTGGCAGTCCGGCGTAGGTGAAGTCCATGTATCCGGTGTGGTTGACGGCGATGACCGCGCCACCGGTAGCAGGGATGTGTTCCTCGCCCTCGACCTCGAACTTCAGGCCCTCGAACGCGAACACGGTGCGAGCGATGCCGATGACTGATCGGTAGACGGGTTCCACAGTCGGTTAGCGTAGTCGGTGGACGGGGCCGGAGAAAGGTGCGGCAGAGTGCGGTCGGGTCGTGCGCAGTTCGGTAGAAGAGCTATGGGGGAGACAAACACGTGAAGAACAGAGCGGCACGACCGCGGCGCAGCCGAGTCGGCCGAACCGCGCTGCCGCTGATCGCGACGATCGCACTGGTCGGTGCCTGCGATTCCGCGGTCGGGATCCCGTCCGATCAGGCCGCCTCGCCGAGCAACACAGTCGAGTCCACAGCCGACGAGTCGACCACCCAGGAATCGCCGTCGACCACAGCCACCACCCCGATGCCCCCGCGCATCCCACCGGGGCCACCCGTCGGCGAAGCGCCCGGAAATCCCGCGGCCGCGGCGGCCCTGCGGCCGTTCGTCAACGATCTCACGGGCGGCGGCATAGGTGTCGTGACGGCAAAGTGCTGGACCGTCCCGCCCACCGACATCCCGACTATGTATGTCGACACCGGTGCCATCCTCGCTGCTGTGGCTGCTCCCGCCGTCGACGGTCAGTATGCGGTGACGTGGACCGGGCCCACTGCGACGGTCGCCATCAAGCGCAGCGAGATCACGTCCGGCTACGCCTGCCCTACCGTCTACCCCACCGGCACCGCCCCTGTGTTCGACGCGGCAGACGCGGCGTATTCCGTCGATCGCTATCTGGGCCGCATCGCCGGCATTCCGGTCAACCGGGACGACGTGGAGGAGCGCTATCCACTCGTGTGCGAGAGTCGCGGCACGTGGGATCCGAACGGCACCGGGTCACCTACTGCCCCACCTCTGGCCCAGAACCCGGCGATTCTGCCGAGCATCACCTCGTTCGATCCCGACAGCGTGTTCGTCACGGCTCAGAACGGCATCTACACACAGGTCAATGCCGACATCATCGATGCCTCGGGGGCGTACCAGAACCGGACGTTCGTACTGACCGTCGGCGGCGAGGGCTACTGCATCGGCGACATCGCCTAAGCCTGCACTACTACCGCCGGAGTGGAGCCTGCGGAACGACCCAACTAGCGCAGTACGTCGGTCCCGACGAAGGGCACGAGGGCTTCCGGGACCCGGACGGTGCCGTCGGCCTGCTGGTGGTTCTCCAGGATTGCCACGATCCACCGCGTGGTGGCGAGGGTGCCGTTGAGGGTCGCGGCGATCTGAGGCTTGCCGTTCTCGTCGCGGTATCGAACGCCGAGGCGTCGGGCCTGGAAGGTCGTGCAGTTCGAGGTCGAGGTCAGCTCGCGGTATGCCTTCTGGGTGGGAACCCATGCTTCGCAGTCGAATTTGCGCGCGGCCGATGAGCCGAGGTCTCCGCCTGCGGTGTCGATGACGCGGTACGGCAACTCGACCGCGGCGAGCATTTCCTTCTCGTACTCCAGAAGCTTCTGGTGCTCGGCCGCCGCGTCCTCGGGCTTGATGTACGAGAACATCTCGATCTTGTCGAACTGGTGGACGCGAATGATGCCGCGGGTGTCCTTGCCGTAGCTGCCCGCTTCACGGCGGAAGCACGACGACCAGCCGGCGTAGCGCTTGGGGCCGTCGGCGAGGTCGATGATCTCACCCGAGTGGTAGCCCGCGAGAGCAACTTCGGAGGTTCCGACGAGGTAGAGATCGTCGGCTTCGAGGCGGTAGATCTCGTCGGCGTGTGCACCGAGGAAACCGGTTCCCGACATGATCTCCGGCCGCACGAGCACCGGCGGGATCATCATGGTGAACCCGTTCTTGACGGCCTTCTGCGCGGCGAGCTGCAGCAGACCCTGCTGCAGCAACGCGCCGTAGCCGGTCATGAAGTAGAAGCGTGAGCCCGAGACCTTTGCTCCGCGTTCCATGTCGATCAAGTTGAGCGACTCACCGAGCTCGAGGTGGTCCTTGGGCTCGAAATCGAACTCCGGGATGTCGCCGACCGTCTCGAGCAGTACGAAGTCGTCTTCGCCGCCTGCGGGTGTGCCGTCCTGAACGATGTTGGAGATCGCCCGGTGTGCCGTGTCGAGAGCTGCGTCGGCCTCGGCCTCGGCGGCCTGCGCGGCCTTGACCTTGGCGGCCAGTTCCGACGCCCCGGCGAGCAGAGCGGGACGATCCTCGGCCGATGCCTTTCCGACCTTCTTGCCCAATGCCTTCTGCTCGGCGCGCAGCTGATCTCCGGCGAGCACGGCGGCCCGGCGGGACGCGTCGGCATCGAGAAGCGCGTCGACGAGGGCGGGGTCCTCGCCTCTGGTGCGCTGCGAGGCGCGTACGGCGTCAGGATTTTCGCGAAGGAATTTCAGGTCGATCACGAGAGGGAACCTTACTTGCCGAGCAACCCCAGGTAGTCCTCGCGTCCGAACATCGTGGCGGCATCGATGGCCGACGGGTGACCCCCGCGCGGATCGGCTCCTCCGTCGACGAGAACTCGCACCACGTCGTCCTCGCCTTTGAAGACCGCACCCGCGAGTGGGGTCTGCCCCTTGTCATTGGGCTTGTTCACGTCGGCACCGCGCTCGACCAGCACGCGCACCGCATCGGCATGCCCGTGATACGCGGCAAGCATGACCAACGTGTCCCCGGACTCGTTGTGGAGATTCACCGGAACGCCCGCGTCCACATAGCTCGCCAGACCGGCCGCATCGCCGGTGCGCGCCATCGTGAACAGTCGGCCGGCCAGCTCGCTGAGGTCGTCGTCACCTGTCGGGTCGCTCATGAGGACCGAACATACTCGGGCATGATGGAGGCGATGTCCGCGAACGAAACAGACCCCCCAGAGAGCCGGAATCGGCGAACTCTCTCCGCAACCACCGCCCGACGTGGGCTCGCCATGGTTGCGGTCGGTGCAGTGCTGGCCGCGGGTGCGACGGCGTTCCTCTCCGACGGGTTCTCTGCACCCGAGAAGATCACCACCCACTCGGCAGCGAGCGGTCCGGTGACCGACGGACCCGTATCGGCATCCTCGTTCGGTGCAGCCGACCCCGGTACGTGCCTGCAATGGACGCCCACCGACGATCCGGAGACCGACCGACAGGATCTCGCCGAAGTGTCGTGCGCCGATCCTCATCGCTTCGAGGTCGCTCGCGACATCGACATGAGCGTCTACCCCGGCGTCGAGTTCGGTCCCGGCTCGCAGTATCCCGGATCCATCCGGTTCGGCCAGCTGCGTGACGAACACTGCACGGCCGCCGTCGACGACTACGTCGGTGCAAAGTTCGATCCCAACGGACTCTTCGGCGTCGGGCTGATGTTCCCCAGCCAGGCCGGGTGGGCCAAGGGCGAGCGGACCCTGCGCTGCGGGGTGCAGATGCCGTCGAACACCGGAGCTCTGCTGGAGATGACCGGTTCGATCCTCGAGCAGGACCAGTCCAAGGTATGGCCGACGGGCACGTGCATCGGTATCAATCAGAACGTGCCCGCAGATCCGGTGGACTGCTCGGCACCGCACGCCTTCGAGGTCGCCTCGGTGATCAACCTGACGCAGCAGTTCCCCGGCGGGCACCCGTCGGAGGGCGACCAGGACGCGTATCTGGAGGGCACCTGCACCGACGCCGTCAACGGCTATCTCGGCTCGGACACGGCACTACGCGACAAGACGCTGACCCTGTTCTGGGACACCATCGACGTCGCGAGCTGGCTCGCCGGTAGCCGTCAGGTGACGTGTTCGGTGGGCAAGGAACTCGATTCCGGCGGCTTCGCGACCATCGTCGGCAGTGCCAAGGGCGACATTCTCATCAACGGTGCAGCGCCTGTCCCACCGCCATCGGCTCCCGACGGCCGCGCGCTGCCCACTCCGCTGCCCGGTGCTGCTCCGATCACCACCGGAGGCTGACATCCCCACCCAGATGACCCGCGTCGACTTCGAGGAAGCCGTGTCCGACGCCCTCGACACCCTGCCGCGCGAGCTCACCGACTTCATGAACAACGTGGTCGTTCTCGTCGAGGAGGAACACCCCACCGAGGACATCCTGGGGCTGTACGAGGGCATCGCACTCACCGAGCGTTACGAGTACAGCGGACACTTGCCGGACGTCATCACGATCTACCGCAAGCCGATCCTCGAGATGGTCGACGACGAAACCGAGGCACGACGCGAAATCGCCATCACCGTGGCCCACGAAATCGGACATCACTTCGGCATCGACGACGAGCGCCTGCATCAACTCGGATTCGGCTGAGCACACTCGCTCATCCCGACCGCACTCACCTCGCTCGCATACCCCCGGAACGCACCCCCCAGCACCCCCAGGTTGGGATGAATGTGGGTTTCAGTCACTCAGATGGCCTGAATGGCGCATTCATCCCAACCGGGGGGCGAAGGGGACGCTGGCTACGCCGCAACTGCCTCTCGGCGAACAGGTCGAACTGCGCGATCGGTGAGGAACGCGAAGCCCAATCCCAGGGCCAGCCACAGGGTTGCCTGCATGGCCAGTGACGACAGTCGGAATTCCCACAGCAGAGTTGCCGGGAAGTCCGCGCCCACCTCGTTGATTTCGGGCAACAGTGCGTACCCGATGCCGACGATCACCAGGAACGCCACGATCGGTGCGCCGACGCGGACTGCCACCGAATGCTGCGATGCCACGACCTTCGCCACATAGATTCCGACTCCGACGGCCAGCAGACCGAGGATCACCGATGCCAGCCACAGCCACGTGCGCTGGGTGATGGTGTCCGGATCTCCGACGGCCGGCGGATTGGCCGGGTACTTGAGGAAGGGCACCGCTTCGATGGCCAACCACCCGGCACCGGCTCCGACGAGCGCGAGGATCGAGCCCGGGAGGGAGCTGAAGCGTCGGGCATAGTGCAGTGCCGACGCGAAGATCGCGCCCAATGCCAGGCCGGCGAGTCCGGTGGCGAGGAACAGTCCGACGCGTTGCCCGTCGCGACTGACGAGCGGATCCTCGTCGCCGTGCGAGTGCGCGGCCGTCGTGTCGGAGTCGGCGTGCTGAGCCTCGCCTGCTGCTTCCTCGATGGAGATGGCCGAGTCGATGTGCGGTTCGCCGACGACGAAGGCGACGGCTCCGGCGAGCAGACCCGCGACGAGTCCGGCGAGCAGCCCTCGCACCAACAGCTGAACGAACGTTCCCTGCAGCGGCGGGCGATGGGTGGTGTCGGTCAGTGGCATGGCAGACCCAGCAGGTGGCGGCCGTCGTGCATCAGTTCGTGCACGTACATGCCACTGCGGGAGATCGCGCCCTGATCGAAGCCGACCAGGTAGAGCACGACGAAAGCGAGCAGGATCGTCGCGGCGACGATGACGGCGAGGGCCGCCGACTCCGTCGTATTACTGGGGGAATGAGTGATTGCCATGGTGTCCTCCTGGGATATGCGTCCCGTAGTCCCTTCCGAAAAGAAGAGACGGCCATGCGAAGTACGAGTTTTCTGGCTCTCGAATTCGGACATATGCCCGACGTCGATCACAGTGGCGCAACCGTTCCGGATTTTCACCGGATTACCTGCGTACATCGCGTCTAACCTGCGAACTGTGGCACCGAACACGACGCTGTGTCAATCGCTGTCCTGACCGACCGCGGCTCGATGCCAGAGTGACAACTGCACCACAATGACATCTGGCTGCGCCACAATGACACGGTGCCTGCGCCCGTGACCCGACTGATATTGGTGAGCCACGCCAGAACCGCCGCGATGCGCACCGGCCGATTCCCCGGCGACGAGCCGCTGGACGACTCGGGAGTGCGAGACCTTGCTGCGGTGACCGACATTCCCCGAGCCGATCGCGTCCTGTCCGGACCGGAATCTCGATCGATGGCCACGGCGCAGATCTTCGGCACCGACATCTCGGTCGAACCCGCGTTGGCCGACATCGCCTACGGCCGGTGGTCCGGACTCGAGATGACCGATCTGCCCGACGCCGACGCGATGGCCTGGCTCAGCGATGCGGCGTTCATGCCGCCGGGCGGTGAGTCTCTGGTCGCGTTGTTCTCTCGCGTGCAGACGTGGCTCGACGATGTCGGTTCGACGCCCGGTCGCACGCTGGCGGTGACCTCCCCCGCTGTGATTCGGGCCGTGGTGGTGCTGGCGTTGGAGGCTCCGGTTCGGTCGTTCTGGCGGGTCGACGTGTCGCCACTGAGCCGCACATCCGTCAGTCGTCGTGGCGGCTCGTGGACGATCGGTTCGGTGGCCGAGAAGTCGATCTGAGTATTTCTCGCCTCGATGGAACCAAACCGAGCACGGTGGCGTCCTACCTACCGACAGTGGAAGTTCTTCGATCGGGGGGCGTGGCTCATGACCGTCATCAAGGTGGATCCGGTGGCACTGCAGCTCGCTGCGTCGGAGCTCGATGCGGTCGCCGCCAGGTTGCAGGCCGCCGTCACCGCGACGGCGATCCCCGTGCGGCCCCTGCCGCCCGGCACCGACGAGGTTTCTCTACTCACCGAACGATTCTTCGGCACCGCGGCCGATACCTTCGGACCTGCTGCAGCACAGGGCATTTCAGAGCTACACCGCGCCGCCGAGGAACTACGAAAGCAGGCCGCGGACTACGTGGCCACCGACGACGACACAGCGGGTGGCCTACCCGGTTTACCCGGCATCTGACGCTCGCACCGAACGCGACTGCACCACAACTCGACCGCACCACAAGAAACGATGCAGGGCTCGAACATCATGGGGGCTAGAGGATGACGCTCGGAGTGACAGGTGTGGTGTGGCTACCGCGCACGGCAACGGGAAATTCGACCCGACTGCTCGGGCCGGGTCCGGTGCCGTTGCACGTCGCCGGCGGCGCGTGGGGTTCGGTTGCTGCGGCGTTCACGGAGGCGTCGGCGAGTATCGCCGCGGTCACTGCGGCGTTGACCGCCGGGTGGGAGGGCGATTCGGCCCTCCTCGCTCAGGCCGCGCTCGCACGTTTCGCAACGTGGACCGGTGCAACGGCATTGAAAGCGGCCGCGCTGTCGGTCGAGGCTCCCGCCGCCGGGACCACCTATGGCGTGGCGCTCGCGACCATGCCGTCACTGGTGGAAATCGGCGTCGTGCAGGCCGCCAAGGTCACCGCCGCCTCCACGGGCGGCGCGCTGAACGGCAGCTACGAGGCAGCCGAGGTGGCAGACCGGTTGCTCGACATCCGGGCAGCCCTGGTGATGGAGGGATTCGAGCTGGTCAACTCGCACCGCATCGTCAAGACCACCTTCGATCATCCGCCCGCGATCGTGTCCGATTCCGGCAGCGGCCTCGGAAAGTTCGCCAACGCCGTGATGACCTCGCCCGTCCAGGCTGCGATCGGCGGCCTGATGGCGGCAACACAGAACCCCGGAGTGGCCGCGGCCGCCGGACAGATCGGTAGCGCTGCCACCTCCATCGCCAGTACCGGTGTGTCCACCGTGGCCACCGCCGCGTCGACCATCGGGTCGACGGCACTGTCCGGCGGATCCGGGGTCGGCGGCGGTCACGGATTCACGCCCGGCGGTTCGGCGCCTCTCGCGGTCGGCCCGGCCTCCACGCGTCCGGTCTCGTTCGGGGCAGGAGGTGCCGGACTCGGGGGCTTCGGCGGTGTCGGAATGCCCGGGTCTGCGCCGAGTCCTGCCGGTGGCGGTTCGACGCTCTTGGGTCCAGGCCAGAGCGGCCCTGCCAACGCGTTCGGCGCACCCACCGCCGCCGACGGGGGCCTCGCACAGCGTGGGACCGGCACGGCGGGTGCGCCCGCATCGGGCGCACGCGGCCAGGCCGAGGACGACGAACACGAGACCCCGGACTACCTCAAGCAGTTCGAGCACTTCGCCGACGGCCGTACCGTCGCACCGTCCGTCATCGGTGCGGATCCAGCCCTGTTTGTACCCGATACCAGCGGAAACGGCCGTTGATCGACTTGGGAACCGTGCCGGTGGGCCACACACTGCCGAACGCCGCGCTCGGTGTGGACGAGATGGACTTCCTGGTCGACGAGCTGTCCATCGCCGAACTGCCCGTCGTCCTCGACGTGTTTCCGCGCTTCGACGACGCCGCTGCCCGAGATCGCGCCCTCGGTCGTGGCCGAGACGCACTGGACAACGTCGGCCTGATCACCGGCGGCCGAGTTCACGAGGATCTGCAACAGTGGATGCGGGTTCTCGAACAACCGCACTGGTACGTCTCGGCGCGAGTGTTCGACGTCGAGAGCGACGAGCCGGCTCCCACCACCCGGATCTGCGTTGCGTCCGACGACCGGATCACGGTCTCCGCGGTCCGGCGAGAGAACGTCGTCACCATCCGCGTCATTCACGGCGACCCGGCCCGAGATCTCGCTGTGACGATCGGTGCCGATACGCCGTTCGACCCCGGCGTCATCAACGCTCCCACCGCATTGTTGGCCGAGGCCCTCGATGCCGCACCGAGCGATGTCGGAGCAACCGCATCCCGCCTCGGCCGCATCGGAATAGCCAACGACCGCGCGTCGGCCCTGGCATCGGCCATGTCCACGTGCGCCGGCAGAACCGAGATCACGGCTGTGGCGCCCAGACACGGCACCCGGCACGTGGCCGGTAGACCCGTCGCCCTGTTCGATACCCGAGCCGGACGCATCGTCGCCACCTCCACCCTGGCTGCCGACGGCACGTCCTGGAGCTCATTGACCGGGGCGACGGACCGCAAGGTGACGGCGGCACTGACCGAGTTGATCGAGTCGGCTCGGGAATACCGGGTCTGACGAAAACCGGGTCTGACGAAGACAGGGTCTGACAGGCTCAGCTGATCGGGTTGTCGGCCTTCTCGCTGCCCTGGCCCTCGAACGGCGGCAGGAATGTGCCCCACTTACCGCAGGCCCACCCCCCGCCGGGCAGCGGCAACAGTTCCACCGTCTGGGTGTTGTCGAGATGGTTGTCGGCTGCGAACGTGCCGTCGACGCCGGCCAGTACGGCCGCGACCAATCTGATGGCGGCACCGTGGCTCACGACGACGACATCGCCGGCCGTGTCGTCGCCGAGGTACTGCGCGCGCAACGCACCGAGCACCGGCACATAACGCTCCAGCACCGAATGCCCGCTGTCTCCACCCGGCACTGTCGCCGCCAGATCGCCGGTGTGCCAGCGATGGAAGACCTCGGTGAACTCCTTGTGCGCATCGGGGTCGTCTCGGTCTTCGAGATCTCCGGCGTAGGTCTCCTGAATTCCTTCGGTCACCACGAGGGGAACCCCGGTTGCCCGCTCGATGTAGCCGGCAGTTTGCTTCGCGCGCAACGCAATCGAAGACACGAGGACGGCAGGTGGGTGCCCCACCCAGGTCCGGGCATAGCTTTCGGCTTGCTGGTGACCCAGCTCGGTCAACTCGGCTCCGGGCGGAGCGGTATCGAGCTTCTTCGCAACGTTGGCTTTCGTCTGACCGTGCCGCACCAGAATCAGCTTGCCCATCACAGATCACCGCGTCCGGCGCGAATATCTTCGAGCCACTGCACGTGCTCGTCGATCGGCGGCGGCACCGATCCACCCGCTCCCGTTGCGATGGGCCACGATCCGAGGAACCGCAGCGGCATCTTGCGATGGAATGCCGTCAGCGCTTCGGCGACGAGCGGATCCTCGACATGGCCCGCGCAGTCGACGAAGAATCGGTACGTGCCGAATTGCGAACGCGTAGGACGTGATTCGATGAACGTCAGGTCGATGTTGCGAATTCCGAACTCGGCCAACGCCGCAGGCAGGGTGCCCGGGTCGTTGGGTGGCTCGAGCACCACGGCGGTGCGGTCTGCACCGGTGCGGGGAGCAACCGGCCGAGGCGGTGTCACCAGCACGAACCGGGTTCGCGCACCCTCGACGTCGATGATCCCGTCGGCCAACGTCGGCAGCGCCAGGCGCTCACCGGCCAACCGTGTCGAGACCGCTGCGTCGACCATTCCGGCGGCAACATCTTCTGCCGCACCGGCATTCGACGAGGCCGACTGCACTGCCGCGCCGGGTATGGTGGCCTGCAACCACTGTCGCACCTGATTGAGCGCGATGGGGTAGGCGCTGATCGTGCGGGCCGAATCCAGGGTGACGCCGGGGCCCCCGAGAATGGTGAAGGCCACCTCGATCTCGGTCTCGGCGACGATCTGCAACCGGCGACCCTCGGACAACGCGTCGAGGGTCGGCGGTACCGCGCCCTCGATCGAACTTTCGATGGGAACGACGGCCGCGTCGGCGTTACCCGAACGCACGGCCTCGAGTGCCGCGGGCGGGCTCGCTGCCGTCACGCGCTCGACGGCACCGTCCAGACCGACGGCGGCGATGGTTCCGAGCTTTTCGAACTGCGCCAGCGCCATCTCCGTGAACGTTCCGGATGGGCCGAAATAAGCGATGCGAGGCACGCCTCGAGGTTACGTTGTCGACGTCCGCGAAGCGATCAAACCGATCTCGACGAGCCGTGCGCGGGCAGCGACGGCGTCGGCGATCTCGATTCCGAGCAGCACCTCGCGCACCGCCTCCGCGGCCTCGGGGATCAGGGCCCGCAGCGCGGCGACATCGGGGGCGGCCAGAGCTGCGCTGATGTCGTCTCCGCGCAGCGATGCCACCGTCGCAGCGAGGATCGCCAGGACGTCGTCGCCGGTGTCTGCGCGGGCGACCAGGCCGACGTCTGCATGGGAGACCACGGCGAGCACGTCGGCGATGCGTCTCGGGGTGTCGGCGACGCTGATGCCCGGAGTCCGGTGCGCGAAGACGACGGCCTCCGCGGTCTCGGCCACGTCGATGGCGTCGAACACCGGGAAGACGACCAGCGGCGAGGGCAACCGCAGCGCGAGCGCATCGGCGAGATGTTCCGCGGGGGCGTCCACGTCGAATCGGACCACCTCGTATCCGCCGGTTCGACTCGCGCGGAGTTCGTCCGGGTCGATGTCGAGGTGCACCACGATGCGTCCGAGATCGGCCGTGTCCGTCGTCGCGAGCAGAGTCGACGCTCGGACCACGGGCGGGCCGTACTCGGCCCCTCGTGGGGCGGCGTTGAGCTCGTCGGAATCGGAGCAGATCGGCAGCAGCAACCCGTGCACGAGTGCGTTCGGGTCGGGTCGGTGTGGCACACCGAGGGTCAACGGAATCGGCACGCCCTCACCGTAGCCCCGGGATGCTCTTGCGATCCTCGCCACACCGGTATAACTTAGGGACACATTACTTAGGTATGCCTCACCTTCTTGCCCAGCCCGATCGCATCGGAGGAGCCCATGCTCGGCGCAACCACCACCACCGGACCGTCCACTGCCGAACGCGTGCGCAGTGCCTGCATGCGCGCCGAGGGTGCCGCCCTGGCCATCGACGGCAGCGACCCGGTGGTCACGTCCCTTCATCACCTGCGACCCAACGGCGAGATGATCCTGGCCGTCCCCACCGACTCTCTCGACGACGCCGACACCTGGCAATCCTCGCGGACGGGCATTCCTGCCGTCCTCGAACTCACCGATCACGCGCCACTGGCACTGCGCGAACCGGTGCGTTCGCTGGTGTGGCTACGCGGCGATCTGCGTCCGGTCCCGGAATCGCTGATGCGTCCCATGGCGGGAGCCGTGGCCGCAGAACACCCGCACCCGGCCCTGCTCGACGTCGGCCACACCACCTCGCTGATGCGGCTGATCGTGGGCTCGGCAGTGGTCGCGGACAGTACCGGTGCGGAACCCGTCGACGTCGAATCGCTGCTGGCGGCCGAACCCGATCCGTTCTGGGAGATGGAGACGAGCTGGCTCGAGCACCTCGATTCCGACCATCCCGATCTGCTCGCCCAACTGTCCCGACGCCTCCCGCCGTCCCTGCGGCAGGGTCGAATCCGTCCGTTGGGTATCGATCGCTACGGAATTCGGCTGCGCATCGAGAGCGACTGCGGTGACAACGACGTCCGCCTGGGATTTGCCGAGCCCGTCGACGACGTCCTCTCGCTCAGTCGCGCGCTCCGCGTACTCGCCGGTTGCCCGTTTCTGAACGGCCTACGCGCTCGCGGCTGACGCACGTTTCGAGAAACAGGGCAGACTCGTGCGGTGATCGACTTCAAGAGCTGGTTGACGCCACCGCCGCCGGAGCGCACGGCTCCCCTGCCCGACGCTCGCGAGCGCACGACCATCAAAGTCGAGATCGCGATCGTACTGCTGGTGACGTTCGGCCTCAGCGGAATGAGCAGCATCCTCTCGCTCGTCGAGGACGCCCTACAGACCGCGGCGCTGTCCGATCAGACCGTGGCTCTGAACTCGTCGCGGTCGAGCTTCAGCCTGATCGATCTGTTGTTCCAACTGCTCAGCATTCTGCGGTTGTGCGCCTGGGGCGGGCTGGGTCTGTACCTGTTGTGGCGAGCCGACCTGGCACCGCGGGCGATCGGACTGGCCAGACCGCGCCTGAAGATCGACCTCGGTCACGGCGTCGGACTGGCGGCATTGATCGGGCTGCCCGGCCTGGCGCTGTATCTCGTCGGCAATGCTCTCGGCTTCAATCTGAACGTCGTTCCCAGCGCACTCGACGACCACTGGTGGCGCGTGCCGGCCCTGATCCTGTACGCGCTGGCCAACTCCGGTGCCGAGGAGATCATCGTCGTGGCCTACCTGATCTCCCGGCTACGCAGACTCGGGCTCGGTGAAAACAAGTCTCTGCTGTGTTCGGCGCTGCTGCGCGGGAGCTACCACCTCTATCAAGGGGTGGGCGGAGGCGTCGGAAACTTCCTGATGGGGCTGGTCTTCGGCCGCTACTGGCAGCGCACCGGCAGGCTCTGGCCGCTGCTGATCGCGCATGCTCTGATCGATATCGTCGCCTTCGTCGGCTATGCCCTCCTGCGCGAACATCTGTCGTGGCTCCCCTGAATCCAGACCCGATCCAGGCTCGAGGAACCATGGTGTTCCCGCGCCGACAGCTACAGTCGATCCGTGAACGACGACGATCGCTACGGACGGCACGGCGGGCCGGACCGGCGCACGCCGCCTCCCGGTCGGACGCCCCCTCCAGGCCAGGCACCCCCTCCGGGCCAGACACCGCCTCCGGGGCGCACGCCGCCCGACCGATCGATGCCGAGTCGTCACGGCCGACCCGATCCAGCGCCCCAGCCCGGTCCAACAGCTAGGCCCGGTCCAGCACCCCATCCCGGTCCAGCAGCCCAGCCTCGTCGCGCCGAGGGGCAACCCCCGCAGCAGCCACCCCGCCGGCAGCCGCCCGACCAGCAGCGCCCCAACCGGCACGGCCAACAGTCCCCCGGCCAACAACCACCCGGCCAGCGGCCCCTCCGACAGCCGTCCGCCCAGCAGCCGCCGCCCCCTCGCGGGTATCGCCCCGGCCAGCCGCCACCCGAGCGAGGGCCGCGCCAGTACAACCCAGAGCCTCCCCATCGTCAGGGACCGATGTCGCAGCGTCCGGGGTCACCGCCCGAGCGTCCGGCACGCGGCCTCCCCGTCCCACCGGGTCAGGTACCGGAAGGCACCGAGTTCATTCGTCGCGACGGCCGGCCTGTGGCCGGGCCGGCACGCTCGGCCGCGGCGCAGCAGGCGTGGTCGCAGGCGCCGGAACCCGGTTCGGCACAGTCTCGTTCACCCCGGTCCGATACACCCGATACACCCAATTCGACGCGTCAGTACTCACGCTCCGCGGACGAGCAGCAGGGCCGCACCGGGTATGCCCCGCGCCAGCAACCGGAGCCGTTCACCGAGGAGCGCAAGCAACCCGCAGCGCCTGCACAGCGCCGGCCGGAACCCGCTAGACCACAACCGGCTCGACCACAACGAGATTCGCGTCCACCGAAGGCCGCGAAGCCGCGCAAACCCAGACGCTGGGGTCGACGATTCCTGATCGTGCTGCTCGTTCTCGTGCTGGGAATCGGCGGCGTCGTCTACTACGTCGACAGCTCGTTGACGCGAGTCGACGCCCTCACCTCCTACCCTGGTCGCGTCGGAGACACCCCGGGCACCAATTGGCTTCTCGTCGGGTCGGATTCACGGGCAGGCCTCACGCCGGAGCAGGAGGCCACGCTGGCCACCGGCGGCGATGTGGGCCCGAGCCGCACCGACACGATCATCCTGATCCACATTCCCGAGGGCAGCGGGGCGACCACGATGGTCAGCCTGCCTCGCGATTCGTACGTGTCCATTCCGGGCAACGGCGAAGACAAGCTCAACGCGGCCTTCGCATTCGGTGGACCGTCGCTGTTGGTACAGACGGTCGAAGGCGCGACCGGGGTGCACATCGATCACTACGCCGAGATCGGCTTCGGCGGCTTCGCCGGGATAGTCGACGCGGTCGGCGGGGTGAACGTGTGCGTACAGAACGCAATCGACGATCCGTTGGCGGGCATCAACATTCCCGCCGGCTGCCAGGATCTCACCGGGTCCGAGGCGCTCGGGTTCGTACGGTCCCGCGCAACCGCGCTGGCCGATCTCGACCGGATGAACAACCAGCGGGCATTCATGTCCGCACTGCTCGAAAAAGCCACCAGCGCATCGACTTTCCTCAACCCACTGAAGCTGTGGCCGCTGGTGTCCGATACGGCGTCGTCGTTGAGCGTCGACGAGGGAGACCACATCTGGAACCTCGCCGCGCTGGCCTGGGCGATGCGCGGAGGTCCGGTGACCACGACGGTGCCGGTCGGCGGATTCCAGGACTCCGACGTCGGAAACGTGCTGTTGTGGGACGACACCCGCGCACCGGCATTCTTCGACGCCATCGCCCAGGATCGCGAAATTCCACCGGATCTGCTGACCGGCGGGCCCTGAGCCGCCGAATCGGTCGTTCCTGCAGGCTCCACTCCCACCCGAGACCGGTAGGTTATGGACCATGACACTGCCGTCTGCCCAGCCCGCCGTGACGCCCGGTGCGTCGTTCCACGATCTACTGCGTGCTCAGGTGCGGCACGAGTTCACCGCATCGCAGCAGTACGTCGCGATCGCGGTGTGGTTCGACCGAAACGATCTACCGCAGCTGGCCACGCGCTTCTACGCCCAGTCCGCCGAAGAGCGTCGGCACGCCATGATGATGATCCGGTTCCTCATCGACAATCGGCTCGACGTCGACGCGTCGAGCATCGGCGACGTGGTGACGGCGTTCGAGTCGGTGGTCGAGCCGGTGGAATTGGCACTGGCACAGGAGACGACGGTGACCGAGCAGATCACCGCGCTCGCGCGCGCTGCCCGGGCCGAGGGCGACTACATCGGCGAGCAGTTCACCCACTGGTTCCTCACCGAGCAGGTCGAGGAGGTGGCGGCGATGCAGAGTCTGCTCAACATCGTCCGGCGGGCCGAATCCAACCTGTTCGACATCGAGCAGTACGTCGCCCGAGAAATCGGTGGATCGGTGATCCGCGCCACCAATGCCCCGAAAGAGGCCGGGAGCGCGTAGCTTGCGCCCTGCTCAGAGCGGACATTTAGGATCCACTGTATTAGGCTACGTTCGCCTCAATAAGGTTCGACTTGGATGACAATGCCTCTGACCAGGCATATCGTCCTCGTCATGAGCGTAGATATCAAAGAAACCAGCCACACCAAGTTCCATGCACTTCTTCGCGACCAGATTCGCAACGAGTTCAACGCCTCGCAGCAGTACATCGCCACCGCTGTCTACTTCGCGAATGTCGACCTGCCGCAGCTGGCCAAGCACTTCTACGCGCAGTCGGTCGAAGAGCGCAACCACGCGATGATGATCGTGCAGTACTTCCTCGATCGCGACATCACGGTCGAGCTGACCGGCGTCGACGCGTCGAAGTCCGTCTTCACCGATCCTCGTGAGGCCATCGCCCTGGCGCTGGCGCAGGAAGAGACCGTCACCGACCAGATCATCGCGCTGGCGAGCACCGCACGCGAAGAGGGCGACTACCTCGGCGAGCAGTTCATGCAGTGGTTCCTCAAGGAGCAGGTCGAGGAAGTTGCCAGCATGAAGACCCTGCTCAACATCGCAGATCGCGCGGGCCACAACCTGTTCGACCTCGAGCAGTTCGTTGCCCGCGAGATGAACACCAGCGTGGTCGCCGATGCAGGCGCACCCACCGTTGCCGGCGGATCGCTGTAAGTCCCGCCGCAAGTAGCGCGCTCGTACGGGTGGCCGCCCGAACAAGGATTCTTGTTCGGGCGGCCACCCGATGTGCGTTTCCGAGCAATTCGTCTCGACCGCGTATCACGGCCGGGAGCCGTCAGCGCAACGTGACCTGACGACCGCGCAAGCCGTCGCGTGAGCGCAGCTGCGCTGCAGTGAGCGGAGCGTCGACAGCGAGAGCTTCGCTCAGCTTGTCTCCGAATTCCTTTGTGGGCGAAGCCCATTCGGTGGGGTGCATCTCGGGATCGAGATCGAACACCGGCACCAGCAATCCGTGCGTACGGAACGAACCGGCGTAGCGCGATCCCTCGCCCAGGTGCAGATCGCCCGCAGCGTGCAGCCGAGCGAGAGCGAGCATCACATCGTCTTCGCTCTCCGGCCGAACCCAGCGGATGTGCGCCTTGTCGCCCGCATCCACCCACCAGGCCGCGACGACGCCGTCCGCTTCGATCCGTGCCGACGGCATGATCGCTTGATTCGCACGCTCCACAGTTGCGGTCACATCGGCTGCGGGAGTGGCACTTTCGGGAATCCACCAGTTGAAGTCCTGATGGACGGTGATCTCGAGCAGCGCGGACGCGTCGAGCACCTCGGTCAACGCTGGGGTGCTGTCGGTGATCTTCGCGGCTTCGAGCGACTCGCCCGCGGAAGCAGTGGACACCCAGCCGAGTGCGCTACTGATATCTGCTGCAACGTCTTTCGACTGCGTCTGCACCTGCAGGCCGACAAATCCCTCGACGGTGCCCGCGTCTTCGCGCACCAGTGCCGCGACGGCACCGGGCAGCACCGTTGCCACCGTGATGGTGCGACCGTCCACCGTGATCGGCGCGGTGGCCGTTGCCGACGGGACGAACTCACGCAGCGCTACCAGATCGCATTCGGCGGCCAGGCCCTCGAACGGGCGGGTCGACGCCGAGTCGATGCTCGCGCGCTCGGCCTCACGCTGCGCCAGCTTCGCCGCTCGGTTGCTTCCCTGCTTCGGTCCACTGTTTCTTTTGCTCTTACCCACGCCCGAAAACCTACACGTTCTTCGATTCGAGCCAGGCTCGCGTTCGGCCGGGGTGGTTGGTGGCGATCCATCCGACACCGAGTTCGCGGCACAGGTCCACGTCCTCTTTCTCGTCGACGGTCCACACGTAACTGGCCCGGCCCGACGCGGCGGCGCGGTCGATGATGCTCGGGTGCTCCCGCAGCGCACGGATGGACGGACCGACCGCGGTGGCACCGACGGTCGTCGCCGCTCCTCCGCCGAGGTAGTGCGAGCTGTCGCCGAGGAGCACCGTCGGGAGCATCGGGGCAGAGCGCCGTACGCGCCAGACCGCCGACGGCGCGAACGACATGATGACCGCTCGCGAGTGGTCTGCCGATGCGGGCGCACCGATGCCGAACTTGCCCAGCTCCTCGAGTACCGCGCTCTCGATCAGCGAGCCGTAGCGCACGGGGTGCTTGGTTTCGATGAACAGCTTGACCGGCTTGCTGCTCCAGTCCAGCACGAGAGCGATGAGATCGTGCAGGGTCAGGAGTTCGGCGGGTTCGTCGGGTTCGCCGTAGTTCAGCTGCGCAAGTTCGGCGAAATTCATCTCGCTGACGATTCCGGTGCCGTTCGAGGTTCTGTCGACACGACGGTCGTGCACGCACACGATGTGACCGTCCTTGGTCAGCCGTACATCGCACTCGACGCCGTCTGCTCCCTCACGCAGCGCCAGGTCGTACGCCGCAAGAGTGTGTTCCTTCTTGGCCGCCGAGGCACCGCGATGCGCGACGACGAGCGGGCCGCGACGATCGGGACTCACGACGCCGTCACCGCTTCGTGCTCGACGGGCTCTTCCTTCGAGCGCTCGGGACCGTTCGCCTCGATGTCGGTGGCCTTGTTGCCCGTGGCCATGACCCATCGGGTGGGACGCGCCAGGGCCGATCCGCGCAGCGTGCGGCCCTCGAATCGGCGCATCACCGCCAGGGTGAGCACGGCCGAACCCGCAGCTACTGCCGCGACGACCGCCGACAGGAGAACTCCATCGGCCCGGGCCTGCAGGCTGCTTTGCAGATTCCACAGCAGTTGGACGACCACCAGCGCGTTGCTCGCGGCCCAGACACCCCACCAGATGCGCACCAGAAACAGCTCGCGGTGCACGTCGGCCTCGGTGTCACCCCGCAGGCGGGCCAGCTCGGTCAGATACACCCCGGGCATGACGATGCGCACGAGCGGCAGCATCGACAACAGCAGCATCCACCGCACCGATCGCGGATCGGTCGCGCCCGCCGCGGCGAAAGCGAGCCGACGTTGCCGGATCAACCAGCACGACGAGCCGACGAGAGCGAACAGGCCGACGACGAGCGAGCCGACCTGAGCGAAATACACCAACGCGTCGGATACGGCCAGGGTGATCGGCGAGACGAGTCGGGTGCGGTTGTACAGCAGAATTCCGTAGCGAAACACCTCGGCGAACGAGCCGAGAGCCAGCAGCAGCGCGGTGACGACGACGAGCAACTGCGCGTTCGCGGCGTACTGCTCGACGCGTCCCACCGGCCGACTCGCCGCCGGATCGCGCGGGATGTCACGCAAGCCCCAGGTAGGCGTCGAATCGTAGTGCGGCGTCGGCGTCGGGGCTGCGGTTCGAGTCGTGCGAGCGGACGTCGAGCGCGATGTCGCCGGTCGTGCGACCCAGCGGAAGTTTCGCCGGCCCTGCGCAGGTGCTTGGGTCGACACGGGCGAGAGCAGGACGCCGTGGCAGCGGGGGCACCACGTGCCCGGCCGTGCACCGACCGCCCAGCGAGTGCTGCAGCGGGCACAGACCTGGAACGCCTGTGCGCGTCCCCGCGGTGCCGTCATCTAGATGATTCTCGGTTCGTGGGAGTCGTCGTCGCGTTCGATCGGTCGACCTGCGGCCTGCCAGGCGAGCATCCCACCGTCGACGTTGATCGCCTCGAAACCCACTCGGTTCAGGTATTCGACGACGCGGGCCGACCGACCACCGGCTTTGCAGACGACGTAGACCTCGGATTGATTGTCGATCTCACCGGCGCGGGACGGGATGTCACTCATCGGGATGTGCACGGCATCGGGCGCGTGCCCGGCCTGCCACTCCTCGGGTTCACGTACGTCGAGTAGCAGCGCCGTCTCGGGAAACGGCACCGGGAGTCGGTCGACGGTGACGGCGGGCGGCTGCTCGGGGTGAGACACACCTCGATCTTGTCACGGCCTCGCGCGGGGCTGCCACCCGTGTCCCGACGACCCGAGCAAGGCGACGCTATGACCTACGTCACTCACGCCACAGAAGTTATCCACAGTATCCACAGGTTGATGCACAGAATCGGGGCCTGTGCCGGTTTCTATCCACAGGTCAGAGCGTCGAGTCGGTCTCGCGGTGTACCGAGTACCAACGCAGGTTGTGGATCGATGGTGATTTGACACAGCGACCGTCTGCGGTCCTGTGGAGTGGCTGTTTAGGCTGGCGAACATGACTAACCCGCCGCAGGTCGTTCCGCAGGCTCCCCTCCCGTCCGTAGAACTGCGCGTCTTCACCGAACCGCAACAAGGTGCCACGTACGACGACCTCCTCCGCGTTGCGAAAGCAGCCGAGGAATTCGGCTACGGCGCATTCTTCCGATCCGACCACTACCTCGCGATGAGCGGCGACGGCGGTCCCGGGCCCACCGACGCCTGGATCACGCTGGCAGGCCTGGCCCGCGAGACGTCGACCATTCGGCTCGGCACACTGGTCACCTCGGCCACCTTCCGCTACCCGGGGCCACTGGCCATCAGCGTCGCGCAGGTCGACGCCATGAGCGGCGGCCGCGTCGACCTCGGCCTCGGTGCCGGCTGGTTCGAGGACGAGCACAAGGCATACGGCATCCCGTTCCCGCCGCTCGGTGAGCGTTTCGACCGGCTCGAAGAGCAACTCGCCGTCATCACCGGACTGTGGGACACCCCCGTCGGCGACACGTTCTCGTACGACGGCACGCACTACCCCGTCACGGACTCTCCCGCGCTCCCCAAGCCGGTGCAGACCCCGCACCCACCCATCGTCATCGGCGGCGGCGGAAAGAAGCGCACCCCGGCACTCGCCGCGAAGTACGCCGACGAGTTCAACATCCCCTTCGCCTCGCTGGCCGATACCGAGACCCAGTTCGGTCGCGTCCGCGCTGCCTGCACTGCCGCCGACCGCGATCCGGACTCCCTCGTCTACTCCAACGCCCTCGTCCTGTGCTGCGGCCGCACCGAAGAAGACATCGCTCGACGCGCCGCCGCCATCGGCCGTGAGGTATCGGAGTTACGCGAGAACGGTGCCGCGGGCAGCCCCGCCGAACTGGTCGACAAGATCGGCAGCTTCGGAGCCGTCGGAGCCACCCGGGTGTACCTGCAGACCATGGATCTCACCGATCTCGATCACCTCGAACTCGTCGCATCCGAGGTTCTCCCGCAGCTCTGACCCCCGGGAACCGCCCGCCCGAGTCCACTCAACGTGACATTGACCCCCGAAAAGGCCACCAAATGTCACATCGAGTACCCAGGGGGCCTCGGTCAGGCAGCGGATCGAGCACGTAGGCGTGCGTAGGTCGAGCTGATGTGTCGAGCCGCGGGCAGTTCGATCCAGCGGTACATGATTTCGGCGAGTGCCGCCGTGCCGGCGAGGAAGGCCAGCACGGCGGCGCTGGGGCCCAGGTGCGGCTCGACGGTGGCGTAGATGCGGTAGAGCACGAGGGTGTGGATCAAATAGATCGCGTAGCTGCGCGTGCCGATCCAGTGGACGACGGGCCAACGGGTGATGGGCCCGTCGTATCGGGCCAGGATCAGGACGATGCCGGTGATGACCAGCAGGGTCCACAGGTAGGTGTCGCCCATCCAGAAGGTGTGGACGTCGATGGAGAGTCGGATGACTTCGATCTGCGCGATGACACCGACGACCACCCATCGCCAGCCGACCAGCTTCGCCCAGCCGAGGTAGATGATCTGGCCGAGGAACAGGGTCGGTAGTACGCCTGCGACCTTCGTCAGGAACGGGATTGTGTAGGGCTGCGGCAGGTAGAGGTTGTAGACGATGACCACAGCGCACAATGCAGCTCCGACCAGCGGCACCACGATGGGTCGGGTACGCAGCGGCCCGCGCATGGCGACGCAGTACAGGTAGAACACGATTTGCACGACGAGCGTCCAGGTGACGCCGAGGACGGCGACTTCGGGTCGGAGAAAGAAACCACCGAGGAAAAAGCTGAGCACGGCCTCGCCGTTGGTGATCCCGGGTTGACCGCTGAACATCCCGTTGAGGCCGAGTTTGACGAGGATGACCGCCAGGGCGACGGCGAACCAGAGTGCAGGGACCAGGCGGGCGAGACGCGCGACCATGAAGTCCCGACGCGAGTGCCGCATCGCCGATCGGGTGATCAGCAGGCCGGTGAGCAGCATGAACATACTGACGCCGACGAAGGACAGGTGCAGGTTCAGTCCGGCGTCCTCGATGAGGACCGTGTTGACCACGTCGATCACCCACCAGCCACCGCCGATGTCGTCGATCAGATAGAACGAAATGTGTGAGTACAGGACTGCGAAAACGGCGATGACGCGAAGGAGGTCGGCACCGTTCATCTGAACTCGGGGCGCGGTGACCGGCTCCACGACGGCGGAGTCCTCGACCGTATTTCGGCTCGGTCGGTCCCCTTCCACACCCGCGAGTTTAGGTTCCGTTCAACTTCAGGACCAATCCAGACCCGCTCCGCAACTGTTTCGTGATATTCGGAGCGAATTCGCAGCCGCGAATTCCGTTGCCTTGTTCACGTGAATTTATTCCGAGAAAAGCATCTCGGTTACAACGGTTGCACAAGGGGTAGGAATGAGATTGGGTTGAACCCTACGAAAGATCCGAAGTAGGACGAACGTGCCCGCATCACGCGATGGGTACGGCGTCGTTAGAGAAGGGAACCACGTGTCCGAGTACACCTTGCCCGACCTTGATTTCGATTACTCCGCCCTCGAGCCGCACATCTCGGGCGAGATCAACGAGCTTCACCACTCCAAGCATCACGCCACCTACGTGGCAGGCGCGAACACCGCCCTCGAGAAGCTCGCCGCAGCACGCGAGAACGACGATCACGCAGCCATCTTCCTGCACGAGAAGAACCTCGCGTTCCACCTCGGTGGCCACGTCAACCACTCCATCTGGTGGAAGAACCTCTCGCCCAACGGTGGCGACAAGCCCGAGGGTGAGCTCGGTGCCGCGATCGACGACCAGTTCGGTTCGTTCGACAAGTTCCGCGCACAGTTCACAGCTGCCGCCAACGGCCTGCAGGGCTCCGGCTGGGCAGTGCTGGGTTACGACTCGCTGGGCAAGAAGCTGCTCACCTTCCAGCTCTACGATCAGCAGGCCAACGTGCCGCTGGGCATCATCCCGCTGCTCCAGGTCGACATGTGGGAGCACGCCTTCTACCTGCAGTACAAGAACGTCAAGGCCGACTACGTGAAGGCGTTCTGGAACGTCGTCAACTGGGCCGACGTCCAGGCTCGTTTCGAGGCCGCCACCTCGAAGACCCCGGGTCTGATCTTCCCGTAGGTTTTTCGAGATTGCCGTAAGTCGCGCAATCGCAGACAGGGCCACCGCATCCGTTGCGGTGGCCCTGTCTCGTTCGAAAAATCATGCGCTCCCGGCTGCGGGAACCGACCGAATCGACGTGACGCCGTGGTCGGGCGTCGCGAACGCTTCGGAGCGGCAGGTCGTCCTGCGCGGGGTCTCGGGATCGGGCGTCACGTGTACCTGCACCGATCCCGACGCTGTCACCACGACGACATCGGACCCGCCGCTGGACGAGGTGACCTCCGTCGGGTGCACGTCGTCGATTCCGGTGAGGCCGTACTCGGTTCGTACTGCATGTTCGGCGATCTGAGCGGCCGTGTCGTCGGTGCAGCGGCCCCGGTAGTTGCGCAGGGTGAGCTGCCCGCGGTCGTGACCGTCCACCACTGCCTGCGCGTTCGCCGGGTCGAGGTTGCCGTAGTAGCTACCGTCCGGCAGTGCCACCATGCCGGCTGCGTATCGGTCCCCGCCCAGGTGCGTCGATTCCCATACCCGCCCATTCGGTCGATTCAGGGCAGCCGCTACCGGCCGACCGAGCACCGCACAGCACGGGTCCTTCTTGCCGTGCGTGCAAACGAGGTACAGCGGCTGGTCGACGCGAGTCCCGGTGCCGGGTGGGGTGCCTTCGGCGGCGGCTTCGAGCGGTAGTCGAAGTACTTGCTCGACAGTGTCGATCGCGTATTGCTCCAGCCATGCACCGCGGCGACCCGAATGAACCAGAAACACCCGTCGTGTATCGGTGGGTTCACGTCTGCCATGAGTTTCTCGCACCAGTTGAGGCCGAACCCCGACGGCCGTGCAGCGCCGCGAGAGTTCGGTACCGATCCGGCCCAACGGACCCTCCGGATCCCACGGTTCGCGACCCCACGGGCCCCGATGTTCGATCAATACCCAGCCTTCGGCCCTCGCTGCTGTTCCGCGGAGCGACTCGTTGCTTGCGCGCGCCACCGCAGCACAGCCCACCCAGCGTTCGGATGCAGGCACGTCAGCCCCCGATCTCCGACGCGGTGTCGATCAGAGCGCGGGCGGTCAGCACGTTGCCGAAGAGAAAATCCTTCGACGGCAGCTCGATCACCCGAGCACCGAGACCGGTGAAGAGCGGGTTCTGTCGTAGCTGTGCCACGGCATCCTCCGTCCCGGCGTCGGTCAGCAGGAGGATGTCGTCGGCCGCCAGTACATCGATCAATTCCGGACTGACGTCGACGGTCTGCACCGCGTCCGAACCGTGATCCCGCTGTGCGGGGGCTCGGTAGCCCAGATCGGCCAGAACCGAGTACGGGAACGATCCGTCCTCGGTCATGTATCGCAACGAGTCGGCTCGCACACGTGCGACGGTCAACGTGCTGTTCTCGCGAGGTGCGCGCGCCGCGGATTCGTCGACCGCTCGGCGATAGTCCGCCAACAAGCCGTCGGCGCTCTCCCTCCGGTCGAATATGTCCCCCACCTGCTGCAGAGTGTTCTGCCACGAGGCCGGGGTGTACTCCACGACGACGGTCGGGGCGATCGGGCGGACCTGGTCGTACAGCGCCCGGTTCTCCTCCCCCGTCGTTCGCATGACGATCAGGTCCGGTGCGGCGGCCGTGAGCGCCTCGACATCGATGTCGGAGTCGGCGGATCCGATGTCCACCGGTTCGTCGGTGAGCCGAGCACGTACGACGGGTGCGTAGTCGCCGGTCAGCGGCGGTTTCACCGCTGCGACGGGCTGCACGCCCAGAGCCACGACAGCTTCCAACGTGCGGTCGCCGTCGAGCACGGCAACGCGCTGCGGATCGACGGGCACACTCGTCTCCCCGAATGCATGCTGCACGGTGCGAACCTCGCCGCCGGTCTCCTCGGCGCTCGATGCCTCCCGACTGCACGCGGTCGCACCGATCAGTAGCGCACCGAACAGCAGGCAGACAACGGTTCGCCGAGCGGATCCTCTGTTTTTCACCGCAGCAGCGTATCGACCGCCGACCCGCCGTGGGGCGGCTACGTTTTCGGTTGGCACTCTCCCCATCTTGTGTGCCAGCCGTTTTCGGGTCATCCTTCTCCTTACCCAACGTCGTGTACCCGGCTTCTGCCTCGTACCTGTCTGGGAGGGATGCGCAATGGACGATCGAAATCTCATCGGTGTCTCGCCTTTTCACGCCGCCGGTCTGCTGCGCGGGTTCGTGATCTCCGGCCGTTGGCCGGACACCACCAAGGAGTGGGCCCAGTTTCTGGCGCTGGCCGTTCGGGTTGCGTCGATGCCGGGTCTGTTGGCGACGTCGACGGTGTTCGGGGTGCGGGAGGAGTTGCCCGAGGATCCCGAGCCCGGGACGGTCGGCCTGGTGGTGGCCGAGGGACCGGTGATCGGCGATTTCGCGTTGGCACCCGGACGGTTCTCGGCCCATCAGCCGGCCGCGTTGCTGATGTTGCATCCACCGTCGGAGACGACGCCCTCACTGCCGGAGTGCGCGGGCGCTGCCTCCGGTTGTGTTCTGCTGCCGGGTCTTCCGCATCTCGGCCTCGATCACCGGGCTGCATGGGTGGAGGCCGAATCCGACGGCACCGTGACATCGATGGTCAGTCGGGTCGGCCTCGATCCGATCAGCGATCCCGACACCGCAGTTTTGGCAATGCTCCTCGCCTCCTGACCGCTCCCCGCACACGATTTTTCGGGTGCCCAAACTTATTGGCGCATTGGACAATTCGCGAAACGGCACTTAGAGTCGTCTACAGCGAAGGGGAGTAGCCCCCAATCAACGTGTCGACATACTGGTCGTAAAACTGCGACCCGGCACCTGAACCGGTACATCCGGTGGGCGAGACCTTCGGTCCGTACGACGACCGAGGAGTCTTCTGTGCTGTCCGCACTGTTGTTGAGTTTTGCTGTCATTTTCGTGGCCGAGTTGGGTGACAAATCCCAGCTCATGGCCATGACATTCGCTCTGCGTTACAAGTGGTACGTCGTCATCGGCGGCATCACGGTCGCCACCACGATCGTGCACCTCGTGTCCGTCGCGGTCGGCCACTTCCTCGGCGTGTCGATCCCCACCGAGGCGATATCGATCGTCGGCGGCATCGCATTCGTCATCTTCGGACTCTGGACGCTGCGCGGCGACTCGTTGTCCGACGACGAAGGCGCGAAGGCCTCCCGCGTCACCAAGTCCGCCTTCCTGGCGATCGCTTCTGCGTTCTTCCTCGCCGAGCTGGGCGACAAGACGATGCTGGCGACCGTCACCCTCGCTGCCGACAACGACTGGGTCGGCGTCTGGATCGGCTCGACGATCGGCATGGTCGCGGCCGATGCGCTTGCCATCATCGTCGGTGCGGTTCTCGGAAAGCACTTGCCGGAGCGCATGATTCAGTACGGCGCAGCAATCCTGTTCTTCGTCTTCGGTGCCGTCCTGTTCTTCGAGGGCCTGATGCCGGGAACATCCGCACCGTACATCGCAGCAGGAGTGGTCGTGGCGATGTCCGCCGTCATCGTCGCGGTGCTTCGCGCCAAGGCGTCCCGCACCGAGTCCTCCGGCTCCGACGGGTCGCACGAGATCGAGCAGCAGACCACCACCGAAGACGCCTGACCTTGGTTTACACTCCTCCCTCGGAGGGGTGAATGGACGACGAGCAGCAGGTGGCCGGAGCCGACGCGGCGCACCGTTCGACGGATCGACTGATCAGAATTTTCGGCCGTTTCGTCGGTACCGGCTATCTGGTGTATCTGCTGCTGTTGATTCCCGATATCGGGCGCAGTAGCGACGCAGTTCCCGGTTGGTGGACCCCGGTCACCGTGGTGGTCGTGTTCGGCAGCGGTTTCGCGTTCGGTGCCTCCACCTTTCATCCGAGCATCACTGTCATCAGGATCGCCGGTTCGGTTGCGGCGGCGGCATTCCCGATCATGGCCCTGCTGTGGTGGGCCGCCTGGGACGGCACCTCCTTCGATCAGGCCGGGACATTTCTCGCGGCGTTCCCCGGCCTTGCCGCGCTCGCCGCTGCCACAGTGTGGCGTCCCGTTCCGGCGTTCGTCCACATGACCGTCGGCGTTGTCATCGTCCAACTCACCAATCAGGCTCTGCGAGAACCGTTCCCCCGCAGCAACATCGTTGCGGAGATCTTCTTCGCGATGATGTTCTGCACGGTGTTCGTGGCGGCCACACTCGCCGCGGTACGCACCGGACGCATTCTCGACGCCACCATCTCCGAAGCACACAACGACGCGGCACGGGCCGCTGCGGCCTCGGCGCGCGAAGTCGAGCGTGAGCGGTTCGACGCGTTGATCCACGACGAGGTCATGTCCTCGCTGCTCGCCGTCGCGCGCCATGGCCGCACCCCGAGTCTGGCCCGCCAGGCCCGGTCGGCACTCGCCCATCTGGACGATCTGACCACCGGCACCGTCTTCGACAATTTCTCCGCCGACGAGGCTCTCGCTCAGCTTCGTTCCGCCGCAACGACGGTCGACGAGTCGATCGAATTCACCGTACAGGCGGAAGAGCCCGAACGATCGGAGGACTACCCGGCCGACGTCGTCAGATCCGTCGCTGCAGCTCTCGCAGAAGCGCTGCGCAACAGCCGGATTCACGCACCGGCGTCGAACCGATCGGTCACTGCCCGCGTCGGCCCGTCGTCCCTGCAGATCACCGTTCGTGACGACGGTGCGGGCTTCGATCGGCGCTCGGTGCCGCCCCACCGACTGGGCGTCGCCGTCAGCATCGAGGGCAGGATGCGTCAGCTCGACGGCGGATCGGCCGACATCGAGTCCTCCAGCGCCGGCACCATCGTGCGGTTGGGTTGGAAAGGATGAACGGCCAGGACATCCGCGACCTGCTGTCGATGAAGTCGACGGCCGCGTATGCCGTCGCAGTGTTCTTCGTTCTCGCGTGTGCCGTGTGCGCCGGCGCAACGCTCGACGGGGTCTCGGCGGTGTGGCCGCCGTTCGCGGCGGTTCTCGTGTTCGCGGGAGCCGTCACCTTGTTGCTCGGCGCTTCGGGCGATCCATTAGGGGTGCGCTCGACAGCATTGCTCACCGTATCGGGTCCGGTCGCCGCGACCTCGGTCTTCGCGGTGCTACCGGTACCACTGACCGGAAGCCTGCAGACCTGGCCGTTGGGCATGTCCGTGGTGATCTACACCTTCATGTGCGTCCGCGGTCGCACACCGGCCGCGTGGCTCGGGTTGGTGCTGACCATGGCCGTCGCCATCGGGTGGGCGGCCGTGACGGGCCAGGGCGCGCTGTACGGGCTCTCGTTCAGCGCCATCAACGTCGCGCCGCTGTTGATGGCCACATTCTTCGCCTTCACCATCCGCCCCTTGGCCGCAGCAATCTTCGAGTTGCGCACGCAGTCCACGGTGCGTATCGCGTCCCGAGCCGCCGCGGCCGCCGTCCTCGAGGAACGAGACGCGCGTCTGGCCAGTCTCGACGCATTGGCCCGGCCGCTGCTCCAGCGCATAGCCGACGGCCCTGATCCCACCGACGAGGAAGTACTCGCGTGCGTCTTGCTCGAAGCGGAGCTGCGAGACTCCCTGCGCGCCCGCGGCCTGGTGCGACCGGACCTCGCTCGCGCCGCGAGATCCGCCCGGGCCCGAGGGGTCGAAGTGATGATGCTCGACGACCGAGCCCCGGCCACGTTGGACGACGACGCACGCGACCGCATCGTGGCCGCCGCGTCGAACAGCCTGGACGGTGCCCACGCCGGGTCCGTCACGGTCCGGCTCCTGCCTCCCGGACGCCCGGTCGCGGCCACCGTTCTGCTCGACGACCTCGGCGACAGCGCGCGGCGAATCGAGTACGACGACACCGGTCGAATCAGCAGCTGAACGCCGGGTTTGGGCCGAGACCGTCGTGGTTACCCTGCGGCGGACCAGTAGGTCTGTACAGCTGCTGCCGGTGAATGGAGCCCCGCCATGCCTCTCGATCGTCGATCGTTCCTGATCGGATCCGGTGCCGCCGCCGTGCCGCTGCTGTTGGCGGGGTGCGGCTTCGTCAAGTCCAGCCCGTCGCAGCAGGCCGAGGGCACACTGACGTTCACCACGTGGGGCACCGATGCCGAGTTGGCCGGCTTCCGCGCCTCGATCAGCGCATTCGAGGCGGCGAATCCCGGGTCCACGATCACTCTCAACGCGGTGCCGTACGAGCAGATGTTCACCAACATCGACGCCCAGCTGCAGGCGGGCAACCCACCCGACATCTTCCGCGTTCCGTATTACACGTTCGGCGCATACGCCGGCCGAGGCCAACTGCTGGATCTGTCGCCGCTCTTGGCGTCGGACACACGGGATCAGTTCACGCCGACAGCGTGGGCCGCAGTGCAGAACGGCGGAATCCCCTACGGCCTGCCGCACCACACCGATACCTCGGCAATCCTGGTGAACCGAAACCTGTTGTCGCAGGCAGGTATCGACTCGGTTCCAACAAATCTGGACGACGCCTGGACGTGGGACGAGTTGACGTCGATCGGCGATCGACTGCGTTCATCGCTGCCGACCGACAAGTATCCGTGGGCCTACAACTGGCAGGGCAACGGTGTCACTCGCTGGCTGAGTCTGCTGTTCCAGGCCGGTGGGTCCTTCCTGGCCGAGGACCAGAAGACTCCACTGATCGACTCCGACGAGGCGCGCCGGGCCGTCGAATTTTCGTCGTCCTTCTTCTCGAAGGGCTACGTGCCCGCCAACAACACCATCGCGTCGTCGAGTTACGCGAGCGAGGCGTGGTTCTCGCAGTCGGTGGCCATGGTCTGGTCGGGTGCGTTCCAATTGCCCGACGCCGATGCCACGGCCAGCTTCGATTGGACTGCCACCTATGCACCGCGAGATCGCCGGGGCGGCGGCGACTTCGGCGGCAACGCACTCGTCGCCACGTCGCAGACCTCGCAGCCCGAGTTGGCGGCGTCGTTCCTCGAGTTCGTCACCCAGCAGGAGCAGATGCGCAACTTCTGCAAGGCCGCCTCGCTGCTGCCCACGCGCACCGACCTGCTCAACTCCGACCTCGAATTCGACATCCGGTCGGAGCTGGCCCCGATCTTCGCGGCGCAGGCGACCACCGTGCAGCCGCAGGATGCAGCGCAGGTGGCCTCGCCGTCGATGTCGGGAATCATTCCGGTGCTCAAGGAGCAACTCGATCTCGCGTTCGCAGGCTCGCAGGACGCCGCTGCCACCGTGTCGGCCTTGCAGAGCGGAATCGCCGGGGTCACCGGCGCATGACGGCAACCATACCGACCACGACCAAGCGCGCCGGGGCCAGGAAAGAAGCATTCGCGGCCGCCGGATTTCTGGCCCCCAGCTACGCACTGTTGGCGGTGTTCGTCCTCGTTCCTCTCGTCGCCGCGTTCGTGGTCAGCCTGCAGCAGACGGACGGATTCGGTGCCGGGGAGTTCGTCGGTGCAGCCAATTACGCACGGCTGGTGGAGGATCCACTGTTCTGGCGGGCATTGATAAACACGCTGGTGTTCACCGCGTTGGTCACTCCGCTGTCGATGCTGTTCGGTCTGATCGCTGCGGTGCTGCTCAATTCCGCGTTACCTGCGCGGCCGTTGTGGCGCTCACTGGTGATCCTGCCGATGGCCGTCTCGGGTGTGGCGACCGGACTGATCGGCATTCTGGTGTTCGACCAGAACTCGGGCGTGCTCAACAATCTGATCGGTTTCCTCGGGCTGCCTGCTATCGATTGGCAGTCCTCGCCCGGGCCGGCTTTCGCGTCGATCGTCATCGCCACGGTGTGGTGGCGCACCGGGTTGAACATGCTGATCTACTTGGCCGGGCTCCAAGGTCTCGGTCCTGACCTGTACGAGGCGGCCAGGCTCGACGGCGCGAACGCATTTCAACGCTTCCGCAACGTGACGGTGCCGCTGCTGGGTCCCACCTCGTTCTTCCTGCTGGTGCTCAACGTCATCTACTCGTTCCAGGTGTTCGATCTGGTCTTCGTTCTCACCGGCGGCGGACCGGGCGGGGCGACGTCGGTGCTGGTCACGTACGCCTACGAGACGGGCTTCGTCACCCGCGATCAGGGTTACGCCGCGTCGATCGGCATGGTGCTGTTCCTGTTCGCCCTCACGTTCGCAGCCGCGCAGTGGCGCGCGAGCCGAACGAAGGATCTGGTCGAATGAGTGGGCCAAGGAACGCGTCCGCTCGCCGGGCACTGGTGCTGCGCACCGTGATCATCGCCGTCATCGGGCTGATCACCGTAGCGCCGCTGTATTGGATGCTCGCCGTAGCGTTCTCGACTCGCGGCGAGTTGCTGGGTGGGGGCGAGCTACGATTGTGGCCCCGCCGGGTGACGTGGGAGAACGTCACCCGCGTGTTCGATTCTTTCCCGGTCGCGACGTGGCTCGGCAACTCGATCGCCATTGCCGTCGTGGTCACGATCATCACCGTGGTCACGAGTCTGCTCGCCGGATATGCGTTCGCGCACTTGAAGTTCCGATTCTCCACGCCATTGTTCTTCGTCGCGCTCGCCACCTTGGTGCTGCCCGTGCAGGTGATCATGGTGGCGCTGTTCCGCATCGTCGTGGGGCTCGGCCTGTACGGCACGTACTGGGCGGTGATCCTGCCGAGCTCGGCCTCGGCGTTCGGGCTGTTTCTCGCGCGCCAGTTCATGCTCGGCATTCCGCGTGAGCTGCTCGAGGCCGCACGCCTGGACGGTGCCGGGCACTGGCAGATCTTCCGACGCGTGGTGCTGCCCTTGTCGGGGCCCTTGATCGCTGTCCTCGCCTTCATGAGCCTGCTGCAATCGTGGAACGACTTCGCGTGGCCGCTGATCGCGCTGCGGGAGAACGAGCTGTTCACGCTGCCGATCGGCCTGTTGTACCTGCAGGGCCAGGCGAACAGCGATTACGGTGCCACGATGGCGTTCGCGCTGATCAACGTCGTGCCGATGGCGCTGCTGTTCCTGTTCTTCCAGAAGTACTTCATCGCCGGATTCGCGCGCAGCGGGATCAAGTAGGTCCCCTTCAGGGCGCCTGAGGGTGGGTGAGGTGCCCCGCCGGTTATGGTGCAAGCGACTACGAGGTCGCAGCCTGTGCCGTGGCCCGCCACCGTGAGCGAAGGGGATCGTACGACGTGGAGATTTCAGGAACAGCAGCACTTGTCACCGGTGGGGCGTCCGGCCTCGGAGCCGCAACGGCCGCACGTCTGGCCGCCGCAGGCGTCACCGTGTTCGGCCTCGACCTGCCGCAGTCCATCGAGCGCGCCGGAGACAGCGTCCCGGCCGGGGTGACTCTGCTGCCCGCGGACGTCACCAGCGAAGCCGAGGTGGAGGCCGCACTGGACACCATCGTCGAATCCGGTGTGCCGCTGCGCATCGTCGTCAACTGCGCGGGCGTGGGCTGGGCGGGTCGCATCCTGTCCAAGAAGGGACCGCACGATCTCGAGCTGTTCCGCACCGTCATCACCATCAACCTGCTCGGCACGTTCAACGTGATGCGACTGGCCGCGAACCGGATGCAGTCGCAGTCGACCGTGGACGACGCGGGCCAGCGCGGCGTCGTCATCAACACCGCATCGGTGGCCGCATTCGAGGGCCAGATCGGCCAGATCGCCTACACCGCCTCCAAGGGCGGCGTGCACGCGATGACCATCACCGCGGCCCGCGACCTGGCCCAGGTCGGCATCCGTGTCAACACCATCGCCCCCGGCATCGTCGACACTCCGATGCTCGCCGGCGTCACCGAGGAATACCGTCAGGGCCTCGAGGCGTCGGTGCCGTTCCCCTCTCGCCTGGCTCAGCCCAGCGAGTACGCCCAGCTCGTCCAGATGATCGCCGAGCACGACTACCTCAACGGCGAGACCATCCGTATGGACGGCGCAATCCGCATGGCTCCGCGCTAGACAGCCGTCGCGTGACCCCGCTTCTCCAAGGCGGGGTCACGCACGAGCGCGCAGGTCCGCCACGGTCGGGATCTCCTTCTCGGCGCGGTCGGTCATCCACTCACGCAACACTTTTGTTGCCAGCACGTCGTCCTCGTTGTACACGAGCAGCCGCTCGCGCTGGGTGTGGTCGGGATCAGCGTCGTAGCCGACGGCCTCGCGGTACCAGCCCATCGACGCCTCTCCACCGGCCTCGTCGTCGCGCCATGCGAAACCGGCCACCGGGGCAATCTTCTTGAGCCCCTTGCCGTTCGGGCAGATGAACTGGTCACTGACGGCCTGGTAGACGTCCACCCACTGCTCGCTGTCGATGAACTCGCGAATCTGCGCCTCGGTGGGAACCCCGGGGACGTCGGCGAATCGGCGAGCGGAATCGAGCAACCATTTGTCTTCGGCTTGACGCGAATAGCAATAGGCGGCAAAGGTTTTACCGCGTGCGGCCGCGTCGGCCCTGACCTCCATCAACCAGTTCCAGAACACCGCGAACGAACGCCCCTCGTCGACGGTCGGCAGCGGATCCCACGTGACGAAACCCCGGTATATCGGCGGCGGCCCACCCGCCTCGGTGAGCAACGTGCCCCACAGGTAGGCACCGTGTTCCTGGTAGCTCTCCATATCGACGTCCACCTCGACGTCGGCGCGGTGCACCGAGACGGTCTCGGAGCGCCGGAGCAGAGGGACGTCGGCCCGCCAGGCCAGCGCCGCGGACACCGCGTCGTCGAAGTTTCCGAACGGCCACTCCTCGGGAGCCGGACCGCTCCACTGCGCCAACTCGTCGATGGTGCGCACACCTGCCGCGCGGAGCACGTCCGCCCGCGAACCCGATGCGACGAGTGAGACGTCACGAACGGCTTCGAGCTGCGGCTTGCAGTCGAACCACCATGCACACGAACGACATTCGCTCACCTGGGAAGGAACGGTGAATGCGCTGCCACGGGCCACGGCGAGCCGGTCTGCGAAGCGGGTGTCGTATTCGCCGAGCACCGTCGTCAGATCGTGGACCAGCATGCAGTCGCCGCGATAGCCCACTGCGCCGCCGACGGGCGAGGACGCTTCCAGTCCCTCGTGCACCAGCATGCGGTAGAGGTGGGCGAGCCGAAGCTGGTCACGCAACTGACTGCGCACCTTGCGGGTCTCGTCCACGGCCGGAGCCCAACGGTCCAGCGGTGTGGTTCTCGCGCCACGGCCCGGATCGGTGACCTTGTGGTTGACGACGATCACCGGGATGTACCCGCCGGCCGCGTCGCGCACCAGAAGTTCGCTGCGTCCGCGTCGACCGGTATCGCGTTCCAGAGGCAGTACCGCATTCCAGATTCGCTCGACTCCGGCCCGGCAGGCAGCGAGGGTGGCATCGGCCGCCGCACGGGCCGTCGGCTCGTCGATTTCGGTCCACTCCATCGGATCTGCCACGGCCAGCTGCGTACGGATGTTCTCGCGGTGCGCCTGCGCTGCTTCCCGGCGCTGGCGGACACCCGGATTCTCGGGTTCACCGCGCAGCAACGATCCGTAGGCGGTATCGAGATAGAGCCGATGACGGCAGCGCGTCAACGATCCGGCGTCGAGCAGCACGGGAGATGACAGCACGGGAGATGACCCTGACGCACCTCGTTGACCGTTCACACTCCAAGACACTAGGTCAGCCCTCCGACAGCCTGCACAGATCAGCGCCCGTTAGGCTGTGTGGAACCACCGTTTCCGCCGAGCAGTACATGTCAGGAGCCTTGTCGATGGGTTTGTTCCGTAAGCGTAAGGGTCGTGCCACTCGCAAGGCAGAGGCCAAGGCTCTCAAGCACAAGGCCACTCTGGAAGCGAAGCTCGGCGCGAAGAACGAGCGCAAGCAGCTGAAGTCGATCGCCAAGGCGCAGAGCAAGCTCAGCGCGGTGGAGGCGAAGTCGCAGAAGAATGTCGAGAAGGCGCAGGTGTCGGCTCTGCGGGCGCAGCAGAAAGCTGCCGCTCAGGGCACGCTCAACGTGGCGCAGATCCGTAAGTACCTCGGCATCGCTCGGCTGTTGCTTCCGGTGCTCGCTCCGATCGCCTATCGCGCGGCCACCGTCGTCCGGGGGCAGCTGGACAGCCGAAAGGCACAGCAGATGGGTGTCACGCCGGATCAGCTCAGCGAGTACACCGGCCACGGCGGCAAGCTCAGTGCCCGCATCGCCGGGGCAGAGAAGTCGCTGAGCACCATCGGTGCGCGTCACTCCGATCCCGAAACCAAGAGTTTCGGTGCCGCGATCAGCGAGCGCCTGGACGATCTGACGACCGCTGTGCGTGCATCCGAGCAGATGCCGCCCGCTCGCCGCAAGACCGCCCACGCGGCCATCTCCGCAGAGCTCGACGGCATCGAAGCCGATCTGCTGGCCCGCCTCGGCGTGCGCTGACCCCTGACCAACCGATGACCGACGCCTCCGCCTCACCACTGCGCGGCGGAGCTGTCGGTAGCGTCACCGCGGCGCTCGCGGTGGCCGCGCACGGCATGGCCGGCGGCGGTTGGCCCGACGGAGCCGCCCTGACTCTGCTTGTCGTCGTCAGCATCGGCGTCGGGGCCATGACGGCAGTACCGAGACGGTCGACGGTACTGCTCCCGGCCTTGTTGGGCGGCCAACTTCTCGCCCACATCGCGCTGAGCCTGAGCGACATGTCGGGCATGCTGCACAACCACTCGTTACTCCCCAGCACAGCGATGATTGCCTTCCACGCGGCCGCGTCCGTGGTCGCCACACTGTTGATCGCCGCCGCCGAACGCCTCTACGGACCGATCACATCCATCGTCCGCGCCGTTCTCGCGCTCCTCACTCCCCTTCCCGACGGTTCCGCCGTCGGTCGCGTCCGATTCTCCGTTGCGTTGCCGCCGATACACGGCACCGCGCTGGACTGGGCCATTTCTCGTCGCGGGCCCCCGATATCGGCGTACTGACCGATATCCCATTCCGCACTTCTCCACACAGAAATGACTCAATACTCATGAAGAGCTCTCTTTCCCGTGCCCTGTTCGTTTCCGGGGCCACCCTCGGCGCGTTGCTGATCGGCGCAGGCGCGGCATCGGCACACGTCGTCGTCTCTGCTCCCGACGCCGAGCAGGGCGGCTACTCGGTGCTGACGTTCCGTGTTCCCACCGAGTCCGACACCGCCTCGACCAGTTCGGTCAAGGTCACCCTGCCGGGCCTCAATTCTGCTCGTACGCAGCCCATCCCGGGTTGGACGTCCACCGTCGAGAAGGACTCGGCCGATCTCGCGGTGTCGGTGACGTGGACGGCGAACCCCGGTGCCGAGGTCGGCCCCGGTCAGTTCCAGCAGTTCTTGCTGTCGGCGGGCCCGCTGCCCGCGGAGGAGACCGTCTCCTTCCCGGCCACGCAGACCTACACCGACGGTGAGGTCGTCGAGTGGAACGAGCCCATGGCACAGGACGGCAGCGAGCCCGAATTGCCCGCTCCCACTCTGACTCTCGCCGCGGCCAGCGGCGAGGCGCACGGTGGCATGCAGTCGGCGACCACCGAGACCGCCGAGGCATCGTCGGAGGCGTCGACTTCCGACAACACCGCTCGCTGGCTCGCCGGCGTCGGACTGGTGCTCGGAGCCGTCGGCGCAGGCCTCGGCATCGGCGCAACGATCCGGGCCCGGCGCTCGTGAGGGCGCTGGCCTTTTATGCGAAGGCACTGGTCGTAGCGCTGCTGACGTTGCTGATCGCCGCCCCCATCGCGTCGGCGCACTCGCAGGTCACCGGATACAGCCCGGCCGACGGCTCCTCTCTCGACGCGTCTCCGGCCACGGCCTCGGTGACGTTCAACGAGGTACCGCAGTCGCAGTTCGCCACGCTGAACGTCGTCGGACCCGACGGCAACATCTGGTCGAAGGGCGACGCCCGCATCGAGGGCCAGAGTGTCGTCGTCGATGTCGGCGAGCTGGGACCGACCGGCGAATACACCCTCGCCTATCGCATCACCTCGGCCGACGGTCATCCGGTGAGCGGCACTGCGACGTTCACGCTGACTCAGGCGGGTTCGGGAACTCCGGGGGCACCGGCCGACGCGTCGGGCACCTCGGAAGAGGCCGAGAGCGGGTTCCTCGGCGGCTACGGACACATCGTGTTGATCGTGGTTGCCGTTCTGGCCTTCGCCGGCGCGTTGGGGTTCGCCCTGCGTAAGCCGAAGACCAAGAAGTAGGACGGGCGTGGCTGCGGTGAGCGAGAGAAGCGTTCGGCTCGTGCTCGCCGCCGCAGCCGCGTCGTTGCTGGGGGTGGCGGCCGCATTCGCGCTCGCGTACCCGACCTTCCCCGGCGGGTCGTCGTGGCTGCGGGTGGTTGCGGTGACCTCGGGTTCGGTGGTGTTGGGGTTCGGCGTTCTCGCTGTCATGGACGGCAATTCCGATTCCGGACGCCCCGCCGTCGACCCGCTGGTGATGTGGCGAGCGATCGGATTCCTGTCGGGGCTGTGGGCGGTGGCCGAGTTCGTTCTGCTCATCTCGGCCGCTGCAGATTCTGCCGGTCGCACACCGTTGACGTTGTCGCCGAGCGTATTCACCTCGTTCGCGACCGAGATCTCGGTTGGTCGACTGGGCACGGCGACCGTGATTCTTGCGCTCGCCCTGTGCGCCATCGGAGTGGCCGGCTATCGACGTGAGGCAGACTGGTCTCCGATTCCGGTGATCGTGTTGGCGTCCCTCGCCCTGGTCGCGCGCCCGATCACCGGCCACATGTCACAGTTTGCGTTCGGCTCCATTGCCGTTGCGGTGCATGTGTTGTTCGCATCGGTGTGGCTCGGCGTTCTCGGTGCGATGGCGCTGAGTCTGCGGAGCAAGTCCGCCTGGGCGACGCTGCTGCCGGTCTACTCCGGGATCGCCTTCTGGTGCGTATTCGCAGTCGCCGGCACCGGCGTGCTGGACGCGGTCCTCAAGCTGGACAGCATCGCCGATGTGGTCGAGACCGGTTACGGCCGAATCGTTCTCGCCAAGGTTCTGATCACCGTGATCCTCGTCGCGGTGGCCAACCGAATCCGCCGGACGTGGTTGCCCAGCGCCGCCGCGCACAGATCCACCGTGAAGTACTCACTGGGCCGTGCAGCCTCGCATGTGTGTCTACTGGCGGTGGCGTTCGGCCTGGCGGCGGCGCTGGCAACCACGGCGTAGGGCAGGAGTGGAGCCTGCGGAATGACCGGACAGGTCAGTCTGTCGGGAGTCTGTACTAGCCTGGGTGCATGCCGAAGTTGACTGTGGTGCCGGGTGGTTCTTCGGCGTCCGCGGCCGACGGTATCCCCACGGTCGCAGAGTTCTTCGCCGGCATCGGTCTCGTCCGAATGGGCTTGGAGCAGGCCGGTTTCGAGGTGCGCTGGGCCAACGACATCGAGCGCGACAAGCATCAGATGTATCGCCAGCATTTCGGTGACGATGCGGGCCATTTTCAGCTGGGCGATGTCGCCGCAACTCGCGGTCACGATCTGCCCGAGGGCTTGTCGTTGGCGTGGGCATCGTTTCCGTGCACCGATCTGTCGCTGGCCGGTGGCCGGGCCGGTCTCGCGGGCAAGAACTCGTCGACCTTCCGGCATTTCACGCGGGTGCTGAGTGAACTCGGTGCCGCGCGCCCGGAGGTGGTCGCGCTCGAGAATGTCGTCGGCTTGGCCACCAGTCACGGAGGAGACGATCTGGCTGCGGCGGTCCGGGAGCTCAACGAGCTCGGTTACTCGGTGGATGTGTTGACCATCGATGCTCGACGCTTCGTCCCGCAATCGCGTCCGCGCCTGTTCTTGATCGGTGCGCAGAATCCACCCGAGGATGCCCGCGATCCCAACAGTGAGCTACGACCCGATTGGCTGCAGGCGGTGTACGGCGATTCGACGTTGCTGACACATCGAGCACCGCTACCGAGTCCACCCATTCCGTTGACCAGTGGTCTCGGTGATGTCGTCGAGCGTATCGACTACCGAGACTCGCGGTGGTGGGATGCCGACCGTACCGCGGCGTTCGTGCAGTCGTTGTCGCCGATTCAGTTGCAGCGCATCGAGATTCTGAAGAAGGCCCGCAAGGTCAGCTACCGTACCGCCTACCGCCGTACTCGTAACGGCGTCGCGGTGTGGGAGGCTCGACCCGACGACATCTCCGGGTGCCTCCGTACCGCCCGCGGCGGCTCGTCGAAGCAGGCCGTCGTCAAGATAGGGAACGGCCGCTTGCAGGTGCGTTGGATGACGCCGGTGGAGTATGCCCGGCTGATGGGTGCCGGCGACTACACGCTCGATGGTCTGCGAAACAATCAGGCGCTCTTCGGTTTCGGCGACGCAGTGTGCGTACCCGTGGTCGCGTGGCTCGCCGAGCACTACCTGATGCCGCTCGTCACCGGATCTCTCGTCAATTCGACGGCCCTGAATTCTGCTGCGGCACATGTCCAGTCACGGTAGATCCTCACTGCGGGCGTCGGCCGTCGCGCCGCGAAAGAGCACCCTGCCGGCCGACGACGTGCAGTCCTTTCGCACAGCGCTACGAGAAGTGCTGAGCGAAAGGGACGATCAGGGGCGAGTGTGGTCGGCAGCCAAGTGGGGCGTGTACGCGTTCTACGATTACGACGGCGAACCGATCTATGTGGGACAGACCAAAGAGAAGCTCAGTGTCCGAGTGCAACGACATCTGACCAACCAGCGAACCGACGCCGTCGCGATGCGGGTACTCGATGTGTTCGAGGTCGCGGAGATCGAGATCTGGCCACTGTGGCAGTACGAGGACCTCAAGAAGTCCGATGGCGCAGAGCACTTCCGGGCTGCCGAGCGCGATCTCAATGCCCACGAGTACACGGCCTACCTCGAGGCCATCGACAAATCGCGACACAAAGCAATCCTCAACGAGAAGATTCCGCCGGTCTCGCAGCCCATTGCGCTTCCCGCATCGCTGCGTCGGTCGCTGATCTCCGAGCAGACCCGTCGCGAGCGCGGGCACCCCGACATCCGTATCGCGCGCCGCGCCGAGACAATCTCACGCTTGGCCGCCGTCACTCGTGAACGGGGAGAGGTCTCCGAGGGCCTACGACGCGTCCTCGTCGTGCAGGCGGTGCGGCTGGCGTACCTGTCGGCCGAGCGACTCGCCTTCGTCGAGGGGCATCCGATCCCCGATCCCGCAGCCATCGACGTCACCGCGCTGGTGGGCTCGGTGCTGCACGAGCGTAGCGATCCTGACGACCCCGAGGACACAGTAGAGACAGAGGGCAGCACCGAACCCGACGGCGAGCTGGACCTGTTCAGCGAATACTGACGAAAGTAGGCTCGCCCTGTGCCGCTTCCCCCTCACGTTGCCGATCTCACCAGCATCGATCTGTTGCTGTCGGTGGCCGAGCTCGGCAGTATCGGGCGAGCGGGGCGGGCTCACGGTATGTCACAACCGGCGGCCAGTTCCCGCATTCGTGCACTCGAGCGTCGTGTCGGCGCACCCTTACTGAAACGGGGCGCACGCGGAACGGTGTTGACCGAGTTCGGCGAGCTCGTCGCAAGTTGGGCCGCACCGGTCGTCCGGTCGGCCGAAGACTTGGCGACGGCGATCGCCGCGCTGCATGCCGAACGGATCGGCCACGTGCAGATCGCTGCGAGTCAGACTGTCGCAGAATATCTTCTGCCACGCTGGCTGGTCACGCTGCATGCGCATCTTCCGCACATCGTGCCGACCCTGAGTTCGGGCAACTCCACGGTGGTCGCCGAGAATGTGCTGGCAGGTAGCGCAGACATCGGTTTCATCGAAAGTCCCGAAATACCTGCAGGTCTCGATCATCGGACCATGGCCACCGACGAATTGGTGCTCGTGGTACCGCCGGGACACGCGTGGGTCAGCACCCCGCCCATCGCCCCCGAGATCGTCGCCACCGCACTCGTCACGCGAGAGACGGGCTCGGGCACGCGCTCGGCCTACGAAAATGCCTTGGCCGCAGCGGGGCTCGGGCAACCGGCGGCTCCGCTCCTCGAGGTCTCGTCGACGACGGCGATCAAATCGGCTGTCGGCGCAGGAATCGGCGGTGCCGTCCTCAGCTCACTGGCCGTTGCACCCGAGCTGGCCGCAGGAACGCTGATCCAGGTGCCGATCCCAGGGCTGACGCTGCGCCGAGAGTTGAGGGCGATCTGGCCGTCCGGTCGTATCCCGACCGGTCCGGCCGCAGAGTTGCTGGCTGTGGCCGCGAAGACACAGCCATAACCCCACGTTATGACCGGTGAACAAACCGGCGCCTACCGAGCGGGCGCGGCACCGCGCAGGCTGAACACATGACCGTGACAGTCCCCGCCCCGATCTCGACCGAGACCGAGACCGATACGCACCGCCGGACCTTCGAACACATCACCCCCAACTGGTTCGCCGCGGTGATGGGGACCGGCATCGTCGCCACCGCAGCCGCAACGTTGCCGGTGCAGTTCCCGGCTCTGCACATCTTCGCGGTCGCCGTCTGGGTCTGTGCCACTGCGGCGCTGGTCGTCATCGGCACAGCCTTCGCACTGCACTGGATCGGCCATCGCGACCGGGCCGTCGAGTACGCACGACATCCGGTGATGGTGCAGTTCTACGGAGCCCCGCCCATGGCACTGCTGACCGTCGGTGCAGGCGCCGGTCTCCTCGGAGCCGATGTGCTCGGCCCCTCGGCGTCGACCGCACTGTTCGCCATCCTGTGGATCACGGGAACGCCCGCGGGCCTGTTCACCAGCGTCGCCGTTCCGTATCGGATGATCACCACGTCCGATCACCGCAACGTCGCCGCCCTGCCGGCCTGGCTGATGCCTGTCGTCCCGCCGATGGTGTCGGCGTCGACCGGGGCGTTGCTGCTTCCGCACCTGCCCGAGGGTCAGTGGCGGCTGGCTCTGTTGTGCGCCTGCTACGCGATGTTCGGGCTGTCGTTGATCATCGGGATGATCACGCTGACGCTGATCTACGGACGTCTCGTGCACGGCGGTCTACCGCCCGTCGACGCGGCTCCGACGGTGTGGATCACTTTGGGACTGATCGGTCAGTCGATTACTGCGGCAAACCTACTCGGCACCGATGCATCGATGGTGTTCACCGGTTCACAGGCGTCGATCGCCGTCGGATTACACGTGTTCGGCATCGGCTACGGGCTGATCATGGGCGGCTTCGGAGTGCTGATGTTCGCGCTCGCCGCCGCACTCACCGTGTACGCGGCGCGCAGAAACATGGGATTCTCGCTGACGTGGTGGTCGTTCACGTTTCCCATCGGCACCTGTGTCACCGGAGCGACTGCCCTGGGTAGTGCCCTCGATTTCGGCGCCGTCCATGCCCTCGCCGTAGTGCTGTATGCGGCACTGCTCGCGGCCTGGATCACCGTCGCCACCCGCACCGTTCGAGGTGTTCTACGAGGAACTCTGTTGCACCCCAACTGACCTCACATGTGGGCGAGCACGTTCACCACATTGCCGCCCGCATCGCGGAAGAAGAATCGGCGTACGCCCCACTCCTCGTTGGTGATCTCGTAGACGATCTCGAGGTCCGCGTCGACTGCAGCTCTATAGGCCGAGTCGACGTCGTCCACCTCGATCGACGCCGACGGGTTCACCGGTCCGGTGGGGTCGGTGGTGATCAGACTCAGCTGCGCCGAGCTGTCGCCGGCCGGAGCAAGCGTCGCGATCCAACCGTGGTTCATCACGACCTCCATGCCGGTGACCTGGACATAAGCATCCAGCGTCGCATCAAGATCGGTGACCGTGAGCAGGGGCATCGCGCGCACAACGTCCATGTTCGGACTGTATCGCCGAAAACGTCCCCGCGGGGACGTCCGTTCTCCGCAACCGCCACACCGACCCGACTGCTCGTTCACCCCGACGACATGTGCAGTTCCCACAACACACGTCAGCGTGTCAGTTACGGTCGGAAGCATGAGCAGCTTCCGTGCTCGATATTTCTCAGGAGAAGTCTGAAGTGAACATCGTTTCTCGCGTCGCCGCCGGTGGAATCCTCGGTCTCGCAGCCGCTCTCACCCTTGCCTCCTGCTCCGAACCGGCGGCCCCCGAAAGCAGCGGCGGTACGAGCGGCACGCTAACGGTGTACACCTCGGAGCCGCAGGCCAAGATCGATGCTCTCAACGCCGAGTTCACCGCCGAGAATCCGGGCATCGACGTGCAGGTGTTCCGCGCGGGCACCGGCGATCTCAATGCCCGCATCGCCTCCGAACGGCAGACCGGTTCCATCGGTGCCGACGTACTACTCGCCGCAGACGCTCCGACGTTCGAGAAGTACAAGGCCGACGACCTGCTGCTGCAGTACACCCCGGCCGACGTCGATGCGCTCGATCCCAACGTCGTCGATCCCGACGGCTACTACGTGGGCACCCGCATCATCCCGACGGTCATCGCGTACAACACCGGGGCCGTCTCGCAGCCTCCGACGTCGTGGAAAGAACTGGCCGATCCGCGGTACAAGGGCCAGATCACGCTGCCCAATCCCGACGTGTCCGGCGCGGCAGCGTTCAACACCGCGGTGTGGCTCGGCCAGGAAGACCTCGGGCTTCCGTGGCTCACAGACCTCGTTGCCAACGAGCCCGTGGTCGCCGAGAGCAACGGTCCCGTCGCTCAGGCGGTCGCGGCAGGCACCCAGCCGGTCGGGATCGTCGTCGACTACCTGGTGCGCGAGCTGGCCGAGAAGGGCTCGCCCATCGCGGCGTCGTACCCCACCGACGGTGTCCCGTACATCTCCGAGCCGGCCGGCATCTTCAAGGACTCGGCCAACCAGGAGGCTGCACAGAAGTACGTGGACTTCCTGGTCAGCAAGCGCGGTCAGGAGATCGCCGTCGAGCAGCAGTACCTGCCGGTCCGGTCCGACGTCGGCACGCCCGAGGGCGCGCCTGCTCTCGACGACATCGCACTGCTGAACCCGGACCTCGACACCATCACCGCCTCGCAGCCCGATGCCGTCGCCACGTTCAACGATCTTCTTGGCTGACCGCGTCACCTGGGTACGCGCCTGCCTGTGGCTGGCCGTCCTGGCTCTGATCGGCGCACCGTTGGCCGCCGTTGTCTCGATCGGTCTGGGTGGCAACCACATTCAGGAGCTGCTCGACGGAGGAATCGCCTCGGCTGCGGCCAACAGTGTCGTATCTGCAGGTCTGTCGGCGGCAGCGGCGGTGGCGATCGCGACCATCATGGCCCTCGTTCTCGATCGCACCGATCTGCCCGGTCGCTCGGTACTACGTCTGATTCTGCTCAGCCCGTTGCTGATTCCGCCGTTCGTCGGCGCGATCGCGTGGACGGGACTGCTGGGCCCGAGCGGAATGATCAACTCGTTCTGGAGCGAGACGTTCGGCGGCGGACCGCTGTGGAACATCTACGGCGGTGACGGCGTGATCTTCCTGCTGACCGTGCACTCGTATCCGCTTGCGTACCTGATCATCTCGGCAGCGCTGCGACGAGTACCGGGCGATCTGGAACAGGCGGCTCGCATTGCCGGAGCATCACCGTTCCGGGCCATGCGCGACGTGACGCTGCCACTGCTGCGCCCGGCCCTGCTGGCATCACTGACGTTGACGGCCGTATCCAATCTTGCGGATTTCGGCATTCCGGCCCTGATCGGATTGCCCGAGCGCTACGTCACGCTCTCGACCATGGTGTACCGATACATCCAGTCGGGCACCGTCGATCGACCGCTCGAAGTGGTCTCGACCATCGGCATCGGACTCCTCGCATTCGCCGTGGTCGCAGTCGCGATCGATCGCATTCTCGGCCGTCGATCGATTCAGTTGGACGGCGCAGTCACGGCCCCACAGTCACTTCCGCTGGGCCGCAGTCGAATTCCGGCAGGCGTCGCTGTATGGATCCTTGGGCTGGCCCTGACGGTGCTGCCGATCCTGGCGCTGGCAACTCAGGCATTGTTGCCGGCCCCCGGCGTACCGCTCACCTGGGGAAATCTCACGCTGCAGAGTATCGAAAGTGCCGTCACTGCACCGGGAACCCTGGTGGGCATTCAGAATTCGGTGACGCTGGCCCTCGGGGCGGCTCTCGTCTGCGGATTCCTCGGCTTGGCCATCGGCGTGCTCACCACCCGCACCCGATCCCGCGACAACGTCGGCCTCGACCTGGCTGCCATGCTGCCGCAGGCAATTCCCGGCCTGGTCATCGCCGTCGGTTGGTTGATCATCGGACGCTACACCGGACTGTTCGACACCAAGTGGGTCATCCTGTGCGCCTACGTCATGGCGTTCCTCGCGATCGTCGTCCAAGCCGTCCGCGCGCCACTGAGTTCCACGCCGACGGCCCTCGAAGAAGTCGCGAGATCCTCCGGCGCATCCCATCTTCGGTCGCTGCGGGACGTGCCGTGGAAGATGGCGATCCCCGCCGCAGTCACCGGTGGGGTACTCGTCGCCCTCACTGCAGTGCGGGAGCTGACCATGTCGGTGCTTCTCGTCGCTCCGGGCACACAGACCCTCGGCGTGTCCATATTCAACCTGCAGCAGGCCGGCGACTACAACGCCGCCTCTGCACTGTCCCTACTCGTCGCGCTCGTCGGATTCGCTGGTCTGGGCCTGGTCGCCTCCACCCGAGCCGGACGCCCGCAAGTCCGACGCCGATAAGAAGGAATCCGATGTCTGCCATCACGATCGAACATCTCGGCCTCCGTTACCACGACGGCACGGTCGGCGTGGAGGGAATCGATCTCGACATCGCCGACGGAGAGTTCGTCGCACTCGTCGGACCGTCGGGCTCGGGGAAGACCACGCTGCTGCGCACTGTCGCCGGCTTCCTCACGCCGACCGCCGGTTCCATCTCCATCGGCCCGGATGTTGTGGCAAGCAAACACGTTTCGACGCCTCCCGAGGCTCGCAAGCTCGGGATGGTGTTCCAGCAGCATGCACTGTGGCCGCACCGCACCGTCGGCCGAAACGTCTCCTACCCGCTCGAATTGGCCAAGGTATCCAAATCGGAGCGTACGAAGAAGGTAGCCGACGTGCTCGAGCTCGTCGGGCTGCCGGGGCTCGAGAAGCGGGACCCGGCAACTCTCTCCGGTGGCCAGCGGCAACGCGTCGCGCTCGCTCGCGCTCTGGTCTCGTCGCCGCGGGCGCTGCTCTTGGACGAGGCACTCTCGGCGCTGGACGAGCCTCTACGCGATCGCCTTCGCCTCGAGCTTCGGGCGCTGACGCGCGCAGCAGGATTGACCGTCGTACATGTGACGCACGATCGCACCGAGGCCCTTGCCCTCGCAGACCGGGTGGTCGTCCTCGATCAGGGCACCATCGCGCAGGTCGGTACACCCGAGGACGTGGTGCGTGCCCCGAAGTCGGCGTTCGTCGCCCGCTTCCTGTCCGACGCCACCCTCGTCGACGGCACCGTCTCGCAGGGGACTTTCACCTCCGGCTCCCTCACACTGGCATCCGACGGCACCGGACCCGGGACACTCGCGGTCCTGCCGACCGACATCGATATCGTGTCCGACGGCGACATCAGTGGCACCGTGACCTCCTCGCTGTTCGGACGTGATGCCAGTGATGTGCTGGTGCGCAGCGGCGACGTCGGCTTCCGCTGCTCGGTACGCGGGCCGCGCCCGCAGGTGGGTGAGACCGTCGCGCTGACCGTCCGGCGGTCGTTCTTCTACGTGCACTAGCCGCCCTCGACCGCGGATCGGCTCCCCAGTTTCGGATTTGTGCCCGCAATCGGAGGCACAAATCCATATCCGGGGAGCTGATCCCCCGTGTGGATCTCCCCGAGCCCCAGCAGACCCGTCACTGTGATTCACCAGACAGGAATATTATTTGCTTAGCGCATGTATGTATATATATGGTTGCAGACAGCAAGTAAATCGAACTCAGTGTTGGAGTACTCATGGCAGTTCAATCCACGACGGCGGAGTCGCTGGTCGAAGAGGTTTTCCTCTTCGGGCGCACGCTGAAGCGGGCCGTGACCACCGGAGTCGAGGATTCACCGTTGCCGCAGGCGCTGACCGGAGTTCTGGCCATCCTGGCGACCGAAGGTGAATGCAGACAGACCGACCTCGCCAGCAGGCTCTGCGTCAGCCAGTCCGCCCTCAGCCGGCAGATCGCGGACCTCGTCGACCTCGGCTACATCGATCGGCATCCCGATCCGGACGACCGAAGGGCGTCCCGGGTCTGCGTGTCGGACGAAGGTCAGGCTCGACTGAAACAGATTTGGGACAGGCGAGCACGACGCCTGGCAGAGATGTTGAGCGAGTGGAGTGAAACCGAGGCACTCGATGCCCTCGATTCCATCCGCAAGCTCAACGACACGTTCACCGAAGACGCCCACGCCCAGCACCAGGACGTGGCCCGCATTGAATTGATTGCGAGATAAGACATGACCACAGCAGCGGAGAATCCGCCCAATCAGGCAGTCGCCGATCCCGATGCAATGTCGCATCGCCAGATCCTCGAAGCCCTCACCGGTCTGCTGGCCGCGCTGTTCACCGCGCTGCTGAGCACCACCATCGTTTCGACCGCACTCCCGACCATCATCGGTGACCTGAAGGGCTCGCAGACCGCGTACGCCTGGGTCATCACCACCGCACTGCTGGCCAACGCCGCGTCGACGCCCATCTGGGGCAAGCTCGCCGACCTGTTCAACAAGAAGGTCCTGGTTCAGAGCGCGATCGTCATCTTCGTCGCCGGCTCGCTGATCGCCGGCTTCGCGCACAACGTTCCGCTGCTGCTCGCCGCGCGTGTGGTGCAGGGCATCGGCATGGGCGGTTTGACGGCACTCGTCATCGCCATCATCGGCACCATCGTCTCCCCGCGTGATCGCGGTCGCTACTCGGGTTACACCGGCGCTGTCATGGCCGTGTCGATGTCCGGTGGCCCCATCCTGGGCGGCGTCATCGTGGACAGCCCCCTCGGCTGGCGCTGGTGCTTCTTCGTCTGCGTGCCGCTCGCTGTCATCGCCCTCGGCCTGCTGCAGAAGACACTGCACATCAAGACCGTCCGCAAGGACAACGTCTCCATCGACTGGCTCGGCGCACTGCTGCTGACCGCAGGCGTTTCCGTTCTCCTCGTGTGGGTTTCGTTCGCAGGCAAGGCGGACTACTACGACTGGATCTCCCGTGAGACCGCATACCTGGTCGGCGGCGGAGTTCTGCTGCTCGTCCTGACGATCATCGTCGAGGCTCGGCACAAGTCGCCGATCATCCCGCTCAAGATCGTCACCGAGCGCACCACCGGCCTGGCCATCGTCGCGTCCATCGCCGTCGGTGTCGGCCTCTTCGGAGCCACCACCTTCCTCGGCCAGTACTTCCAGACCGCTCGCGGCTACACCCCCACCGAAGCCGGATTGCTCTCGATCCCACTGGTGTTCGGCATGCTCGTCGCCTCCGTCGGCTCGGGTCAGCTCATCACCAAGTTCGGAAAGTGGAAGCCGTTCATCGTCACCGGTTCCGTTCTGCTGGTCGTCGGATTCCTGCTCCTGGGCACGATCGATCACGCCACCAGCCTGGTCACTGTCGGCATCTTCATCACCATCGTCGGCCTGGGTACCGGCATGTTGATGCAGAATCTCGTTCTCGCAGTGCAGAACACGGTCAGCGTGCAGAACGTCGGTGCAGCATCGTCGACGGTTGCCTTCTTCCGTACCTTCGGCGGCGCGATCGGCGTCTCGGTTCTCGGCTCCCTGCTGGCTACCCGAGTGGCCGAGAAGTCGGCGTCCGGTCTGGCTCAGCTCGGCGTGGACAGCTCGGCCAGCGGCGGCGGATCACTCGATCTGACGTCACTGCCCGCACCGATCCTCAGCGTCATCCGCACCGCCTACGGTGATGCGACCGGACGCATCTTCATGATCGCCGGCTTCGTTGCGATCGTCACGCTGATCGCAGTGATCTTCATTCCGAATCGTCCACTGCGCCAGACGATCGACATTGCCTCGACTCCCGCAACAGGACCGGTGGACGAGTCGAAGGATCAGTTCGCCGAGATCCCGTCCTTCGGTGCAACTCAGGAGTACGTCTCGACCGACTACGAGACAGAGTACGAAGCCGATCGACGCATCGAGAGTCGCCGCATCGAGGGTCGGCACGAGGCCCAGCCGGGGCAGCGCCCCTTCGAGGGTCTGAGCACCGACGCACGTGATCGACTGCTCGCCCTGCTGTTGCCCGAGCCCAAGGACACGTTGGCCGCACTCGACGAGGCCGAGACCATTCGCGCCGAAGTTGTTGCACTGCAACAGGAACTCGATGCGAAGATGATCGACTTCGACGCAGTGTGCGAGCGGCTTCGCCGCCTCGGACTCAGCGAGGAGCAGATCGCTCGGGTGTTGGGAGACAACCACATTCCCGACAGCCGCAATCACTACGCGAATGCCGGACTGAACGGCCACAGCGTCAACTAGGCCCAGCACGACGAAGAATTCCCCGCACCCCGTCAGGAGTGCGGGGAATTTTCGTTCTCTATGCTGACGGAACAGACCGCCCACCTTTTTCCCGGGAGCACCTTCCATGACACGTCGTTCCCAGTTGTCCGCCGCCGCGGTGCTCCTGGCAGCAGCCATCGCCTGCGGGGCGTGCGCGGCCGAGAAACAGCCGCCTCCGGCCGGCACACCGGTCGACGGTGCCACCGGCGCGGCACCCGGTCTGGGCTGGACCCTGTCGCCCTCGGACCTCGACGTGTCGGACGGACAATTCCGCGATCCCGTGCGAGGCAGCGAGACCGACTCGACGAAATCCGGTTCCATCACCGACGGGTCGACGGTTGTCACCCTCGTCGGCCGTCCGGACGGACGAGAGTACCTCGACGCCGCCCTGGTGGGTCTCGACATCGCCGACGGGGCGGTGCGCTGGCGTGTTCCCGCAGACGACATCGTGGGTTGCGGCAGGGAATTCGTCGACGGCCACGTCGTCTGCTTTCGCGGCAACGACGGCTCGGGCTCCGAAATCCTCACTGTCGACGGCGAATCCGGAGAGTCGACCACTCGGGACGCGGCATTCCCCATCACGAATCTGACGACGTCCGGCGGCCACGTCTACACCTCGCATGCGGCGGATAAGGCCGAGCCAACAGTGTCGCGCGGCACCGCGGACGCTCTCGACGCAGACTGGTCGGTGCAGTTCGATTCGGCGCAGTCGCTTTACGCCTCCACGCTGCACACGGAGAGCGGAATCGGACTGTTCGACGACGATCAGGGCCTGTTCGCTTTCGACCTCGACACCGGCGACAACCTCTGGTCCAGAACAGCTCCCGACTGCGCTCGGTCCGGCACTGCCTCGCTCGACGGCAACGTTCGGGTGGTACGGACCGACTGCTCCGACCCCAGCACGGTCACGGGCTCGGAGGTCGTCGATGCCGATGGATCCGCCGTCGCTGCAACGGATTCCGTCACCCTGCAGCAACCGTCGTTCGATTCTCCGGCCGAGTCGACACCAATACTGCTCGGCACCGGCGGATACCGACCGTCGATGCCCGATCCGGTGTGGACCAACGACGGTCTGGTCTGGGCTGTTCCAGCAGACATCTCCGAACCCGCCGCGCGATTCCTGGAAACGAACGGGCTCGCCTACGCCGTCGCGGGTTCGGTGGCGCTGCTCCGCAACAACGACACGGCCACCGAATCCGCAATCGACCTCGACACCGGAGCCACGTTGTGGAGTCGCGAGTCCGGCGGATTCGCCGAGGTCGGCGCACTGGACGGCGACGTCGCCACTCTTTTCGGCCCCGAGGTACTACGAGGCATCGACGTCAGAACCGGAAACATCTTGTGGGACATACCCACGACTGCACTCGACGACGAGGGAATCGATCTGCAGTCGTGGCCGATGTTCGATCGAGTCGATGCCGACTCGATCGACACCGACTCGATCTACAGCAGGGCCCTGAGCATCTCGGTCCTACGAAAGACGTAGAACCGCCTCGTCGTCGAGGTTGCGTGTCCTGTCTACCGACCCGGGATGTACTTCAGCGCCTTGACGAACGGCGGCATGATCTTCGCCCACAACTTCGGCGGAAGTCCGCGCGGTCCGCCGAGATTGAGCAGACGCGTCGTGGCGATCGTCTGCGATTCCGTGTACTTGAGCAGGCCCTCGGTGCCGTGTCTGCGACCCATGCCGGACACGCCCATGCCGCCCATCGGCGCACCGGTGGTTCCCCACGTCGGCGCGTAGCCCTCGTCGACGTTGACGGTGCCCGAATGCAGCCGCGCCGCAATGGCTTCGCCCTGCGCCTTGGTCTTGGCCCACACGCTGGCGTTGAGTCCGTACTCGGTGTCGTTGGCCTTCTCGATCGCCTCGTCGACGTCGGTGACGGGGTAGATCGACACCAGCGGGCCGAAGGTTTCGGTTGCCGCGCACTCCATGTCCTCGGTGACGTTCGCCAGTAGCGTCGGCTCGTAGAACAGCGGGCCGATGTCGGGGCGAGCCTTGCCGCCTGCGATCACGGTCGCGCCCTTGACCTTTGCGTCGTCGACGTGAGACGAGACGGTCTTGATCTGGTCCTCGGAGATGAGGCTTCCCATTTCGACGCCGAATTCGTAGTCGGCTCCGAGGGTCATGTTGCGCACCCGCTGACCGAACTTCTCGGTGAACTCTGCGGCGATCGACTTCTCGACGTAGATACGTTCGATGGAGATACAGAGCTGACCGGAGTTGGAGAAGCAGGCGCGGACGGCCGCGTCGGACACCTCCCGAAGGTTGGCCCCCTTGGCCACGATCATCGCGTTCTTTCCGCCGAGCTCGGCAGAGAACCCGATGAGACGACGTCCCGCCTGCTCGGCCAGCAGCTGACCCGTGGCGGTGGAGCCGGTGAACATGACGTACTCGGTGTTCTCCACCAATGCGGTTCCCACCACCGAACCCGGACCCGGCACCACGGCGAACAGGTCGCGGGGAAGGCCTGCCTTGTAGAGCAGTTCGACACAGGCGAGGGCGCAGTACGGCGTCTGACTGTCGGGCTTGAGTACCACTCCGTTGCCGGCCAGCAGAGCCGGAATGGCGTCGGACACTGCGAGGGTCATTGGGTAGTTCCATGGGGAGATGATCCCGACGATTCCCTTGGGCTGGTATCGAACTCGCGTCTTGGTCAGCACCGGCAGCATTCCGGTGACCTTCTTGGGTGCCAGCAGCTTCGCGGCGGTGCGCGCGTAGTGCCGCGAGGTCATCGCAATGTCGAGAACTTCCTCGAGAGCCGCGGCGCGGGACTTGCCGGTCTCGGCCTGCGCCATGTCCATCAGCTCGTTGCGGTGGGCGAGCACGAGGTCTCGGTACCGGTGGAAGATCTCCGCACGCTCGGACACCGGGCGCTTGGCCCATGCCGCCTGCGCTGTGCGTGCGCGTGCAATCGCTGCCGTCGCATCAGCAGCGGTACCGACCGGGATGGTCGCCAGCTCCTTGCCGGTGAACACCTCGGTGATGGTTTTCGTCGGCCGCGATTCGGCGTCGGGAATGGCGATGAGATCAGCGAGCCGAGAGAAGGTCGAGGCGGACGGTGCAGGCATTTCGATGTCCCTACTGGTGAGTAGTGTTCGGAGTAACAGACAACCTACCTGGTCTTCGGCTCAGTTCACAGGGTCGAAGTCGGCCTATCCTGTGGCACGATGGGCAGTGGTCTACCGGACGTCGGGGCGTACGGAGCTACTGGGGTGGGAAATACATGCGCAAGGCATTCGTTTTGGCCGGAGCTGCAGCATTGATGCTGTCGTTCGCAGGGTCGGCTCAAGCAGATCCACTTCAGGACTTCATCTCACCGCCGAGCGATCCCGATGCGTATCTCCCCACCTCACTCGGTGATCCATGGTTCGATCCGCCTGCCGGATACGAGAATCTCCAGCCGGGGGCAGTGCTCAACCGCCGTGATGTCGCGGTGACGCCCGGGGCGTCGTCGGTGCAGTTGCTCTTCCGCTCGACCGACTCCAAGAACCAGCCCATCGCGGCGGCGACGACGGTGCTGACTCCCGACGCACCGTGGACCGGAGGCGGTGACCGGCCCGTCATCGCGTACAACGAGGCAACGGACTCGCTCGGAAACAAGTGCGCGCCGTCGTACACCCTCCCGCGGGGCAACAACAAGGAGATCGATCAGGTACGGATTCTGCTCGATCGCGGCTACACCGTGGTCGTCACCGACTATCAGGGCCCCCGGCAGGCCTACTCGGCCGGTCTCGTCTCAGGACACACCGTGCTCGACGGGCTGCGCGCCTCCCAGAGCGCAGGAGTGGGCGCGGATGCACCGATCGGCATCACCGGCTACTCCGGCGGTGCCATCGCCTCGGGTTGGGCAGCGCAGTTGGCTCCCGAATATGCTCCGGAGTTGAACATCGCCGGCGTCGCGTTCGGTGGTCCGCCGACCGACTACAAGATTCTGCAGACGTCGTTGAACGGTCAGATCGGATCGGGCTTGTTCACGGCGGCGACAATCGGACTGTCCCGGGAGTACCCCGAGATGCGGCAGCTCGCCAACGACAACGGCAAGCGACTGGCTCTGGCGCAGAAGGATCAATGCGTAGATGTGTTGTCCTACACGGGACTACTGCTGTTGGATCAGCGAAACCTCTCCAGCGTCCCTGATGTCTTCGAGCACCCGATCACCAAGGCCGTCGTCGAGGAAAACCGGATGGGCCAGAAGAAGCCGGACGCGCCGGTGTACATCTACCAGGGCCTGCAGGACTTCCTCATCCCCAAGGAAGGTGCCGAGGCCGTGCAGGACCAATGGTGCGCCGCAGGCGCTTCGGTCCATCTCGAAGAGGTCCCGGGAGACCACACACTCGCCCAGTCCAACGGCCGTCCCGGCGCATACGATTGGCTCGCGCAACGTCTGGCCGGCGTGCCGACCTCCGGCTGCGAACGTGTGATTCGCTAGAGATCGGTCATCGGAGGCTTGACCCTCACGTCACGGGAGGCAGCACAGTGTCCTTCGTGAGTGATTCGTCCGCGAACGGTTCGGCAGGCATGCAGGTCGGCGCGGTCTCGAAGTTGGTGGGTGTCAGCGTCAGGACGCTGCATCACTACGACGAGATCGCGTTGGTGGTGCCGTCGGGGAGAACCCCCAAGGGCTATCGGACGTATTCGTCGGCCGATGTCGAACGGCTGCATCAGGTACTGACCTAC